>NZ_CACTIB010000001.1 GCF_902712995.1 Candidatus Mycoplasma haematohominis
GATTAAAGTTATGTTCTTTCCAATAATTATTTTTTCTTGGCTTAAATAAGCACAGCACTTTCCAATTCCCGTTTTTGCTGTACTAGCATTTGCAATTAGTAAATCTCCATAATTGCCATATTTAACTTCTTTTATTAATTTTTCGTCTGTTTTGGAAATGCACTTATCGAATCAAATTTCAAATTTAGTATATATCTCACCATAATGAACGCAAGGATAATTTCCTTGCCCTATTTGAGACTTAATGGCTCCGACCCCTATACAAATATCTGTAGCAATTTCTCCAAGAGATTTTCATTCCCAAACCCCCCCCTTAGTTAATTGATTTAGTAGAGTTGTAATTGATTTCATGTGTTAATTAGAGTCTATTAGAAATAGATTTTCAATTGTGTGTTTATAAATTCGCCCCTGCTGATTTAAAAATAAAAAATGTTTTTCGTTTGATTTTTAAAATTCGCTGGTACTACAAATGCATAAATAATTAATAGCAACAAAAAAAATAATAAAAACGTTCTGTGGATTTGCCTTTTCTAATTTAACTTAAACATTCTTCTCAAAAAGATAATTTCTAAAGTTAAATTTTTTGGCCTTTTGAAAGGCTTAGTTTTTGGTTCTCTACTTGCGGTTACTGGTTTTGGCGGCTGATTATCTTTTGTTGTATCCGAAAGAACAGCAATCAAAGAACAAAATTTAGGTTTTGCATTATTTGAGATTGATAAAAATGTTCCCACAAGTAAAGCGATTCAAAATGCAGGCGAAGATACTTTTGGATATTTTTTTAAACATCATTTTGTAGATGCTTCTAATGGTGAAAATGAAGAGTGATGGAAGTGAGCATACAAAAATAGATATCAATTTGCAAGAATAGCCTTTAACTCTTCAGACGGTTATTTATCTGAGGAATTTAAATCCGTCAATGATCATAATTCTCTAAAAAGCGCCTGCGAAAAGGTCTATAAGAAAAAATTAAAGACTCCTGTTGTAAATGAATCTTCTGTAACTCAAAAAGAAAAAATTAATTCGTTGGAAGAAATTTGGCTTTATTGTTCGATTGAAGGAATTTTTCCGATCACTGTAGAAGAAGATTATGAATGAGATCAGGAGGAAGAAGAGGAAAAAGATAATAATATACACGATATAGAAGAAAAAATAAATCCCAATTATCAGTCACGATTGGTTGCGATTTCTGGAAACGAAAAGTTCTGAGATAATCATGCGAAAACTTTCTTTAAAAAAGATGTTAGTGGTGAAGGCTCAGGAAATAAAGCCACGGAAAGCGAAGCAGGTTTCAGTACGTTGTATGGAAAAACAGGTGGCGATAGAACGGCAAAAGAATTAAAAGAATTGTGTGGGAAAAATTATGAAAAATTTAGCGAGGCAAGCAGCAAAGACAAAATAATAAAAGAAACAATTATGTTCTGCTCTTTGAGGAGTTTTGAATAAAGAGAGTATTTTTGCTTTTTTTATCTAATTCTCTTAAATTGGTAAAAAATTAAATTCTTCTTATTTATTTGGAAGATCAAATAACTTTGTGGATCTAGCAAAGATAATTATTTCGGTTGGTTCTTTAGTTGTAATTGGAGTAGGAGGTTACATGTTTTCTCCTGTATTTACTAATAGTCCACCAATGCCAGATGTTCACCATACTATTTCAGTTTCAACAAGCTTTTCTAAAGATTACACTTCCGGAACATTTGGGATAAAGTATGGATATTTATTAGTAGACACTAAGAAACCAGAAAATCAAAATTGATGAGAGTGAAGTTTAAATCGTTTTTATTCCGATTCTAAAAGTGATTCTTTGAGTGCTGAATTTAAGGAAATAACAGATGGATATAAATTTGAACATGCCAACTCTGAAATTGTCTTTCTAAGTGATGTATGTGAAGCCGCATTTAAAAAAGAATTAACTACTGTTACTGGAAATTATGAAAATGATGTCTGGAAATATTGTTCTTTATCTTTAATTAAGCCTTTAACAGTAGAAGAGTCCTCTGATAAAGAAAGATATTCTTGCACTCCAGAAAAAATCGGGAATACCAGTAAATCTATTCTTATGTCTGTTGAAAATCCTTTAAACAAAGATTTTTGAGACTTAAAAACTGGCGAATTTTTTAGAAAAGGATCAATAGATTTCCCAACACCTTCAACAGATAATTCTTTTTTCAAAAAGTTTTATGACGATAACAAAAATAAGTTTCCAAAACCAAACTTAAGAGAAAAGTGTGGAGAATCATATGAAAAAGTTGCAGATAATAGCACTTCTTCTCAAGATAAACCAACTAAGACAGAAGTTATTAAGTTTTGTTCTTTAAAAGGCTCTGAATAATTTTTTATGTCAGCATTGGTTAAAGGAGCTTCAGGGATAGGAGCAGGAACTCTTATTATTGGTGGAGGTTATGGATTAGCTACCCATGTTATTTCCGTAAGGTATACAACTCTAAAAGAATCTCAAACAACTTTATACGCTGTAGGAACTATAGGAGGAAATAATAAGGATGAATTTGTTGATCCTATTTTTGAAGGAAACGAAAAGTGATGGAATTATGTATATAAGAATGTTTTTGAGGAAGATAAAAAAAGAAATGATATTTCAATAAGCAATGAGTTTGAAAATGTAGCTAATGCCTTTCTAAAAGGCGTATCTGATAAAAATGAAACATATCTAAATCAAGTATGTCATGCTGCTCTTTTGAAAACAGAGAAAACAACTGTAAACACAACTTATATTCAGAATGTTTGAAGATATTGTTCTACTTCTCCTGATTTATTTTTTCGCTCCAAAGGAACAGAGCCGAAACCCAAAATATTGGCGGAAGCTAATTCTCAAGTAGAGGAAAATAAGTTAAGCGGGATTGGTAATAATAAGAATGATCTAGTTGCTGATATCAAGGACAATGAAGATTGATGAAATTGAGCTTTTTCTAATAGATTGGAGGGTCTAAAGAAAGATGCAAACAATATAAGCGATCCTTTTAAAGCTGTAACAAGTGGTTATGGAACTGACGAGAATAATAGTTTGAATAAAGTTTGTGATGCTCAATATAAGAAACCTAGTTCTGATTTTTCTGATGATTCTACTAATACAGATGGTAAATATAAATTAAAGCAAGATGTCGATAGATTCTGCACTTTAGGAAAGAATAAAAAGTTATCTCTTAGTTAAGTCTTTGCCAGTTATTAGAGAGATTTAGATAAGTCAAAATAAGATGTAGAGAAATTTGCTGTTCAATAGAAATGAATTAAATGCAATAAACCTTTTGTATATTCTAGGAAATAATTGATTTTTAGGAGATGTTTCTGTATTAGACGAAGAAAACAAAATATTATTTGACTTTGTTAAATTTACTTTTTAAGATTTTTTATTTTGAATTCAAGCTATTCTAATTTCACAGATTTTTCTTTTCTTAAAAGCAAAGCAGAATCAATAAAAAAGATATGAATTGGAGAATTTGCTATATCTATTTTTCTTTCTGTACTTTTATTAACAATCATCGCATGCGTAGGGCTTTTCGATGTTTTGTCTGGTGCTGTTATAGCGCTTGTAGTTTTTATTCTTTTAATGTCCTTAGTGTCAATAGTTCTTTGAATAATAGATGTTATAAAGTGTTTGGGTTTTGTTTCTAGTCTTGATTCTTTCGCTTTATCAAACAAAGCACATTTAGACCGTTCAGTTATTTATTTAGCGCAAGAAACTGGAGGCAAAATTAAGATCATATTAATTTTCTATTTAATAGGTTTCTTTTTTCCTCCTTGTTTAATTGTTTCTTTCATATTTAAATTTATCTTTTGAAATTCTTTTAGGCAACTGACTTGATCTGTAGAAGGCACTGAAATAGAAGTTAAAGTAGAACATTAAATAGTTATTTTTTACTTATTGTAGTAAGCGAAATTTAATTATTAATTTTTTGGTGGTTTTCTTATTTTCAATAAAAAACATTCTTAATCCATAAATTATCATTTATTTTTATTAGTAGAAAATAAATTTTTGTATATTTCTTAAAAGAAAACATAGAATTTGAAGTTAGTATTTTCAAGTAAAAAATAACATTGTTGTATTCATCAAAAACTCTTGCGACTGTAATTGCTGGATCTGCAGTCTTTATATGAATTTCTTTTGGGATATACGTTATTCAATCTAGAGAAGTTTCAGTAAGTAGAAATCCAAGAGTTAGACATCGTTATCAGTCTGGTAGAAGATTCTCTGGTCGTAAATTTATTAAGAATCCACAAGCAGGAACATTTGGTTTTGATTTCCAAAAACACTTTATTGATACCTCTGATAAAGCAAACGTTTCATGATGATCTTGAAGCTATAAAAGATTTTCAAGTAGTAGAGAAGATGCTTTTAATTCGAGGAGAATAAGTTTTGAATTTCAGAGTATAAAAAGTGTTGATGACTTAAAAGAAAGATGTTCAGAGGCCTATAAAAAGAAAACAAGAGAAGAAATCTCTCCTATTAATAGAAACATAAAACAGGAGAAATACGAGTCAGATATTTGAACTTATTGTTCTGTAGAAGGAGGAACTCCGGAAACAATTTATGAGCAAGGCGATAGATTTATAGGTAGATATAAATTAGGAAATGTTTATCAATCCAGCATGATTTCTACTCGTGCAGTAGAAAACGGAAAATTTTGAAGAAGACAAGCAATTGCTTTCTATGGAGAAAATGGTAAAGGTATAGGTTCTGAAGCTAAAGATGAGCAAGCAGGTTTTAAGAAGTTATATGAAACTGATGATAGAACAATTGAATCACTTAAAGAGTTATGCGAAATTAACTACGATATTTCCTATAGTGAAAATTCAGAATTAGCCAAAGAAACACTTAGATTTTGTTCCCTATCGGGTTCTATAAATCGATAAGTTTTTCCATGAAGCCTCTAATCTTTATTTTCAGTTTATTTTCTTTAATAACTGGATTTGGGTTTGCGCTTTCTTCTAGATTTATAGAACAAACGAAACTTCGTTATCAAAAACTTTCATCTAAATTATCTTTAGAGGATAAAGCTCCTACACATAAAGAAATTCAGAATCCAAAAGAAGGAACATTTGGATACGACTTTAAGTATCATTTTGTTGATGCAGAAGATACATTGAATGATGATTGATGAAGGTGAAATTATAAGAATAGATATTTAGGATCTGTAGAAGATAGATATGGAAGTGTTGAAAATTTTCCATACAGTTCTCAGGCAATTAGAAGTTATTCCGATTTAAAAGATGTTTGCAAGAACGCTTATTCTCAGGAAATGAAAGCTGAGAAATTAATTGGAGAAAGATTTTGAACTTTTTTCCAGGAACAATATGTATGAATTTATTGTTCAGCAAATGGAGTTATTCCTATTACTTTAGAGGATGATTTGGAATGAGAAATATTAGAGCTTGAAGACGATTGTTACAGTTCTGAAGAGGGCTCTTGTAGTGCAACCATGTCTTTTGTGCAGGAATCTGCTTTAGTTTCTTCAGATTCAGTTAATGATTTGTTTTGAGAAAATCAAACAAAAGCTTTCTTTGGTTCAGAAGATGGAAAATGAGAAGGTTTAGGAAAGAAAGCGAAGTTAGAGGATGCTGGATTTAAGAAATTGTATGACGAAAATAAGAAAAAAACAACAGATAAAGAAATTTTGAAAAACCAATGTTCAGAAAACTACAAGAAAAAAGATGAAGAGGATTGAAAAAAAATATTGTCAGAGGTAACTATGTTTTGTTCATTGAGAGGATCATTAGGAATGGAACAAAAATAAATATGAATATATTTTTAGTTAACTAACTATTTCAAAATTGGATCTGAAACCTGCATAAATAGCGATTTAAGTGATTATTCTTATAATAACTCTCACAATTAATTAAAAATGGTATCTTCTTCAACCATCTTAGCTGTAACTTCTATAAACGTTGTTTTTGTAGCAGGAGTTTCTTACTTAACTGTTCAATTATCTTCTGCAGAATGCAGTCAGACTTCTAGCACTGAAGAAACAGAATAAAAGATTCCTTTTATTCTGGCATTTCACCATCTTTAGAACATAGAAGTCATACAACATCCAGTGTTTCTTCTTTTTCTCCCTCTAGATCCATTCAGTATGCTCTTCAACATGCATTGTTAAGGGAGTTGTAATCTTTCCTATTGTTTTCATGTGCAACAAACCCGCTTTCTAAATTATCGAAAACCGAATAAAGTTTAGATTGACTATCCACTAACGGATTTTCGCTATAGATTGAATATCTAGCTTTAAATAACTCTTCTCATGCAGAGGAGTTATTTTCTTTTCATGTATCGATAAATTCATTTTTGTATTTTTGATTTTCTTTTATGAAATTCTTATCCTGTCTTTTTATGAATTCCTGAAAGTTATTTTCTTCACTCAAGACTTTATAACTTTTTTCTATTTTTTTCACGCTTCCAAATCTAGATTTTCTCTTAACAGGAACAAGAGAAGCTCTTTTATTTTCGTCTGTTTTTGCAGATAGTGTTCCAGCAGCTGCTCCACCTGTAACGATGGCACTACTTCCTGAAATTAAACTTACTTTTGCTAGGGTGGTTTTTGTCATGATAGTACGTAATAAATATACCTCTTAAAAACACACTATTCATCGACTCTTTCCACTTTTTACTTTTCTTAAATTCTCAGCTTGCTAAAATTTTTGTT
>NZ_CACTIB010000002.1 GCF_902712995.1 Candidatus Mycoplasma haematohominis
AGCTTGAGATAAATATGTTGGTTCTTTATTATTAGTTGTTTTGTTTTCTGTTGCCTTAAAAGCTCCAGCTGCATAGGCAACAGCAGTACCTCCTGCTCCTGCAGCAGCTAAACCTCCTAATCCTGTTCCTACTGCTGCTTGTGGTGTCATATTTATCTAAACAGAAGATCCTTCGGGTTTAGGATTGCTTGTCTGTGCTGGTGCAGGAGGTATTGTTTCTCCTTGAGGTTTTCCTTCTTGGCCAGCAGTCTCTGATACTTTTGGAACCGAATCTTCAGTACCACTTTGCGCAGACGTTTGTGAGGAGACAGCTGCTGCCTCTGCATTCTCTCCAGTTGCTTCTTTCCCTTTCGAAGTTGATGAATCAACGCCTGCGTCACCAATTCTTCCTGGTGGTTGAGCGCTTTCTTGTTGTACATCCTGAGTTTGGCCAGGTTCAAGAATTGATGCTGTTGGCGAACCTTTAGTAGTTGGATTTTCTTCAGTTGCCCCATTCTTATTAAAAGCATGATATGCAGCAACAGAAGTAGCTCCCACTACCGCTGTTCCTCCTATTACTCCTGCTCCAATTACTGCTGGGGATGCCATAACTAATTAATTTTTCTGCTTATAAAGTACAGAATTTATTTACATCAGTTTCAGGATAATTTGTCTTATCTGACGTTAGAGACTCATATGCGTTTTTACAAATATTTCTTACATTTGGTTTTGGGTTTTTATTTGGTTCAGTTTTAAATTTAGAATTGTCAGTTGCTGAAGAATTAGATTTGTCTCCAGAAGTTTCATAGAACTCTTTATTTCTTGCTTCTCAAAATTTGTCATTTCCAGTTACAGCTATAAATTTTTTGGCATTCTCAGAAGAATTTCCATAACTGGAATTAGTTTTGTAATCTTCTTCGCTGACTTCGCTAATAACTTTTACTTCTCCCAATATAGAACAATACTTAAACAAATCTCTTTTCAATTTAGCTTGATTATCGGGAGAAGTTCCTGAAGAAGTTATTTCACTTTTATTTTTCTTATAAACAGCTTCACAAACTTTATTTAAAGCAGTTGAAGAGCCTGAAGCATCAGAAAAAGCTGAACCTACTTTACCTCCACCTTTAAATTCAGCACTTAAATCGTTATCTTGTGGCTTAGAGTCTTTTTTTCATCTAGCATAAGATCACTCTCATCATTCTCCATTATTAGTTGCTGAAGTTCCTTCTCCTTGAGAACCAATAGGGGCAACCAAATAATTCCCATAGATTTTCCCTATTACATTGCTATCTGTATAAGTTGAAAATGTAGAGTCTTTAGATAAAAGAAGACTTGATGGTTCCGAATTATTTGACCCTTCAAAAGCTCCAGCCAAATACGCGCTACCAACTCCTATCGCTCCTGCGCCTAGTAAACTTCCGCCTACTGCTGCTGGGGATGCCATATATTATTTTTATGCTACTTTAGCTCAAAAACAAGCTTCTTTGAAAGCTTTTCATTTTTTGCCTTCTTCAGAAGATTCATCAGTTGGTTTGGCTGTTAATGTTTGCACTGAAACAGCTTCACATCACTTATTTATATAATTCACCACGTCATCCTGTTTATTAGGTTTATCTATATCTCCTAACTCTAGCTCATCAACTGACATCTTTTCTTGTTTTTTCATATCTGTTCAAACGCTTTTTACGCTAGTCAAATAAGCGCCATCCTTTGCATTTTCATCGTATAAAAGCTTTTTAATTCTTCCCTCTAAATTATTTCCTATGTACTCTTTATTGTCATTTTTTAATTCCTCTTCTGCTTGTGATCTGTATATTAAAGAAACAGCGCTAGTATTATCAGTGTTAGTTGATTTATTTCCATCAAAAGCGCCAGCTGCATAAGCAATAGCAGAACCTCCTGCTCCTGCAGCAACTAATCCTCCTATTCCAGCTCCAGCTGCTACTTGTGGTGTCATATCTATTTAAAAAAACTAAGTCCCTGTAGGTTTAGGATCTCCTGAAGATTCTAAAGAAGTTTTACCTTGCTGAGTTCCGCTAACAAGAGCTTGTGAATCTCGTTTTTCTGAATCAGCGTCTGGAACACTATTTGGTTGCGGTTGAGCAACTACATCAACCCCATTTCCAGAAGACGCATTCGGTTTAGAAGATTCGCCAGGCGATCCAGAACTTCCATCATCAGTTGTTGCTTGTTTAGATTCTGCACCCGCATTATTATTTTCAGCTGCTGCTTGCTTACTAGTCTCTTTTGTTTGATCATCCGCTCCATTTTTATTGAAAGCATGATAAGCTGCCACTGAAGTAGCTCCAACTGCGGCTGTACCGCCTACTACTCCTGCTCCGACAACTGCTGGGGACGCCATAACCAATTAATAAATAAGTAATATACAGACCTATATAAATAAAAAGTAAATATATAGTAACAAATGCAAACTTAGTGTCAGTTACTCCCTTTTAAAAAGAATTTTTTGTTTATAAAACGCAAAATATATTTACATCTGCAATAGGATAGCTTGTTCCTTCTTCTGTGGTAGATTCATACGCCTCTTCACAAATTTTTCTTATTTCTGGCTTATCAGCTTCTACTGACTCAGCTTTAAATTTAGAAGACGCTCCTTTTGCTTTAGATTTATTTTTCTCTCCATCGCCATCCGCATAAAACTCCTCATTTCTTATTTTCCAGAATTTATCGTTTCCTGTTGCGGAAATAAATGTTTTTTTGTTTGTAGAATCGCCACCTTTTTTATTGTCGTAATTTTCCCCAGCTTCGCTAATGGTC
>NZ_CACTIB010000003.1 GCF_902712995.1 Candidatus Mycoplasma haematohominis
GTTGAAGGGGCTGGTTCTACTTGTATTTCAGTGCCTTGCTCCGCATGTTCGTGTCCTTGACCAGATGTAGAAGGTTGTGCTTCGCCTCCTGAATTGCTAGGCTGATCTGATCCCCCTGGAATAACTGCAGTAGGTTCTGCCTCAACTCCAGGTTTATTTATTGCATAATAAGTTCCAACTGAAGTAGCTCCTATTGCTCCAGCGCCTAGTACACCTGCGGCAGCTAATGCTCCTGAAGAGGCCATAAATATTTACTTGGTTACCAATAATAACGAATTGATTAATGTCCTTTACTGCTCCTGGTTTTTATCTGTTTTATTTTTCTTTGATATTTAAAAATTTCTATGAATTAATTTCTATTTCTGGGCTGTCTTTTTAATTAAACAAACTTCTTCAAATATTTTTCAGTCTGCATCCTTTTTAATAGTGTCTTCGGTTCATTTCTTGTCTGTTCCTGAAACTTTACTTTTTTTAAGCTCGCATCATGCTTTAGTAAATTTAGCGATATCTTCTGAGTTTGCAAGGGTATCACTAGGCACTAACTTATCTTTAACATCCGTTGGTTTAGTAATTGCCTGTCCGCTTTTTTCTTTCAAATTAGTTTCATCCATACTTTCTCATTTATCTTTCAATTTACTTCTATAACCGTTTGAACTACTCGTCTTATCTTCGTCTAACAATTTTTTTATTGAGTTATCGTCTGTATCTTTTAGGGATCCTATATAAGTTAATTCTTTCTTAGTTACATAATCCCCAAAGTTTTCATAGGTAATTACTTGATCAGCTTTATTAAAAGCACCTGCTGCATAAGCAGTTCCTACACCTATAACTCCTGCCCCTAAAGCACCTCCACCTATTGCTGCTGGTGATGGCATACTTTTGAAAAAACAGGTATTTTATATATTTAAGTGATTTTTCGGCAATTAAATTGAACTAATTTGATTGAGCAGCTGGAGTTTGTGTCTGTTCATTCCCAGAAGTTACTTTAGGTGTTTGTGATTCTGTATTTGTTGAAGAAGAACTAGTTGTAAGATCTGTAGAAGTTTCGATTGCTTCAGGAACTGAACCAGCTTGTTCGCCAGTAGCTGCTTCTCCTTTAGGTGATTCTGTTTCTCCAGTTGTATTTCCTGTAAATGTTCCTTCTTGAGTGCCAGATGTTGAACCCGATGGAACTGTAGAAGCGCCCTCTCTGATCTGTCCTCCAACATCATTCCTTCCCTCCGCTTGAGCAACTGAACCTCCAGAAGCTCCATTTGTATCTCCAGTTGCAGGTTGCTGCCCCTCTCTACTATCTGTTTCAGGTTCTACAATTGTTGATTGGCTTACCTCCGCATTTTCCTTACTTGTACCAATTCCATTTACTGCATAATATGTAGCAACTGAACCAGTGCCTACTACAGCTGTTGCTACTGATACTCCTACTGCAATTTCTCCTGGAGATGCCATGCCTAATTTACTTATCGACAACAATAATAACTAAAGCCTTAATTCCCCGTTTGGTTCCTACCTTAAACTTTTACTAACCCTATATTTAATATCCCTAAATAAATTCCTTAGAACAACAAAAAAACTTCTACTCCAATTACTATTTTCCCTATATCCCTTCGACTAATTAACTAAATCAAACAAACTTCTTCAAATATCTGTCAGTCTGAATCTTTCTTAAGAGTGTCTTTAGTTCATGTCTTATTTTCCTCTGAGACTTTACCTTTCTTAGACTCACATCATGCCTTAGTGAATGCCGCTATTTTTGTTGACTCTGCGAGTGTAGTACTACCAGACACAGGCTGAAATAAAGTAGATGCATTCCCAACCGGTTTTGTAACCGTATCAGTTCCTTTCTTAACAGATTGAGGCATGCTTATTCATTTTCCAGATAATCTACTTCTGTAATCATTCTTATCCTCATCTAATAATTTCTTTATTGAATTCTCATTTGCATCAGGTATATCTCCTGCATAAACCAAATCATTACTTTTCACATAATCTTCGAAATCTAAATATTTAGATGTAAAG
>NZ_CACTIB010000004.1 GCF_902712995.1 Candidatus Mycoplasma haematohominis
AATTAAACCTAGATAACCCAGATCTTTACGAACAAGTTCAAAAATAGAAAACATAACTTCTGTTTTGCAAATAAACAGGTGTTAGATTAATCATGACAACATTATCTAAATCATTAACAGCAGGAGGCGTAGGTCTAGGAATTGCAGGTTCTGTAGCTACCTATCAATTAACTAAAAGCAATTCTGAAGAATCAAAACAACAAGTAAACACAGATGAAGATAATGAAAATGCCAGTCAAGATAGTTTACAACCTAAAGCAAAAGAAGCTCCACAAGAAGAACATAAAGCTCAAGCTGAACAACCAAGCGCTCCTGCTCAAAGAGGAACTTCTATTGCTGATATGAGAGTTAGTTTTTTCGATAGAACAATAGACAACAGACATTTAGAAAAAGAACCGATTAAATTTAAACCTATAAAAGGAAAAGATAGGCCAGACTGAATAAGTACATCAAGAAATGAAAGAGGAATCTGTAAAGATGATGATGGTTCTAGATGTGAATGAAGTGATTTCTTAAAAGCTAAAGTGCCTAAGGGAGAGAAAGAAAAATTAAGAAATTCCGCTACAAATCATGCAGAAAAAAAGTGTAAAGAAATCAAAGGTAAATTATCAAACGATCCAGAAAACAATCAGCAAGGATGAACAATATGTACTTACTCAGAAGGAGTAGAAAGCAAAACTACTGGTTTCTACGAATTAAATCTAGACAACGAAGATCTATATCAAAAAGATAAATAAAACAACATGATCACAACAACTAAGTCAACAATAGCAGGAACAACTACAGTATTAGGAGCAGGAGCAGCCGTAACTGCCTATCAGCTAACCAAAGATAACTCTCAAGATTCAACTGAAAAAATAGAAGCTTCTAAGAGTAATGAAAATAAAAATATTGATAACAAACCTAAACAAGAATTAGATAAACAACCAAAAGAAGTTGCAGTTGAAGACAAACAAAAATCTGAAGAAAAATTTGATATTTTCGACATAAGAAATAAATTCGGACCACAAAAAGAAAGCAAAATAAAACCAATTGAATTTAAACCTCTACCCGGAAAAGTTAGACCTGATTGAATAGATACATCAGGAAAAGACAAAGGAATATGTGCAACAAACAAAGATGAAAGTAAATGCGAATGAAGTGATCTACTAAGAGCCAGAGTTCCTAAAGAGAAGAGAGAACAATTAGAAAGATCTGCTCAAGATCATGCTGCAAGTAAATGTAGTTCTATTCACGGAAAAATGGAAGACGATACAAACTCAAATCCAAAGGGATGAATAACATGTACTTATTCAGAAAGTCTGTATGAAAAATCAGCCAATCTGTACGACTTAAACCTAGATAATGAAGCTCTATATTCAGAATAACAATAAATAAAAAATCAATTTACCCTCTATTCCTTTTTAGAAACTAAATAAGAAATAAAAATATATAGATGACAAAGTTATTAGACTGATCAGATCTTAAAAAATATCATGGCCATACTAACTAAATTAACGTAGTTTTCTTATTATTTCAGAATTGATTATTTCTAAAAACTATCCCTGTGTCATAAAGGTCTTCATTTCATAGAGAAGATCCAAATTCCTTTACCTGAGAAAGAAGAGCATTTATTCTGGACTGTAGACTTTTCTTTATATCTTTCTTGTTTTGAGATACATGATCATTAACAACAATATATTTATCTACATTAGTCAGATAGTCATATAGGTTAGTCTTTTTAAATTGATAAGGATAGTAATCCGGAGGAATCTGTAAGCTAAGTAGCAAGTCAGCTTGGCCATTGTAATTGACCATAATCTTGTACTCAACAGTAGATCCAGTTCCTCCAAAGATACCTATAGAAGAAGCTGAAGGAACTGCGATCTTGAGTATGGTTTTCTTATTTATTAAAAGTGAACTAAAAGGGAAATCCAAAAATACAAAGAAAAAACTCTTTAAATATTTAAATTAGTGCGAAATAAAAATTTATATAAATAAAGAGTTTGTTAATTGGGTTTAGATATGCAAATAGAACTGAAAGCTATTCAATAATTGAAGATGGTTTTGTACATTGTGATTATATCTTTATTTATAAGAACTTAAAAGATATATAAAACTAAAGTTGAATAAAGGATTTCAAAAAAATGAAATTAGACTTACTCAGCAAATAAACTCATTTTTCCCAGGATTTTAAAATTAGAAGTTTACTAGTATGAATAGTTTTTATATAGCCAAGAAAAATCTAAAAACTGCAGGAAGACTTGACATAGTCTGTGTTATCTGCTGAAGTATTCTTATATTTATATTTGCTGTATATCACTTTGCTTTTCTATTAAGAAATGGCCAATATCATACATTAAAAGATGGTTCAAACACATCTGGAGAAGGTACATCAGTACACACTTACTTAAGCACTTATGTAGCTTCAAAAGGATACAGTGAACTATTCAACGTAAAAATAATCGATTTCATAATATTTAGACTAACCCTTTGAAGCATAGTTCTTATACTATTCATAATTTCTGTTGCTGCCTTTATAGGAAAAGTATTATTGGGTTTATTTTCCTTAGTTAAATTCTTTAAAGCTAAAAGTATTCAACATATATATGCCGCATTAGCTGTTATGTTTTTCCCAGGATTAGGAGGAATTATTGCTATCAATACATACAAAGCAACAACAAGTAGATTGGCTCCTAAATATATTGCTTCTAATTCATCTATTAGATTTAAGTTAAGAGGTATGTGAAACAACTTCTCTAATAGTGATACTTTCTCTCCCGAAATTAGAAATAAAAAGAACTTAATTAGTAAATTAGAAAATGTCTAGTTACATAGGTGTTAACAGTAGACAAGACTTAGAGCTAGAACAGTACTTTGGAAAAATCAAAGCTACTTGTGCCAGAAAAATAATAGTCACTCTATTTGACCTTATCTATATATGTACAGTAAACCTACCTATCTTTGTTATGTTTGCTTACTTTGAACCAAAGGAAGGAATAATTCAGGCATTCCATGATCTAGTAGACAGAGAAAAGACAATTCCAGCTTGAAGATGCCTTCTCTTCTCTCTATGAATGTTCTTTTGCTGTTACATCTACTTTGTACTAATACCATCAAAAACTAGATACCAAACATTCTTCTCAAGTCACTTGGGAATGAAAGCTGTTACTCTAGATGACAGCCTTAACTGAAGAGGTAAATTAACTCAAGGACAACTATTCAGAGCTAACTTTATTCCTGTTTTAATTCTTCCTCTATTAAGTGCTTTATTCTTCTTTGGTGCTTGGATTACTAATGACAATAATTGATGAAGTCAATTGGTTCAAAATCAAGATAACCCAATAACTAACTTCAATGCAAGAAGATCATGAATCTACGGAATGAGAATAATTGTCGCAATTGTTTTCTTCCTGCAAATCCATCATTTATTCACAGTTGGAGCAAGCAAAAGAGCTTTAAATTGATTCACTAAAAGCAACAGAATAATCTATGTGAATGTAGAAAGAGCTCTTGTAATAATGAGCACAGAAGACTCAGCTCTTCCTACTGAAGAAACATTAGGAGAAAGAATCATAATTCCAAAAGAAGAAGAAGCAGAGTTAGAAGCAGAAGCTGCTCAGGCAGAAAACCCACAACTTGAATACTACGAAACAATCAATTTTGCGGAAGAAATAGAAATGGATAACGATGCCTTCTTAGAAAAAATCAAACTAGAAGAACAAGGAAGTTTAGAAGAAGGTGAGCAGGAAGCTAAATAAAGAACAGTTAGAAGCAATAAAAGCGCCTAAAAAGCCTATACTTGTCATAGCCGGCGCAGGAACAGGAAAAACAACAGTTTTAATATCAAGAGTAATCGAACTTATAGAAACAGGAATAGAACCCAGAAAAGTATTAGTTATCACCTTTACCAACAAAGCAAGAGATGAAATAGTAGGAAGAATTAGAGAAGAAATAGGTTCAGAAAAAGTTCCCTCAAATATATTCACCTTTCACGCTTTCTTCCACAAGCTATTAAAGAAAGATATGGAAAAAGTAAATCCCTATCTAAGAGACTTCAAACTATTAGATGAGAGTGACCAAAAGGGGATAATAAGAAGGCTAATAAAAGAACTATTAATAGAAAACCTAGAGACCAAAATAGCCTCTACAGCAATAAGCCTTCTAAAGATCAACAACTATGACCTATCAGACAAAGTCTATCTAAATCAAATAGTAAAGACATACAAACTAGATAGAGAAGATATAGAAACCCTATACAAGAAATATATAGAAGAACTAACTGTAAACAAATTTCTAGACTATGACGATCTAGAAGTCTACACACTTAAAGCACTAAATATTCCAGAAGTAAGAGACTACTGAAAGAACTGATTTAATGCTGTTCTAATTGATGAGTTCCAGGACACAAGTACCATCCAAATGGAAATCATCAAAAAAATAGTAGATAAATCTAATGGAAATATATTCTGTGTAGGAGATCCAGATCAATCTATCTACGGCTTCCGAGGAGCTAAACCAAAAGTATGCAGTGAATTCCTAGAGTACTTCGACAACTCAATATGCATAAAACTAGAAGAAAACTACAGGTCAACTAAAAACATACTTCAACTAGCTAACCACATAATTAACAAAAATCAACATGAACTATCCAAAAACCTATGAACCAGAAATTCTGAAGGGAACAAGATTAAATGCACTAAATTCAGAACAGATTGAGATGAAATAGAGTGAGTATTAAACGAAATAACAACTATAAGAGCAATCAACCCTAACTCATCCTTAAGGGACTTCGTAATTCTCTATAGAAACAACTCAATCGCAAAACTATTCGAAATTGCCCTAAAGAAAAAAAATATAGATTATGCAGTAACTAACTCAGTAGAGTTCTTCTCCAGAATAGAAATCAAATTTATAGTTGCTTTTCTAAGGCTCTTATTTTTCTGTGATGAACCAGGAAGTGCCATATACATAAAACCAATAAATGATGCTGTACCAATGGGCATAGGAGATTCATCTAGCTCAACTTTTCATAATTTCTTAAGTGAAAACAAATACTCATTCATGCAAGGAATAGAAAACATAGATGAATGCACAGCAATAAACACTAAATCTAAAAAAGCAATACTTCGTCTAGGAGAAATAATAGAAGAGCTAAAAGAATCTAGAAATAAAAGTCTACATCTAATAATTCAAGAGATAATCAAGAAAACAAATTACGAGGAATACGTAATAAACAAAAAAGAGGAAGGAAGGCTAGAAAACTTAAGACAATTTGGAACAGCTATATCAGAAAACTTAGAAGGAAAAACAAATAGGGAAATAGTTGAAGAGATCTCTCTAAGAGCCAAAGAAGTTAAGAGAAACAAGACAGATGATTTCCTTCTATTAAGTACAGTACATCAAGCCAAAGGTCTTGAATACAAGTATGTATTCCTAGTAAAAATGAGTCACACAGTCTTCCCTTCATTCCTAAGCAAAAGTCCAGAGGATACAGAAGAAGAAAGAAGATTAGCCTATGTAGCTATTACCAGAGCCAAAGAGAAATTGTATATGTCCTGTTCTCCAGTAATAATAAGATCATTAGATAAACCGAGTACAAAAGAATCTATATTCATGGATGAAGCAAAAGAATTAAGCAATATAGTTGAATTTATAGATAGATCCTATTCTTTCGCAATCTACAACAAAAAATAATTTTTTTCAATTACAACTGCTCATAAATATACGAGCATAGGGAAAATTAATCTCCAATTTCAAGAATCTATAAATTATTCTTCGCTTTAATGGTTAAATAATTATTGAAACATTTAATATAAAATTTAAATTGCTTTCTCTATCGCGGGGTGGAGCAGTTTGGTTAGCTCGTCAGGCTCATAATCTGAAGGTCGTAGGTTCAAATCCTACCCCCGCTACCATTATTTAGGGCTTTTAGTGTAGAGACCTAACACACCACACTGTCACTGTGGAGATCACGGGTTTGAATCCCGTAAGGCCCGCCATGATCGGCTTTATAGCTCAGTTGGTAGAGCAACGGTCTGAAGAACCGTGTGTCGGTGGTTCGAATCCGCCTAAAGCCACCATTAAAAGTTAAAATCACAATTAAACATGCCTAAATTAAAGTTCAGACTGAAGTGTAGTGATTGTTCAAGAATAGGATATTTGTCCAGAAAAAATCCTAAGAATAATCCTGACAAAATAGAACTTAAGAAATATTGCAAGTGATGTAAAAAATCTTGCTTGCATAAAGAAACTAAAGTTAAATAGTCCCCTAAAAAACGAAAATCTGCTACTTTGATAACGCTTCCTCTTCAAGGAGAAGTAAGTATTTCTGTGATGAATACAAAAGGGTTTTTGGTAAGGCTAGAGATCTAGAAACAACTGTCAAGCTATTCAGAAGAGCAGAAAAAAGAATAGCTAAGCTGTTTGGAATAACTAAAAGTGATGAACTTTATGTTACATTCCTACCAAATGCGACATATGCAATAAATGAAATTGCCTATTCTCTTACACCAAATCAATCATTAATAGAACCAGAAAAAATACAAAAACAAATATATTTAAGTGATGCGGAACATGCTTCTAATCATCTAATATGGCTTAAATTAGCTGAAAAACCAATCGAATATTTACCCCTAAAAGATTTTCAAAATTGAAAATTACCGGATACTCCCTCTATATTCTCATTCTCTCTACTCTCTAATCTAGAAGGAATAGAAGTTAATCCTTGAGATGTAGACAGAAAATTTAAAGAGCAAAATCACATATGCATTGTTGATGCTTCACAATACATGCAACATGAAATTCCAAGCCTTAAAAACTCATCAATAGACTATTTCTTTTTTACAGCCCACAAATTTTTTGGTCCAAATGGAATAGGGGTTATCTGCTCTAAATTACCAACAGATATAGGAATCAATCAATACAACTGCGAACAAAAATTAAAAACCTATCTACTAGATCTAGATGCTCTAGAAGCCTGAATCAAGTGTCTAAACGTAATAGAAGAATTGTTTATAAGTGGTTTTATAAGTAGAGAAGTAGAGAGATTACATAAATACTTTGTAGAAAACTTCCCAAAAAAAAATGAGTATGTAGAACTGGTAAATCCTGAGTCTAAGTACTGTATTTTCCTAATAAGAGTAAAAGATCCAAACATTTCATGTCATGACTACTGTCACTATCTAGAAAAATTTGGAATAATCACTAGATCCGGTAACTGCTGTTCATGGCTATCTCAAGAAAGATACGACGTAAACAAAATTTTTAGAGTGTCTTTGAGCGCTTTCAATCTAGTGGAAGAGATAGATAGATTCTTCTATGCCATAAATAATTTTTCACCTTCACTATGTCTTTAGTGTTATAATTTTTTACGTTAATATACAAAGACCTCATGAAAAAAATCGCAATCAACGGATTTGGAAGAATTGGTAGACTAGCTTTCAGAGAATTAATTAAAAAAAGTGATGTTCAAGTTCTAGCTATTAACGATTTAACAGATTGCAAAACTTTAGCTCATTTGCTTAAATATGACTCAGCTCATGGTACTTTAACAGATTGAGATATTTCTTGCGAAGGGGATAAGTTGGTTCTGAGACAAGAAGGGAGAACAATTGAAGTTAAAGTTTTTGCAGAAAGAGATCCTGCAAACTTACCTTGACAAGCTCTTTCAATTGATTGTGTAATTGAAAGTACAGGTAGATTCACAGATAAAGATTCAGCTTCTTCTCATATCAAAGCTGGTGCTAAAAAAGTAGTTATCTCAGCTCCTGCTAAGGGTGATCTTAAAACTATCGTTTACAACGTTAACCATAACGTTCTTGAGGCAAGTGATCAAATTATCTCAGCCGCTTCATGTACAACTAACGCTTTAGCTCCTGTTGTAAGTATTCTTCATGAAAAATTTGGAGTTGCTTCTGGATTCATGACAACAATTCATGCTTACACAGCTGACCAAAGACTACAAGACTCTCCTCACTCAGATTTAAGAAGAGCAAGAGCTGCTACTTTCTCAATTATTCCTACTTCTACTGGTGCTGCTGCTGCTATTGGTAAAGTAATTCCTGAATTAAATGGTAAATTAGATGGAGTTGCTCACAGAGTGCCTGTTATTACTGGTTCTTTAGTTGATCTAACAGTAAGACTAGAAAAAGCTGCTACAGCTGATCAAATTAACGATGCAATTAAAAAAGGTGCAAGTGAAACTCTTTGCTACGAAGCAGCTCCTATTGTTTCAGCAGATATTATCTGTCACACAGCAGCTTCAATTTTTGACTCTCTATTAACTAAAGTATTGCCTACTGGTGAAGTAAAAATTTACACATGATACGATAACGAATCTTCATATGTAAATCAACTAGTGAGAACAGTTTGCTACTTCTCCGGCCTGTAATCCCTAAGTGTCTATTTCATACAAAAATAAGAAAACTTTAGGAGACCTAAATTTAACACAATACAAGAAAGCTGTTGTTAGATTAGATCTAAACGTTCCTATAGATAAAAAAACTCTTGCTATTACTGATAAACACAGAATAACTCAAGCTCTTCCTACAGTTAAAAAACTACTAGATAGCAAATTAAAAGTAATTATTCTTAGCCATATTTCAAGAATCAAAAGCTTAGATGACATCAAGTCAGGTGCTAAGTCAATGAGTATTGTTGCTAAAGAATTACAAAATCAACTTTCAGATAAGAAAGTAGTATTTATTCCTTCCTTTGATAATTTTGAAGAAGTAAGAGGTGCTATTAACAATCAACCAGAAGCAGATGTGTATGTTCTAGAAAACACTAGATATTACGATATCGATACTTCTGGAAATATTGTTAAAAGAGAATCTAAAAATGATCCTGATTTAGCTAAGTTCTGAGCATCTTTAGGAGATGTATTTATAAATGATGCTTTTGGTACTTGCCATAGATCACATGCTTCTAATGTAGGTATTGCTGGTTTCTTGCCTTCAGCTATTGGTTTATTAGTTGAAAAAGAACTTCAATTCCTATCAAAAGCAGTTGAATCTAATGATCATCCTAAAGTATTGATACTAGGTGGTAGTAAAGTTTCAGACAAATTGAAATTAATAAATGCTATTACTCCTCAAGTAGATAGAGTATTGGTTGGTGGAGGTATGGTTTATACATTCTTAAAAGCTATGGGTAAACCAGTTGGTAAATCTATTGTTGAGGAAGACATGATTGAAGAATGTAAAGATATGTTGAATAAGTACAAAGATAAGCTTGTTCTTCCTGTTGATCATTTAGTTGCTCCGGTATTCCAAGATATTCCTGGAGAAGTTAAAGGCGTTGATGAGGCTGGATGAGATGATCAAATGGCTCTAGATATTGGCCCTGAGTCAGCAAATATTTATGCTTCTAAATTAGATGATGCGAGAGTAGTTATCTGAAATGGCCCAATGGGAGTATTTGAATTTGATAATTTTGCATCAGGAACTGCTGTTATTGCTCTTAAATTGGCTGAAATAACTAAAAAAGGTGCATACACTGTTATTGGTGGTGGTGATTCTGCTGCTGCAGTTCTTAAATTTGATTTAAGTTCTCAAATGAGTTTTATTTCTACAGGTGGTGGAGCTTCTCTAACTTTCTTTGAAGGAGCTCCAATGCCAGGAATTGAATGTATCTCAGATAAATAAATTCTTGTTATAAAGAATCTATCTGTACATAATAATCTCTCCCCAATTTTTAAGTTGATTGAGTTGTCTGCACGCTAATAAACCTTAATAAGGCTTTATAATTCAAATTGTCTATGAAATATTTTGATTTACAAGCTTTTGCTTCCAAAAAAGGGGTTGGTTCTACAAAAAACGGTAGAGATTCTAGACCTAAATATAGAGGTGCAAAACTAGCTGATGGCCAGTTTGCTAATGCAGGTCAAATTATCTACAGACAAAAAGGTAACTTAATATATCCAGGATTTGGAGTAGGTCAAGGAAATGATTTCACACTATTTGCTGTTAAATCAGGAATAGTCAAATACAAGAAATGAGGTAAAGATAAGAAAAGAGTAATAATAGAGGAAGTATTATCAGAACATGGCAGAAGTTAAAAGACCTAAGAAAAGAGTAGCTAAATTAGAGCTAATCGGAGGACAAGCAAAACCAGGGCCAGCGCTAGCTTCTCTAGGTATAAACATGGGTCAATTCACTAAAGATTTCAATGAAAAAACTAAAGAAAGAAATGGTGAAGTAATACCTGTAGTGTTTACTATTCTCCCTAATAAATCCTTCACCTTTGAACTAAAAACAACACCTGTTCCAATTCTCCTTAAAAAAGCTTTGAATATAGAAAAAGGAGCTTCTAACCAAAAAACTCCAATAGGTAAATTAAGTAGAGCAAAGTTAAGAGAAATGGCTGAATACAAAATGAAAGATACCAATGCAGCAAGTATAGAAGCTATGGAAAAGATGATAATTGGTACTGCAAAACAAATGGGAATTGAATTAGAGAATGAGTAAAACAAAATACACTATATCTTCAGCTATAGACATGCTGAGCGAAGTAAAAGAAAGAAAATTTAAAGAAACTGTTGAAATAGCTGTAAAGCTGAATCTAAATACTAAAAAACCAGAACATAATTTCAAAGACCTTTGTGTATTGCCTCATTCACTTGACAAAAAAAGCAAAATATTGGTTGTTGATGATTCTCTTTCAAATGAAGAAATAAAAGCTCTTGATGTTGATTACTGCGGAGGAAAAGAAATTATTGAACAGATAAAAGAAGGTTGAGTTGATTTCGATGTTGTATTAACAACAGCAAAAATGATGCCTATGTTTTCTAAACTAGGGAAAATACTTGGGCCTAGAAACTTAATGCCTTCCCCTAAACTAGGAACTGTAGTTACTGATATTAAAAAAGCAGTTGCTGAATTCAAAAAAGGAAAAGTATCGATTAAGAATGACTCATTCGGTAATGTTCACTTTGTAATAGGAAAAAGAGACTTCCCTAAAGAAAAATTAATAGAGAACTTTAACTTTGCTATAGATCTAATTAAGAATAAGAAACCTAAGACTTTAAAAGGTAAATATATAGAAAAAGTTTTCTTGACTACTACAATGGGACCTTCATTTTCTATAGACATAACAACAATTTAGTTGCTTAAATTAAAAGATCTTGCATTAAAAGAGAATTTGCAAGGTCATGTTTGGAATCTCCAATAGTAATCTCGGTTTCTTCTTATTATTCTGTTTAAGCTGTACTGGAAGCATCCTATTAGCTAAACATTTAACTAGTTCAGGTAGTAGTCCACAACACAGACAAATAACTTCAAAGACCTCAAATATAACTATCAAACCCTATGTACCTGAAACTAAAGAAACAGATCTTGTTCCTAGTTCACAATAAATACGTAATTAATGCTTGACTTTCATTGCTTTTATGAACTTAAATGTATATAGTTAAATTAAATATAGATAAATACTGATAGACTTACTTGTAAACATGTCAACACTAGCTAAAGCAGCTACAGGCTCCCTAATAATCGGTTCCGGAATTGGTGTAACTGCTCATCAATTGAGCGGAAAAACTGCTGAACCACAAGAAAACACTTCTTTAAATGAAGGTTTAAATAACACAAATATATCTGAAACATCTACAGAAATTAAAACTCCAGTTTTAGAAGAAGAAAAATTAGAAGAAGCAAGTCCTGCTCCTGCTGCAGTTGAATCTAAATCTACTGAAACAAAAAGAGATAACTCTTTCTTCATAAACAACACTTTCGGATGAAGAACAAGTGTAAGAACGCCAAAAGATAAAGATCCAGTTGTATTTAAAGGTTTATATGGAAAAAACAGAATTGATTGGCTGGATACAACATCAAACCCTAGAGGTATTTGTAAAGGTGATAATGGTTCTAAATGCGAATGGAGCGGATTCTTAAGAGCAAAAGTTCCTGTGGGTCAAAAAGCAAGATTAGAACAATCAGCTAGAGATCATGCTTACAAAAAATGTCGTGAAATTGGAGGAGGTCTTTCTGATAGTGGTGAAGGATATCCAAAAGATTGAAAAACATGTACTTACTATGAAGGATACAACAGAGAAACTGCAGGATTCTATGAATTAAACCTAGATAACCCAGATCTTTACGAACAAGTTCAAAAATAGAAAACATAACTTCTGTTTTGCAAATAAACAGGTGTTAGATTAATCATGACAACATTATCTAAATCATTAACAGCAGGAGGTGTAGGGCTAGGAATTGCAGGTTCTGTAACTACCTATCAATTAACTAAAAGCAATTCTGAAGAATCAAAACAACAAGTAAACACAGATGAAGGTAATGAATATGCCGATCAAGATAATTTACAATCTAAAGCAAAAGAAGCTCCACAAGAAGGACATAAAGCTCAAGATAAACAACCTGCTGAACAACCAAGTTCTCCTGTTCCAACAGGAACTTCTATTTCTGATATAAAAGCTAGATTCTTTAATATAGATCCAAACAAAAGACCTTTAGAAAAAGAACCGATTGAATTTAAAGCTCTAGAAGGAAGAGATAGGCCAGACTGAATAAGTACATCAGGAAAAGAAAGAGGAGTATGTGCAAATGACAACGACGACAAATGTGAATGAAGTGATTTCTTAAAAGCTAAAGTGCCTAAAGGAGAGAAAGAAAAATTAAGAAACTCCGCTATAAATCATGCACATAAAAAATGTGAATCTATAAATGGTAGATTGTCAAACGATCCAGAAAACAATCAAAAAGGATGAACAATATGTACTTACTCAGAAGGAGTAGAAAGCAAAACTACTGGTTTCTACGAATTAAATCTAGACAACGAAGATCTGTATCAAAAATAAATAAAGCGCCATGACCACAACAACTAAGTCAGCAATAGCAGGAACAACTACAGTGTTAGGAGTAGGAACAGCCGTAACTGCCTATCAGCTAACCAAAGATAACTCTAACGATTCAACTGAAAAAATAGAAGCTTCTAAAAATAATGAAAATAAAAATATTAATAACAAACCTAAACAAGAATTAGATAAGCAACCAAAAAAAGTTACAGTTGAAGGCAAACAAGAAGAAAAACCAAACAACATCTTTGATATAAAGCATAAATTCACTCGCAGAGAAAGCAGCATAAAGCCAATTGAATTTAAAGCTCTAGAAGGAAAAGGTAAACCTAAATGAATAGATACTACAAATCATCCTCAAGGTATATGCGCAACAGACAATAATGAAAGTGAATGCGAATGAAGTGATCTACTAAGAGCCAGAGTTCCTAAAGAGAAGAGAGAACAATTAGAAAGATCTGCTCAAGATCACGCTACTAAAAAATGTTCATCTATTAAAGGAACAATGAAAGACGATACAAACTCAAATCCAAAGGGATGAATAACATGTACTTATTCAGAAAATCTATATGTAAAATCAGCCAGCCTATACGACTTAAACCTAGATAATGAAGCTCTATATTCAGAATAACAATAAATAAAAAATCAATTTATCCTCTATTACTTTTTAGAAACTAAATAAGAAATAAAAATATATAGATGACAAAGTTATTAGACTGATCAGATCTTAAAAAATATCATGGCCATACTAACTAAATTAACAATTGGTTTGTTAACCCTAATAATTGGAACAGCTATCACTGCTCATCAGCTGACAAATAACAATTATGTTTCAGAACAACCAGCTATAACAAAAAAAATAGATTTAGAAATAACACAAGAAGAATTAGAACCAGATCCAATAGAACAAACTTCAGAAGATGACTCTGATACCAAAGAAACTAAATCTCAAAGACCAAGAGAAGGTTCAACCATAGATAAAAGTACCTTTTTCTTTAGACCAAACCACACTGTTGAAAAACAACCAATCAAATTTCAACCTATAGAAGGAAAAAAGAGACCTACTTGACTAGATCAACTAAATAACACTAAAGGAAGTTGTCAAGATAACAATACATGTGAATGAAGTGCTTTATTAAAAGCGCATGTGCCTGCAAATAAAAAAGACTTCCTAGAAAAATCAGCTATTGCTCATGCATATAAAAAATGTGAAGAAATAAAAGGAGTAATTTCTAATAGTAATGAAAGATATCCAACCGGATGAAAATCATGTACTTACTCTGATCTATCAAGAACTGAAGAAGCTACTTTCTATGAGTTAAATCTAGACAATCAAGATCTTTACGAGTAATTTAATAAGTAATTAATGCTTATGCTGCTGCCGCAGCAGCTGCTGGTGTTCCTGTTCCAGGAGTTGTTGTGCCACCAGTAGAACTTCCACTTACTTGATCAGTTGACTGTGATGAATCAACTACTGTTCCAGCTTCTCCTGTACTTCCTTGACCTGCAGATCCTGCGGCACTACCTTTTCCTGATGTATCTTGCGCATCTCCCTTACCTGTAGATTGACCTGCTTGATCTCCTGTATTTAAAGTTGCTGTATTAGCTGTGTTTGAAGTTCCGGGATTATCTGCTTGTCCATCTCTAAGAGTTGGATTCTTAACTTCCTCAGTTGAACTATCCTTTTTAAAAGCTTGATAAACTGCAAAAGAGGTAGCCCCTACTGCTGCTGTTCCGCCTACGACTCCTGCACCGACTGCTACTGGGGATGCCATAATTAATATTTGTCTTTAATAATAACTAAATCCTAAAAATCTAGTATTTATTTAACTACTTTTAGGAATTACACAAACTTCACTGAAGATCTGTCAATCTGAATTAGCTTTAAGAGTAGTTTTTGTTCACGCTTTACCGTCTTTATCAGTTTTCTTTTTAGTTACCTTGCATCAGGCTTTAGTGAAAGTTGAAATTTCGCCAGATTTCTCGAGAGCAGTATTGGAAGCGGTAAATGCCACTCCTGTTGGCTTAGTCTTGTTTGTTCCATCTGTAAGTGTCATAACTATTTAGAAATTAAGATGCTGCAGGTAAAGGATTGCTTGTCGGTTTTGGCGCTGGAGTAGTTACAGCAGGTATTGTTTCTTCCTGAGAATTTCCTTTCGTACCGGCAGTTCCTGGATCTGTAACTTCAGCATCATTCTGAACAGGTGTTTTAGGAGAAACAGGCAATTCCTCTGTATTACCATCTGTCGCTCCTTTTCCTGTCGCATCTGGTATAGCAGAACCTGCATCATTAGTTCTTTCTTGCAATTGAGTATCTGTTTGTTGTTCATTCTGAGTTTGGCCAGGTTGAGAATTTGGCGCTTCTTTAAGAGTTGGAGTTTCTTCGGATGTTCCTCCTTTATTAAAAGCTTGATAAGCTGCAACAGAAGTTGCTCCTACTGCTGCAGTCCCTCCTACTACGCCTGCTCCGACAGCTGCTGGAGATGCCATAATTGATTAATCTTTTTGTTTATAAAGTGCAGAATTTTTCCACATCTGCAGAAGGATAATTTTGTGTATCTGTTGTCCCAGATTCATACGCCTCCTTACAAATAACTCTTATTTCTGACCTAGAATTTTCTGATGATTTAACTTTAAATTCATTAGAAGAATTATCAGTTACTTTAGACTTAGATTTATCTCCATCTCCATCTGTGTAAAATTCTTCATTTCTTACTTGTCAAAATTTATCATTCCCATTTACAGCTACAAACTTTTTAACATTTGCATCTTCTTTACCTTTAGTATTGGAGCCATAAGCTTCTTTAGCTTCACTAATAGTTTTTACTTCTCCTAATACAGAACAGTATTTAAATAAATCTCTTTTTAATCTGGATTGATTGTCTGGAGAACTTTCTAAAGTAGTAATCGTACTCTTATTTTGCTTATAAACAGCTTCACAAACTTTGTTTAAAGCTTTAGGAGAGGTATTTGAAGTAGCAGTACTATCAGAAAAATCCGAACTTACTTTATCTTTATTTTTAAATTCATCACTTAAATCATTATCTGTCTTTCCAGAATCTGCTTGTCATCTTTTATAAGATCATTCTCATCATTTTTGATTATCGGTTTTTAGATTTCCTTCACCTTTAGAACCTATAGGAGCTACCAAATAATTCTTATATTCTTTTCCTATTCAATCAGCAGTGGAATATACTGAAGAAAAGTCAGTTTCATTTACCAAAAGAACTCTATTTGGTTCTACTTCAACTTCTGAATCGCCTTTACCTTCAAAAGCTCCTGCTAAATAAGCACCTCCAACTCCTATAGCTGCCGCTCCTAATGCTCCTCCTCCTATTGCTGCTGGGGATGCCATAAATATTTAATAAATTAGTAATATATAGATCTTCGTAAACAAAAAATAAATATATAGTGTTAAATGCAAACTTGGTATTAGTTATCCCTTTTTAAAAAGAATTTTTTGTTTATAAAGTGCAGAATCTACTTACTTCGTCATCAGGATAACCATTATCGCCTGATGTATTAGATTCATAAGCTTCTCTGCATATTTCTTTTATTTCTGGTTTAGGATTTCCTGCTGACTTAGTTTTAAATTTAGAAGATGAGCCTGTTGCTTGAGATTTAGATTTATCTCCTGCGCCTGCATAGAATTCTTCATTTCTTTTGGCTCAAAATTTATCGTTGCCTGTTGTAGCTATAAACTTTTTAATATTCGCATCTACTTTTCCTTTAGTATTGTCTTCATAAGTTTCTGTACTTACTTCACCGATAGTTTTTAATTCTCCAAATATAGAACAATATTTAAATAAATCGTTTTTCAGTCTTATCTTATTATCTGTAGTCCCTGGTTCGAAAGCTAATAAACTCTTATCCTTTTTATAAACAGATTCACAAACTCTATTTAAAGCAGTAGAAGAATCGGATTCAGTGGTACTATCTGAAAAAGCTTTACTTACTTTATCTCCATCTTTGAATTCGTTACTTAAATTCACTTTTGCTTGCTGATTTTCAAAATCTTTTTTTCATCTTTTATAAGATCACTCCCATCATTTTTTGTTGTCAATCGTTACTTTCTCTTTTGTTTTGGAGCCTATAGGGGAAACCAAATAATTCCCATATTCTTTTCCTATTAAACCAGCATTTGGATAAACTGAAGAAAAATTATCTTCAGAAGACAAAAGAACATTTGTTGGTTCCATTTCAACTTCTGAAGAACCTGATCCGTCAAAAGCTCCTGCTAAATATGCACTACCTACCCCAACCGCTCCTGCGCCTAATAAACCTGCTCCGGCTGCTGCTTGTGGTGTCATATTTATCTATAAAACGCAAAATTTATTTATCTCAGTATCAGGATAATTAGTAGAATCTGATTTCAAAGATTTATATGCTTCTCAACAAATATCTTTTACATTTAAATTTTTTTCTGAATCAGATTTAAATTTAGAGGAAGGGGTCTTTGCTTGAGATTTAGATTTATCTCCTTCGGCTGCGTAAAATTCATCATTTCTTACTTTTCAAAATTTGTCATTTCCTTCTACAGCTATAAACTTTTTAGAATTCGCGCCATCTTTTCCTTTAGTGTTATCGTTATAAACTTCTCCAGCTTCACTAATAGTTTTTACTTCGCCCAATATAGAACAGTACTTAAATAAATCTCTTTTTAATTTAGCTGTAGAAGTTATTTTGCTTTTCTCTTGTTTGTAAACAGCTTCACAAACCTTATTTAAAGCCTTAGAAGTATCATTTGAAAAAGCTTTACTTACTTTATCACTGCCCTTAAATGCATCACTAAAATCGTCACCCCGTTTTCCTGAATCTTCTTGTCATCTTTTATAAGATCATTCTCATCAATCCCTATTATTGATTGTTACACCTCCCTCTTCTCTAGAACCTATAGGGGATACCAAATAATTTCCATATTCTTTTCCTATTAAAGAACCAGTTTCATAATCTGAGATTAATGTAGAATCCTTATACAAAAGAACCCTTGCCGGCTCAGAAGGATCTAAACCTCCAAAAGCTCCAGCTAAGTATGCACTACCAACCCCTATAGCTCCTGCTCCTAGTAAACCTCCTCCTACTGCTGCTTGTGGTGTCATATATTATTGTTATTCCGTTGCTTTAGTTCAAAAACAAGCTTTATTAAATGCATCTCATGTATTCTTATCTCCTGAATCAACAGTAGGAACTGCAGATAAAGGTTTATTAGCAGTATGCTCGCATCATCTACTTGTGTAACCAGATATTTCTGTTTTTCTATTTTCATCTATTGCTTCTTTAAATAACGCATCTTTGTCTGTGCTCGGCTTATTTAAAGAAGTTCCTGAAGGATCTTCTGTCATTTTTTCTCACGCCCCTTTTAAAGTTTCTGAATACTTAGGAGTGTTGTTATCTCCTAAAAGAGTTTTAATTTTGTCGTTACTATTTCCAATATATTCTTTAATTGGACTTGAATTTTCTTTTAAAGCTTGAGATAAATATGTTGGTTCTTTATTATTAGTTGTTTTGTTTTCTGTTCCTTTAAAAGCTCCAGCTGCATAGGCAACAGCAGTACCTCCTGCTCCTGCGGCAGCTAAACCTCCTAATCCTGTTCCTATTGCTGCTTGTGGTGTCATATTTATCTAAACAGAAGATCCTTCAGGTTTAGGATTGCTTGCCTGTGCTGGTGCAGTAGGTTCTTCTGTTTTATTTACAGAAGGTGTTGTTTCTCCTTGAGGTTCTCCTTCTTGACCAGAAGTCTCTAGTGTTTTCGGAGCAGAATCTTCAGTACCTTTTTGCGCAGGCGTTTGTGACGAAACATCTGCTACTTCTTTATTCTCTTCAGTTACTTCCTTTCCTTTCGAAGTTGATGTATCAGCGTCTGCGTCATCAATTCTTCCTTGTGGTTGGACGCTTTCTTGTTGTACATCCTGAGTTTGGCCAGGTTCAGGAGTTGGCGCTGTTTGCAAACCTTTAGTAGTTGGAACTTCTTCAGCTGTTCCATTCTTATTAAAAGCATGATAAGCAGCAACTGAAGTGGCTCCTACTACCGCTGTTCCTCCTACCACTCCTGCTCCAATTGCTGCTGGGGATGCCAAAATTAATTAATTTTTCTGCTTATAAAGTACAGAATTTACTTACATCAGCAACAGGATAATTTGTTGTATCTGACGTTGAAGACTCATATGCTTTTTCGCAAATATCCCTTACATTTGGTTTTGTAGTTGTCTGTGGTTCAGTCTTAAATTTAGAACCTTCAGTTGCCGAAGAATTAGACTTGTCTCCAGAAGTTGCATAGAACTCTTTATTTCTCTCTTCTCAAAATTTATCATTTCCTTTTATAGCTATAAATGTTTTTTTGTTGGCATCTACTTGTCCTTTAGTGCTATTGCCATAAGTTTTTCCAACTTCACTAATAGTTTTTACTTCTCCCAATATAGAACAATACTTAAACAAATCTCTTTTTAATTTAGCTTGATTATCTGGAGAAGTCCCTGAAGAAGTTATTTCGCTTTTATTTTTTTTATAAACAGCTTCACAAACTTTATTTAAAGCAGTTGAAGAATCTGAAGCATCAGAAAAAGCTGAACCTACTTTACTTCCACCTTTAAATTCAGTACTTAAGTCGTTATCTTGTGGCTTAGAGTCTTTTTGTCATCTAGCATAAGATCATGCTCATCATTCCCTATTATTAGTTTTTGAACCCTCGGCTCCCTTAGAGCCTATAGGCGCTACTAAATATTTACTATATTTTTTTCCTATGAAATTATTATCCGTATAGTCTGTATTAAAGCCATCATCCTGATGCAAAATAACCCTTACAGTTGGTTCTGATCCTAAAACTTCCTCTCCTCCAAAAGCTCCAGCCAAATATGCTCCACCAACTCCTATAGCTCCTGCTCCTAGTAAACTTCCGCCTACTGCTACTTGGGATGCCATATATTATTGTTGTGCTGCTTTAGTCCAAAAACAAGCTTCTTTGAAAGCTTTTAATTTTTTACCTTCATCAGATTCGTTTGTTGGTTTAGTTGTTAATGTTTGCGCTGAAACAGCTTCACATCACTTGTTAATGTAATTTACAACATCATCCTGCTTATTGTTCCCTTCAATATCTGCTTTTTTAGGTTGTTCTATGGACATCCCGCCTTGTTTATTCATATTTTCTCAAGCTCCTTGCACGCTAGTCAAATAATTACTATCTTTTTTGCTTGCATCATATAAAAGTTTCTTAATTCTCTCGTCAGTATTTTTTCCTATGTACTCTTTATTTTCATTTTTTAATTCCTCTTCTGCTTGTGCTTTGTATGTTAAAGAAACAACACTAGTATTATCGGTATTAGTTGATTTATTTCCATCAAAAGCTCCAGCTGCATAAGCAATAGCAGAGCCCCCTGCTCCTGCAACAGCTAATCCCCCTATTCCAGCTCCAGCTGCTACTTGTGGTGTCATGAATATTTAAAAAACTAAGTCCCTTCAGGTTTAGGACTTTCTGAAGATTCTAAAGAAGTTTTGTCTGGCTGAGTTCCGCTAACAAGAGCTTGTGAATCTCGTTTTTCTGAATCAGCGTTTGTAACACTATTTGGTTGCGGTTGAGCAACTACATCAACCCCATTTCCGGTAGACACATTCGGTTTAGAAGATTCGCCAGACGATCCAGAACTTCCATCATCAGTTATTGCTTGTTTAGGTTCTGCCCTCGCATTATTATTTTCAGCAGCTGCTGCTTTCTTGCTAGGCTCTTTTGTTTGATTATCCGCTCCATTTTTATTGAAAGCATGATAAGCTGCCACTGAAGTAGCTCCAACTGCGGCTGTACCGCCTACCACTCCTGCTCCAACAACTGCTGGGGATGCCATGATTGATTAATAAAGTTAGTAATATACAGACCTATAAAAGTAAAAATTAAATATATAGTACCAAACGCAAACTTAGTGTCAGTTGCTCCCCTTTAAAAAGATTTTTTTGTTTATAAAACGCAGAATATATTTACATCCGCAATAGGATAGTTTGTTTGCTCTTCTTTAGTAGATTCATACGCCCCTTCGCAAATTTTTCTTATTTCTGGCTTATCAGTTTCTGCTGACTTAACTTTAAATTTAGAAGATTCTCCTGTTGCTTTAGATTTACTTTTCGCTCCATTGCCATCCGCATAAAATTCTTCGTTTCTTATTTTCCAAAATTTATCGTTTCCTGTTACGGAAATAAATGTTTTTTTGTTTGTAGAATCGCCACCTTTTTTATTGTCGTAATTTTCCCCAGCTTCGCTAATGGTCTTTACTTCTCCTAATATAGAGCAGTACTTGAATAAATCTCTTTTTAATTTAGTTGGATTATCTGGAGAACTTTCTGAAGTAATAATCGTGCTTTTATTTTGTTTGTAAACAGCTTCACAAACTTGATTTAGAGCTTTTGTAGAATCTTCTGTGGCAGTAATACCAGAAAAAGGAGAATTAATTTTCTGAGAATTTTTAAATTCAACACTTAAATTATTGCTTTCCTTTCCAGAATCTGCTTGCCATCTTTTATAAGATCACTCTCACCACTTTTGATTATTAATTGTTGTTCCCCCTGACTCTTTAGAATCTACAGGGGACACGAGATAATTTTCGTATAACTTTCCTACTGTATCACTTGTGTACGTTGAAGGAGTTCCATTATGAGACAAAAGAACGTTTGCCGGTTCCACTTCAACTTTTGAAGAGTTTGTTCCTTCAAAAGCCCCTGCTAAATATGCGCTACCAACTCCTATAGCTCCTGCACCTAGTAAACCTCCGCCTACTGCTGCTGGAGATGCCATGTATTGCTATTATGCTGCTTTAGTTCAAAAACATGCTTCGTTAAATGCATCTCATGCATTCTTCTCGCCGCTATCAGTAGCAGGAATTACAGATAAAGGTTTTTTAGAAATATGCTCACATCATTTACTTGTATAAGTAGATATGCTTTCTTTATTTGTCTCTTCTATTGTTTCTTTAAATAATTCGTTTTTGTCTGTACTTGGTTTACCTAAAGAATTTCCTGAAGTATCATCAGTCATTTTCTCTCATACATTTTTTAAAGCTTCTGAATATTTAGGTGTTTTGCTTTCGCCTAAAAGTGCCTTAATTCTATTGTTATCGTTCTTTCCAATATACTCTTTACCTTTTTTTGAAGCAACTTCTAAAGCTTGAGATAAATAAGTTGGTTGCTCTTGTTCATTAGTTTTCTTATTTTCTGTTCCTTTAAAAGCTCCAGCTACATAGGCAACAGCAGTACCTCCCGCTCCTGCAACAGCCAATCCACCCAACCCTGTTCCTACTGCTGCTTGTGGTGTCATTTCTATTTAAAAACTAAGATTCAAGATTTACCTGTGTTAAAGGTTCAGCTCCATTGCCTAATTCTCCTGTAGGTGTTGAGACTGATCCTGATTCTACACCTACAGGAGCACTTGATAAAGCGTTATCTTTTGTTTTTGTGTCTGCTACATCAGCAGGTTCTTTTTTTCCTTCCACAAGTTCTTTCGATCCAGGTTTAGATGCTTCTACGTCTGTCTGCTCTAAAGTTTCTTCTACTACAGCTGGCTTCTCAGGCGCTTGAATACCATCAACTAACTTATCGTTAGTTTGATCAGATCCAATAGTTGATCCTGTTTTAAGATCTGGACTTTTATTTTCTTCAGCTGTTCCATTCTTTTTAAAAGAATGATAAGCAGCAACTGAAGTGGCTCCTACTGCAGCCGTTCCTCCTGCTACTCCTGCTCCAATAGCTACTGGGGATGCCATAATTGATTAATCTTTTGGTTTATAAAACACAAAATATATCTACTTCTCCGGAAGGATATTCAGATGTATCTGATGTCTGAGAATTGTATGCTTCCCCACAAATATCTCTTATTTTGGGTCTAGGAGTTTCTGCTGATTTAGCTTTAAATTTAGAAGAGTCGCCAGTTGCTTTAGACTTTGATTTTGCTCCATTGTCATTTGCATAAAATTCTTTATCTCTTATCTCTCAAAACTTATCATTCCCTATTACAGAGACAAACTTTTTAGCATTTGTCTCGTCTTTTCCTTTAGTGCTATTGTTGTAATTTGGTTCTCCTACTTCGCTGATAGTTTTCATTTCTCCCAATATAGAGCAATACTTAAATAAATCGTTTTTTAGTTTGATTTTGTTGTCTGGAGTTCTGTCTGCAGGAGTTATTGTATTTTTATCTTTTTTATAAACAACTTCACAAACCTTATTTAAAGCTGTTGTTAAAGAACTTTCGGCAGAAAAAGCTGAACCTACCTTACTTGCGTCTTTAAATTCATCACTTAAACTATCCTTTTTTAACTTGAAATCTTTTTGTCATCTTTCGTAAGATCACTTCCACCATTTTTCATTATTTGCTGTTGCGTCACCTACTGCTTTGGATCCTATAGGAGCTACTAGGTAACGTCCGTATGTCTTTCCTATTCAAGAATCAGTTGTATAGGTTGAAAATGTAGAGTCCTCAGACAAAAGAACGTTCGCTGGTTCTGCCTCAACTTCTAAGGAACCTGAACCTTCAAAAGCTCCGGCTAAATATGCACTACCAACTCCTATAGCTCCTGCGCCCAATAAACCTCCGCCTACTGCTGCTGGGGATGCCATATATTACTGTTGTGCTGCTTTAGTTCAAAAACAAGCTTTTTTGAAAGCTTTTAATTTTTTACCTTCATTAGAAGATTCAGTTGTTGGTTTAGTTGATAATGTTTGCACTGAAACAGCTTCGCATCATTTATTTATGTAATCTACAATGCTATCTTGTTTATCAGAATTCTCTATATCATCTGATCCTGGTTGGTCTTCTTGCATCTTATCTTGTTTATTCATATCTGTTCAAACGCCTTTTACACTAGTCAAATAATTACTATCTTTTGTACTTGCATCATATAAAAGCTTTTTAATTCTGTCCTCTAAGTTGTTTCCTATGTACTCTTTTTTCTCAGTTTTTAATTCTTCTTCTGCTTGTAATCTGTATGTTAAAGAAGCAACACTAGTATTATCAGAATTAGTTGATTTATCTCCGCCAAAAGCTCCAGCAGCATAAGCAACAGCAGTACCTCCCGCGCCTGCTGCAGCTAAACCACCTAATCCTGTTCCTACTGCTGCTTGTGATGTCATGTAACCTAACTATTCAATAATCCTATATAGCACAAAATTTAGTTATTTCTGCTAAGCTAGGGCTTGCATCTGTAGATTCGGTTGAACTAGATTGTTTCCTATATGCCTCTTCACATCTTCCTCTTATATTTTTCTTTTCATTCTTATTATCGACATAAAATTTTTTAAAGAATTTGCTGGTATCATCATCTCCTCTTTTGCTCCCTTTGTTTGAATAAAATTCCTCGCTTCTTTTGTTTCAAAACTTATCATTGCCTGTTATAGCTACAAATTTCTTAGCATTCTCAGGGTTTCCGCCATAATTAGTATCATTTCCGTAAGTCTCTTTACTCACATCACTAATAGTTTTCACTTCTCCTAATATAGAACAGTACTTGAATAAATTATTTTTTAATTTAACCTCATTGCCTGCGGGATTGGCGCTTGGAGTTATTTTGCTTTTATCTTGTTCATAAACAAATTTACAAACCTTATTTAAAGAAGTAGAAGAATCTGATACAGAAGTACTATCTAAAAAAGCTTTACTTACTTTATTTGTACCGTTAAATTCTTCACTTAAAGTTCCTGGACTGTTTGCTAAATCTCTTTTTCAGTTCTCATAAGATCACTCTCATCATTTTTTATTATCAATCGTTACATTCCCTTTTGTTTGGGAACCTATAGGAGAAACTAAATAATGCCCATATCCTTTTCCTATTCAACCACTAGTTGCATAGCCTGAAGAAAAGTTAGCTTCAGAAGACAAAAGAACGTTCGCTGGTTCCGCCTCAACTTCTAAGGAATCTGACCCTTCAAAAGCTCCTGCTAAATATGCGCTGCCAACTCCTATAGCTCCTGCGCCTAGTAAACCGCCGCCTACTGCTGCTGGGGATGCCATAACTATTCTTTAAGCAACATTTCTACCAACAAAACAAATTTTTTGGAAAATGCCAAACTCTTCTGTCTTGCTTGGATCATAAACTGTTTCTTTTTTAGTTTCACATCATTTTTTAGTGTAGTTGTAAGTTATTTCCGCTTCTCCGTCTTCTAAATTATCAGGCTTTTTCAATTTACTAATTGTGCTCTCTGTAGGTTTATTATCTTCAGTCAAATTCATACTTTCTAAAGCGCTTCCTAAATCTTGCTTGTACTTTGTTTCTTTTTCTTTTGACTTCATCCAAACTTTAACTTTCGAATCTTGACCGTTCTCGCCTATATATTCTTTATTCAATGTCACAGTTTGTTTTGATGCCTTAGATAAATAAGTCTCTTTTAAATTCTCATCTGCCTTCTTCTTTTTTGCTTCAAAAGCCCCAGCTGCATATGCAACTGCAGTACCTCCTGCTCCTGCAGCGGCTAATCCCCCTATTCCAGCCCCAACTGCTGCTTGTGGTGTCATATTTATCTAAACTTAATGCCCTTTTGATAAAGGATTAGATGGTTCTGTTTTAACAGTCGGACTTGATCCAGTTTCTGCAAGTGTTGTTCCTTCCTGAGATTTTCCTACTCGATCAGCAGCCTCTAATATTTTTGAAGTCGAACCTTCAGTGCCAGCTTCGTTAGGCATTTGTGGAGAAACAACTTCTGTTTCTGCATTATCTCCAGTTGCGGCTTTTTCCTCCGCAGTTGGCGTACTAGAGTTAGTTCCTCCTTGTGATTGAGTATCTTCCTGTTGTGCATCCTGAGTTTGGCTAGTCTCAGAAGCTGGTGGTTTTTTAAGAGTTGGATTTTCTTCAGCTGTTCCATTCTTATTAAAAGCATGATAAGCAGCAACAGAAGTCGCTCCTGCTGCTGCTGTTCCTCCTATTACTCCCGCTCCAACAGCTACTGGGGATGGCATACTAATTAATATCTTTGTTTATAAAACACAAAACCTTTCTACATCTGCAATAGGATAATCTGCTGTATCTGATGTCCCAGATTCATATGCTTGTGCGCAAATATCCCTAACATTTGAATTCGGATTTCCATCTAACCCATTTTTAAATTTAGAATTTCCTGTTGCTTTAGATTTTGATTTCTCCCCATCTCCACCCGCATAAAATTCTTTATTCCTTATTTCTCAAAATTTATTATTTGCTGTTGCCGCCATAAATTTTTTTGAATTTGTAGGATCTGCTCCTTTCTTATTAGCTCCAACATAAGTTTCTGTGACTACTTCACTAATAGTTTTTAATTCTCCCAATATAGAACAGTACTTAAATAAATCGTTTTTTAATTTTGTTTTATCTTCTGTGGAACTGCCTGCAGGAATTACTGAGTCTTTAGTTTTTTTGTAAACATCTTCACAAACTTTATTTAAAGCTTTGGGAGAATCTGATGTAGCAGCACTTTTAGAAAAAGCAGAATCAATCTTCTTTGAGTCTTTAAATTCATCACTTAAATTATCATTTTGTTTATCAGAATCCGCTTTTCATCTCTTATAAGACCATTGCCATCAAGCTTCATTATTTTTTGTTACTCCTTCCTCTTCTCTAGAACCTATAGGAGCTACTAAATAATTCCCATATTCTTTTCCTATATTGCTGGTGTTTTTATATTCTGTATCAAATGTAGAATCCTTAGACAAAAGAACCCTTACTGGTTCTGAAGAATCTAACCCTCCAAAGGCTCCAGCTAAATACGCGCCTCCTACTCCTATAGCTGCTGCCCCCAATGCTCCTCCACCTACTGCTGTTGGGGATGCCATATATTATTGTTATGCTACTTTAGTTCAAAAACAAGCTTTATTAAATGCATCTCATGTATTCTGGTTAACTCCAGTAGTAGGAACTTCAGATAAAGGTTTTTTAGAAATATGCTCACATCATTTACTTGTATAGGTAGATATGCTTTCTTTATTTGCCTCTTCTATTGTTTCTTTAAATAATTCATCTTTGTCTGTATTTGGTTTACCTAAAGAGTTTTCTGAAGTATCATCATTCATTTTGTCTCATACATTTTTTAAAGTTTCGGAATATTTAGGAGAAGTACTATCTGCTAAAAGCGTTTTGATTCTACTATCTTTATTCTCGCCGATATATTCCTTACCTGCATTCGAAGAAGCCGCTAAAGCTTGAAATAAATAATTTTTAACTTCCTCATCTTTCTTAATTTCTTTTTCTCCAAAAGCTCCAGCAGCATAAGCGACTGCTGTTCCGCCTACTCCTGCAGCAGCTAATCCACCTAATCCTGTTCCTACTGCTGCCTGCGGTGTCATATTTATTTAGAAGGATTTACTGATGTTCCTGATTGATCCACATCTGACTTTGTTCCAGTAGATGCTGCTTCTAATGTAGATTTTTCTCCACCGCCGCTATTTCTTTGACCTTTATCTAATTGCTGTTGAGATTGTAAATTTGTTGAATCTTCTGTAGGTGTAATATCTCCTTTAGGAGCTGCTGTTTCATCAGTAGTTTCTCCTCCCGTTGGAGAATCTGTAGGTTTATCTTTAGTTTTACTATCATCTTCCACTTTCTTATCTGGTTCTTTTATTTGTTCAGGTGTTCCGCCCTTGTTAAGGGCTTGATATGTTGCAAAAGAAGTAGCTCCTACCGCAGCTGTTCCGCCTATTACTCCTGTTCCAATTGCTGCTGGTGATGCCATATTTATCTAATGAATATATAAAAGTATTCTTACCTATAAAACACAAAATATATTTATTTCTGAAATAGGATAGCTTTCATCTTCTGATGTTTGAGATTTATATGCTGCTCCGCAAATATCTCTTATATTTTGTTTTGAATTTCCTTCTGAATCAGTTTTAAATTTAGAAGACTGCCCAGCTGCTTTAGATCTGGATTTTTTATCAGAATCCAAACCTTCATAAAATTCTTTGTTTCTTATTTCTCAAAACTTATCATTTCCAGTTACAGCGATAAATCCTTTATTTTTCGTAGAATCACCGCCCTTTTCAGTAGCGCCATAAGTTTTTGTACTTGCCTCACCAATAGTCTTTACTTCTCCTAATATAGAACAATACTTAAATAAATCATTTTTTAATTTGGTTTTGTTTCCTGAAAAATTTTCTTCAGGTGTTATTGAATCTTTCGTTCCCTGATAAACAGCTTCACAAACTTTATTTAAAGCTTTTGGTGAAGTACCTTCGGAAGGAGCTGTTTCTGAAAACGAAGAATTTATTTTCTTATCGTCTTTGAATTCATCACTTAAACTACCCTTTTTTGACTTGAAATCTTTTTGTCATCTCTTATAAGACCATTCTCATCATTTTTTATTATCAATTGTTGCATCCTCTTTTGTTTGAGAACCTATAGGAGAAACTAAATAATGCCCATATTCTTTTCCTATTCAACCACTAGTTGCATAGCTTGAAGAAAAGTTAGCTTCAGAAGACAAAAGAACATTTACTGGTTCCACTTCAGCTTCTAAGGAACCTGAGCCTTCAAAAGCTCCAGCTAAATACGCACTACCAACTCCTATAGCTCCTGCTCCTAGTAAACCTCCACCTACTGCTGCTGGGGATGCCATATTTATCTATATAAGGACTCTATAAAACACAAAATATATTTACTTCCGCAGAAGGATAGTCTGTGCTTTCGTCTTTTCCAGATCTATAAGCCTCTTCACAAATATCTCTTATTTTGGGTCTAGGAGTTTCTACTGATTTAGCTTTAAATTTAGAAGTCCCTACAGTTGATTTAGATTTTGATTTCTCTCCAGAATCATCGCCATAGAATTCTTTATTTCTTATTTCTCAAAACTTATCATTCCCTTTTACAGCTACAAACTTCTTAGAATTTGTCGCATCTTTCCCTTTAGTGTTTTCTCCATAATCTGCATCTTCTACCTCACTAATAGTTTTAACCTCTCCCAAGATAGAGCAATACTTAAATAAATCATTTTTTAATTTGGTCTTATTTTCCGTAGCGTTCCCTACAGGGATTAGGGAGCTTTTATCTTGTTTATAAATATCTTCGCAGACTTGGTTTAAAGCTTTTGGAGAAACTGTTGGGGAAGGGATGGTAGAAGAAAAGGCAGAATTAATTTTTTTATCGTTTTCAAATTCAGTGCTTAAAACGTTGTTCCTAGACCCGGAATCCGCTTGTCATCTCTTATAAGATCATTTTCATCAAGCTTCATTATTTGTTGTTACGCCTCCTGTTGTTTTAGATCCTATAGGGGCAACTAAATAATTTTTATATGCTTTGCCTATCTTGTCGCCCTCTGTATAAGCTGAAGAAGATTGAGAATAATCAGATAAAAGAACCCTATTTGGTTCTGAAGGATCTAATCCTCCGAAAGCTCCGGCTAAATATGCACTACCAACTCCTATAGCTCCTGCGCCTAGTAAACTTCCGCCTACTGCTGCTGGGGATGCCATGATTAATTAATAAAGTTAGTAATATACAGACCTATAAAAGTAAAAATTAAATATATAGTACCAAATACAAACTTAATGTCAGTTACTCCCCTTTAAAAAGATTTTTTTGTTTATAAAACGCAAAATCTACTTATCTCATCGTCAGGATAATTATTAGCATCTGACTTATCAGATTCATATGCTTCTCTGCAGATATCTCTTATCTTAGAATTAGGATTCGCCTCTGATTTTTCTTTGAACTTAGAAGAATTTCCTTTTGCATTGGATTTAGACTTATCTCCATCAGCTGCATAAAACTCTTTATTTCTTATCTCTCAAAACTTATCGTTTCCTGTTACAGCTATAAATATTTTTATTTTCGCAGAATCAAATCCTTTTTTAGTATTTGCATAAGTTTCTGTACTTACCTCGCCAATAGTTTTTAATTCTCCAAATATAGAACAATATCTGAATAAATCATTTTTTAATTTAGTTGGATTATCTGCGGCATTCGCTTCATAACCCAACGAACTTTTATTTTTTTTATAAACAGCTTCACAAACTTGATTTAGAGCTTTTGGGGAATCTGATGTAGCGGCACTGCTAGAAAAAGGCGAATTAATCTGACCATTTTTAAATTCAGCACTTAAGCTGTTGTTTGCAGATTTAGAATCCTCTTGCCATCTTTCGTAAGATCGCTTTCATCATTTTTGGTTATCAATTTTTGAATCATTCTCCCCTCTAGAACCTATAGGAGCTACCAAATAATGGCCATAATCCTTTCCTATTAAACCAGCAGTTGCATAAACTGAAGAAGAATTAAATTCATTTAACAAAAGAACTATTTCTGGTTCTGTTTCAACCTTTGAAGAACCTGATCCTTCAAAAGCTCCAGCTAAGTATGCTCCACCAACTCCTACTGCAGCCGCTCCCAATGCTCCTCCGCCTACTGCTACTGGTGATGCCATATACTATTGATTAACCTCCTGCTTTAGTTCAAAAACATGCTTTATTAAATGCTTCCCATGTATTTTTATCTTTTCCTTCAGAAGTAGGAACTGTAGATAAAGGTTTTTTAGCAATATGCTCGCATCACTTACTTGTATAAGTAGATATTTGATTCTTGCTATCTTCCGTCAATTTAAACAACTCATCTTTACCCGTATTTGGTCTGTTCAACGTTGTTCCTGGAGTATCATCAATCATTTTGTCTCATGATTCTTTCAAAGTATCTGAGTACTTAGGAGTTTGATCAACCCCTAAAAGATTTTTGATTTTGTCGCTCTCATTCTTTCCAATATATTCTTTTGTGTTATTTGGATCAAGCTTCAAAGCCTGAAACAAATAAGTTGGTTCTTGATCATTATTTTTTTTATTTTCTGTTCCCTTAAAAGCTCCAGCTGCATAAGCAACAGCAGTACCTCCTGCTCCTGCAGCGGCTAATCCCCCTATTCCAGCTCCTACTGCTGCTTGTGGTGTCATATTTATTTAGAAGGGTTTTCTGTGGGTGATTCAGGAGTTTGAACTGATCCAGCTGCAGGAGAAGCTTGTGTATTTTTTCCTGATGTTGAAGGAGATAAATTCGTTCCTTCTCCAGGAGATTTATTTACTACAGAAGGCTCGCTTGGAGCTTCAGATCCTCTACCTTTATCTGTTTCTTGTTCTTCATTATTTGCTTGTTCAGTCTGTGGACTACCATCTCCAGGTTTCCCTACTTTCTGACTCGGCTCTTCCAGTTTTTTGGTTTCTCCATCTTTATTAAAAGCATGATAAGCTGCGACTGAAGTAGCTCCTACTGCAGCTGTTCCCCCTACTACTCCTGCGCCAATTACTGCTGGGGATGCCATAATCTATTAATAAATTAAATTTTTGCCTATAAAGTACAGAATTTATTTACATCATCAGAAGGATAGTTTGTGTTATTAGAACTAGAAGATTTATATGCTTCTCTACAAATATCCCTTACACTTGGTTTTGAATTTGTCTTCGGTTCAGTTTCAAACTTAGAACCACTACTCGCTTTAGATTTGTTTTTCTCCCCGATATCGGAAGTTGCATAAAACTCATCATTTCTTACTTTTCAAAATTTATCGTTTCCAGTTACAGCTATAAATTTTTTAGTATTCTCAGGCAAGTTTCCATAAGTAGAAGCGGTTGTGTAAGTCTCCTCCGATACTTCACTGATAGTTTTTACTTCTCCTAATACAGAACAGTACTTGAATAAATCTCTTTTTAATCTAGCTGGATTATCTGGAGAACTTCCTGTAGAAGTTATTGTGCTTTTCTGTTGTTTGTAAACAACTTCGCAGACCTTATTTAAAGCCTTGGAAGAATCTGATTCAGAAGTAATATCTGAAAAAGCTTTACTTACTTGATTGCTGCTTTTAAATTCATCGCTTAAATCGCCGCTTTTAGATTTGGAATCTGCATGTCATCTCTTATAAGATCATTCTCATCAATCTCTATTATTAGTTTTTGTTCCTCCTGTTCCGTTTTCTCCTATAGGAGCTACTAAATAATCTCCATAATCTTTTCCTATCTTATCTCCAGTTCCATAGCCTTCATTAAATTTAGAGTCCCGAGACAACAGAACTCTTGTTGGTTCTGAAGGATCTAATCCTCCGAAAGCTCCGGCTAAATATGCACTACCAACTCCTATTGCTCCTGCTCCTAATACTCCTCCGCCTACTGCTGCTGGGGATGCCATATCTATCTATATATAAAAATCCTCTAATTTATAAAGTGCAAAATATATCTACTTCAGCGGTTGGATAATCTATCTGATTATCTTTTGAAGATTTATATGCCTCTTGACAAATATCTTTTACGCTTGATTTTAAATTCCCTTCTAATCCAGTTTTAAATTTGGAAGTTGTGACAGTTGATTTAGATCTAGACTTCTCTCCGGCATTAGAAATATCATTGAATTCTTCATTTCTTTTGGCTCAAAACTTATCATTTCCATTTACAGCTATAAACTTTTTAGCATTAGCATCCTCTTTTCCTTTGGTGTCAGTGTTATAAACTTCTTCAGCTTCACTAATAGTTTTTACTTCCCCTAATATAGAACAGTACTTGAATAAATCTCTTTTTAATTTAACTTCATTGCCTGTAGAGCCGGTATTTAAAGTTATTGTGCTTTTCTCTTTTACATAAATAGATTTACAAACTCTATTTAAAGCAGTAGAAGAATCTGATACATCGGTACTATCCGAAAAAGCCTTGCTTACTTTACTGGTATCTTTAAATTCTTCACTTAAAGTTTGTGAACTGTTTTCTGAATCTCTTTTTCAATTTTCATAAGATTGTTCTCATCATTTTCTATTATTTTCTTTTATTTGGCCATCCTTAGATGCGGAAGTATCTCCAAAAGGGGCTACTAAATAATTTCCATAATCTTTTCCTATCTTACCGTCAGTCCCATATTCTGTTTTAAATTCCGAATTCTGAGACAAAAGAACTATTTTTTGTTCTATTTCGACTTCTGAAGATCCTAGCCCTTCAAAAGCTCCAGCTAGATATGCTCCGCCAACCCCTACTGCAGCAGCTCCCAATACGCCTCCGCCTACTGCTACCGGTGATGCCATAAATTATTTGCTAAACACTTATGCTTTATTTCAAAAACACGCTTTATTAAATGCTTCCCATGTATTTTTATCTTTTCCTTCAGAAGTAGGAACTGAAAATAAAATTTTTTTAGCAATATGCTCGCATCACTTACTTGTATAGTTAGATATATCGTCTTTGTTATTGCCTTCTGCTATTTTTTGGAATAATTCATCTTTTCTTGTGCTTGGCTTACCCAATGTTGTTCCTGAATCATTATCTTCCATACTATCTCACGCCTCTTTTAAAGTATCTGCGTATTTAGGAGAGTTGTTTTCCCCCAAAAGTGTCTTAATTCTATCTTTATCATTCGTTCCAATATATTCTTTATTTTCTTTTGAATTAAGTTTTGAAGCTTGAGATAAATAAGTTTCTCCTACTTTCTCCTTTTTCTTGCTTTCTTTTCCATTAAAAGCGCCAGCAGCATAAGCAACTGCAGTTCCACCTGCTCCTGCTAATCCTCCTATTCCGGCTCCGGCTGCTGCTTGTGGTGTCATAACTATAAAAAATTAAGAAGCTTGAGGAGAAGAATCTGTTAATTTTGGCGCAGAAGTTTCAACATTTGCAGTTCCCGATGGAAGGGTTTCGCTTTCGCCCGGAATAGGTTGGGAAACTGGAGCTGGGCTGCTCTCAGTAGATGGCGAGCCGACAGATACTTTTTCTGAATCAGGTGTTCCTGATTTTTCTTTATTTGGTTCCTCTCCCTCTGTTGTAACTTGTGCGGCAGGAAGATTAGTGTTATCAGTTAGTTGTCCGCTTTTATCTTGACCAGACTCAAGAACTTGTTCTCCTTTAGGAGTTGGATTCTTAACTTGCTCAGGTGTTGCATCTTTGTTAAAAGCATGATAAGCAGCAACTGAAGTAGCTCCTACTGCAGCTGTTCCGCCAACTACTCCTGCTCCGACAACTAACGGGGATGCCATAATTAATTAATTTCTTTTATAAGACACAAAACTTATTTATTTCTGCATCAGGATAGTCTGTATTATTTGTTTTGGCAGATCCATATGCTGCTTTGCAAATATCTCTTATATTTGGCTTTGAAGTTTTCTTTGATTCACTCTTAAACTTAGAGCTTTCAGATGCTTGAGAATTAGATTTATCTCCAGAATCTGCATAAAACTCTTTATTTCTTATCTCTCAAAACTTATCATTTCCAGTTACAGCTATAAATTTCTTGACATTTGTAGAATCTCCTCCGTAATTAGTGTTAGGATCATAACTCTCTCCACTTACTTCACCAATAGTTTTTACTTCTCCTAATATAGAGCAATATTTGAATAAGTCATTTTTTAGTTTTGTCTTATTGTTTGAAGCATCTTCAAAAGTTATTTCCGAATTTTCTTTTTTATAAATAGTTTCACAAACCTTATTTAAAGCTTTTGAAGAATCTGGTTCGGAAGCATTATCTGAAAAGGCTTTACTTACTTGATTGCTGCTTTTAAACTCATTACTCAAATCATTATTTGTAGGCTGGGAAGCTTCTTTTCATCTTTTATAAGATTGCTCTCACCACTTTCTGTTATCGGTTTTTGAATCGCCATCGCCTTTAGAACCTAATGGAGCAACTAAATACTTACCATACAGCTTTCCTATTAAATTGGTATTTTCGGCAGAAAATGTAGTATCTTCAGACAAAAGAACTATTGCTGGTTCTTTTTCAGCTTCTGAAGATCCTAGCCCTTCAAAAGCTCCAGCTAGATATGCTCCGCCAACCCCTACTGCAGCCGCTCCTAATGCTCCTCCGCCTATTGCTGTTGGTGATGCCATAACTAATTATTAACTTCTAGTTTCCTATAAGCAATTTAACCTTGCTGCAAAGCCAATTGTTTTTCTTTTTCCCTCTCTGAATCGCTTTTGTAACCCCAAAGACGTGCATAATCTATTCTGTAAGAAGGGTTATATCTCCTATACTCAACTGCGCATTTTTTATAAGATTCCGTTCCTGCCTCTGGCAAATGACTTATATGATAACCTTCTAATTCCAAATGAGCCGTTTCATCAGTTTCAGTAATTTCAATATCAAACTTGTTGCATATTCTCTTACCTTCATCTAGAGTTTTTATTTCATATCCACCATAATCTCTAACTTTGTTCAATGCATTTTTCTTTTGACAATATTTGCCTACAACAGAAACAGGCACAAAAAAATGTTTTGAATGATTAAAGTTAACTGATATTAATACATCGTTTCCTTTTACAAAATGCCAATAATCCTCTATTTTGAATACATGTCCACATAAATCAGTTACCCCATCATTCATTACCGCTTCATCTAATTTTCTTTCTATTTCATCAGCTGTTGCAACAACTCTTCTAACAACCATATCATTAATTAAATAACCACCTCCTACTCCGCTAGCACCCACACCAAATGTAACGGCTCACCAAGCTGGATTCATATTATTTATTTCGGCAATTTTAATTAAAAACTATGCTACAACGCCCGCTACTTCAGAACCTCCTATAGGGGTTGATGCTGCTGGTTCTAAACTTGAACCTGCTTCACTAGAAGGTTGTGGATCAGAAGTTCCTCCTCCGCCTTTTGTCGTTTCAGCTTCTGTATCTCTATCTGTTTGTTTGACTTGATCTTGACTAGACTCAGATGCTTGTGTTTCATTTACTTCAGGAATCGGGTTGACAACAGGTTGTTCCTGAGGAGTAGTATTCTTATCGTCTGGTGTTACAACAGCTCCATCCCCATCATTGACTCTCCCTCTTTCTGCTTGAATATCTGTTTGTTCATTTTGCCCATTACCATTTTCAGATCCTCCATCTTTTAAATCTGGTGCTTTAGGTTTTTCAAAAGCTCCAGCTGCATATGCAATACCAGTTCCGCCAACACCCGCTGCAGCTAATCCTCCTAATCCTGCTCCAGCTGCTGCTTGTGGCGTCATATAACTCAATTATTAGATAGTCCTATATAGCACAAAATTTAGTTACTTCTCCTAAATTAGGACTTTCATCTGCAGATGCAGCTGTACTAGATGGTTTCTTATATGCTTCTTTACATCTTTCTCTTATGTTTTTCTTCTTAGTTTTGTTTTCATCATAAAATTTTTTGAAAAACTTGCTTGCACTATCATCTCCCTTTTTGTTCCCTGTGCTTGAATAAAATTCCTCATTTCTCTTAGCTCAAAATTTATCATTTCCTGTTACAGCAATTAATGTTTTAGAATGTGTATTGTCGCTTCCAAAATTTCCTGACCCATAATTACTTTTTTCTTCTTCTACTTCACTAATAGTCTTGAAAGATTCTCCAAATATAGAACAGTATTTAAAGAGGTCATTTCTTAATTTTGCTTTGTTGTTTGGAGTATCTTCAGAAGTTATTTCTGTCTTTGCTTTCTTATAAACAGCTTCGCAAACCTTATTTAAAGCAGTAGAAGAATTAGAAACATCAGAAAAAGCAGAACTTACTTTACTTTCATTTTTGAATTCTTCACTTAAATTACTATTTTGATTTGCAAAATCTCTTTGCCACCTTTTATAAGATCAATCTCATCAAGCTTTATTATTAGTTTCTACAGTCCCTGTTGTTGTAGATCCTACAGGAGCCACCAAATAATTCCCATAATCTTTTCCTATTAAATTATTAGTTGAATAGTCTGTATTGAATTTAGAATCCGCAGACAAAAGAACCTTTGTTGGCTCTATTTCAACTTCTAAAGAACCTGAACCTCCAAAAGCTCCAGCTAAATACGCGCTACCGACTCCTATTGCCCCAGCTCCTAAAGCGCCTCCAACTACTGCTGCTGGGGATGGCATAACTAATTAATCTCTTTTATAAAACACAAAATCTACTTATTTCTGCATCAGGATAATAATCCGTGCCATTGGATTTCTCAAATTTATATGCTTCTTGACAAATATTTCTTATATTTTTTTTGGAAGTTCCATCTGAGTCTGTTTTAAATTTAGAAGAGTCGCTAGTCGCTTTAGATCTAGATTTTTCTCCAGGATTAGAAGTTGCATAAAACTCTTGATTTCTTATTTCTCAAAATTTATCATTACCTGTTATAGCTATAAATTTTTTGATATTTGTAGCGTCAGCTCCTTTCTTGTTAGTTCCATCATAAGTTTCTGCACTTACTTCAGCAATAGTTTTCACTTCGCCTAATATAGAACAATACTTTCATAGATCATTCTTTAATTTAGTTTTATTTCCTGAAAAATTTTCTTCAGGTGTTATTGAATCTTGATTTCCTTTATAAACATCATCACAAACTTGATTTAAAGCTTTTGGAGAGGCATTTGAGGTAGTAGTGCTGTCAGAAAATGCAGCATTTATCTTCTTATCATCTTTAAATTCAATACTTAAACTATCACCAATCTTTTCGGAATCTCATTTTCATCTCTTATAAGACCACTCTCATCAATCTTTATTATCAGGTCTAGTAACATTTTGAGAAACTCCATTACCTCTAGAACCATAAGGAGCCACTAAATATTTACCATATAGTTTCCCTACTCCATTAGCATTCTCATAAGCTTGACTAAAACCATCTATACCAGACAAAAGAACCCTTGTTGGCTCTGATTCAACCTTTGAAGAGCCTGATCCTTCAAAAGCTCCAGCCAAATAAGCGCCTCCAACTCCTACAGCCGCTGCTCCCAATGCTCCTCCGCCTACTGCTGCTGGTGATGGCATATTTTTAAAAAACAGGTATTTTATCTATTTAAGTAATTATTAACCAACTAATACAAGCAAAACTTAACAAATAAGTCCTAACTATCCTATAGGGGCAGTACAAATTGTGCAATAAAAAATCTCTATTTGTTTTTTATTTAATCAAACAAACTTCCTCAAATACTTTTCAATCTTCATCTGCTGTAAGAGTATCTTCAGTTCATTTCTCATTATTTCCAGGAATCTTGTCTTTCTTCACTTCACATCATGCCTTTACAAACGCAGAAATATCTGAAGATTTATCCAATGCCGCATCACTAGATTTAAATAACGCAGATGCCTCTTCTGATGGTTTGGTAGGTTTAACTGTTCCAGTTAAATCTGAATGTTTCATCTTTCCTCATTCCGCAGACAATTTATCTCTGTAACCATTCTTTTGACTGGTTTTATCTTCATCCAACAAATTCTTGATTGAATTATTTGCTGTATCTTCTAATCCCCCAATATAAGTTCAGTTCTTACTTCTTACGTATGCTTCAAAGTTCGCATAAGTAACTACTTCATCTTTTTTATTAAAAGCTCCTGCAGCGTAAGCAATTGCTGAGCCTCCTGCTCCTGCGGCGGCTAATCCTCCTAATCCTACTCCAGCTGCTACTTGTGGTGTCATGTCTATTTAAAAGTTAGGCTGCTTGAGCTGGTGCTCCAGCAGATAAAGCAGTTCCGCCCGCACCTGCTGCAGCTGCTCCTCCTACTACTCCTGCTCCAATTGCTGCTGGTGATGCCATAAATAATTAGTAGGTGTATAAAATTTCTTATCTATAAAACACAAAATATATTTATTTCCGAAGAAGGGTAACTTGCATCTTCTGATGTCTTAGATTTGTATGCTTCTTTACAAATATCTTTTATGCTTAACTTCTTACTATCTGCTGAATCAGTTTTAAATTTAGAAGAAGTTCCAGTTGTTTTAGATCTAGATTTATCTCCGGAATTTTTATAAAATTCTTCATTCCTGATCTCTCAAAATTTATCGTTTCCTGTTATTGCTATAAACTTTTTTGAATTTGTATCATCTTTTCCTCGAGTGTTATCGTCATACTTTTCTCCAACTTCAATAATTGTCTTTACCTCTCCCAATATAGAACAATACTTTCATAAATCATTTTTCAACTTAGTTTTGCTGTCTGAAGAATTTCCTTCGTAAGACAAAAAATCTTTATTCTTCTTATAAACAACCTCACAAACTTTATTTAAAGCAGTAGAGGAATCTGATTCAGTATCACTATCTGAAAAAGCTTTACTTACTTTACTTCCTACTTTGCTAAATTCATCACTTAAAGTAATGTTTGTATTTTGAGAATCTTGTTGTCGCCTCTCATAAGATCATTTTCATCAAGCTTCATTACTAGTTCTCTCAGCTCCTGTTCCTTTTTCTCCTACAGGAGCAACTAAATAATGTCCATAATTTTTTCCTATCCAATTGACATCTGTATAGACCTCAGCAAATTTAGAATCTTTAGACAACAAAACTCTTGCTGGTTCTGGAGAAATTGATCCTCCAAAAGCTCCGGCTAAGTATGCGCTACCTACCCCTATCGCTCCCGCTCCTAAAACTCCTCCGCCTATTGCTGCTGGTGATGCCATATACTATTAACCAGATACTGTCGCTTTCTTCCAAAAACAAGCCTCATTAAATGCATCTCATATATTCTTTCCATCTCCTGCAGCTTTAGGAATCTCTATCAAGGTTTTTTTGGCAGTGTGTTCGCATCATTTACTTGTGTAAGTAGATATTTCGCCTTTTTTACTTTCTAATTTTGTTTCTTGAAATAAATCACTTGTGTTTCCTCCCGGCTTACCCAATAATGGATTCGCATCATCAACCATTCTGTCCCATGCGCCTTTTAAAGAATCTAAATACTTAGGAGTTGTTCCTGTTTTTTCAGACAAAAGACTTTCAATTTTTTTATTGACATTCCTACCAATATATTCCTTGTTTTGTTCTGAAACAGCCTTTAAAGCTTGAGATAAATAAGTCGGTTCGTTTCCATTGAAAGCTCCTGCTGCATAGGCAATGGCAGAACCTCCTGCGCCTGCTGCGGCCAAACCACCTAATCCTGTCCCTACTCCTGCTTGTGGTGTCATGAATATTTAAAAGTTAAGCTGTTGCAGATGGCTGAGAAGATGTTGAACCAGTCTGAGGCGATTCGCCAGTAGATTGGGCAGTTCCATCAATATTTCCAGTTAATTTAGAACCTTCAACACCAGTCGCTCCACTTATTTCTGATTTTTCTTGAGCAACTTGATTCGGAACAGATACATCATTTATTCCAGAAGAGCGATCTCCTTCTTCAGTTCTAGCTTGTGAGCCGCCAGACACATCCCCAGATTCTTCCTGGCCGATCTGAGTATTTCCACTATTAACTCTTTCTGGATCTTTTGGTTTCTCAAAAGCTCCTGCAGCATAAGCAATACCAGTTCCACCCACTCCTGCTGCAGCCAATCCTCCCAATCCAGCTCCAACTGCTGCTTGTGGTGTCATAATTTCTAATTCCTATCTATGTCCTAAGAACTGCCTTTAAGCTCATTGTTTTCACGCTATTTTAATTAAGAGAAACTATGATTGAGAGTCTCTTTCTGTTCCTAAATTATTTGCTTCAACTGAAGCAGGGGTTGATGGTTGTATATTAGAGTCTGCCGCATCTCCTCTAGAAGAAGATTCTGGAAGAACTGAACCTTGCGAAGCTTCAGAAACAACCCTTCCTACAGTTTTCTCATTTAATCCCGTATTAGTATCTTGTGTCTGCAATTTAACATTTGCTCCTCCAGAAACTTCATTTGTACCAGTAGAAGATGGTTGTTTTGGTAATTCTGTGACAGGTTTTTGTTTCTCATTCGTACTTAAATCCGGTGTTGTTGCTTTTTTACTTTCTCCAGTACCATTAATCACATAATAAGTTCCTACTGAACCAGCCCCTATAGCTCCGGCTCCTAATACGCCTGCTACAACTACTGCCCCTGGGGAAGCCATAAATTATTTATTTGACTATCAATAATAACGAATTGCTTAATGGCCTGTACTGATCTTGGTTTTAGCGTGCTCTAGTTTTCTCTAATATTTAAATTTCTACTAATTTATTCTTATGACTGAACTGCTGTATTACTTCCGCTAAATACACAAACTTCTTTAAATGTTTTTCAATCTTCATCCGCTTTAAGAGTGTTTTCAGTTCATTGCTGCCCCTCAGAAGGAGATTTGTCTTTTTTAAGTTCACATCATGCTTTAGTAAATTTAGATATATTTTCAGATTCACTAAGTTCATCGCCTGTAACTAACTTATCTTTAACGTTTGTTGGTTTAGTAACTGTGACATTGTCCTTTCCATTTAAACTTGTTTCGACAATACTATCCCATCTGCTCTTTAACTTATCTCTATAACCATTTGCATTACCAGTCTTGTCCTCATCCAATAACTTCTTTATTGAATTAGCTTCTTCATCACCTATATTCCCTATATAAGTCAAACCTATCTTTTTTGCGTATTCTCCAAAATTCGCATAAGTAGTCTCTTCATCAACTTTATTAAAAGCGCCTGCTGCGTAAGCAACTGCAGTACCTCCTGCTCCTGCAGCAGCCAAACCACCCAGTCCTGTTCCTACTGCTGCTTGTGGTGTCATATTTACCTTCTAAGCATCGCTATTACTAACAAAACAAACCTTTTGGAAAATATCAAACTCTCCTGTCCTGCTTGAATCATAAATTACTACTTTTTTAACCTCACATCATTTTTTAGTGTAGTTGTAAGTTGTTTCTGCTTCGCTTGCTTCCAAATTACCTGGAGTTTTTAATTTATTAATCATTTCATCAGTTGGTTTGCCAGTATCTTCAGTCAATGTCATCTCTGACAAACTATTTCCCAAATCTTGTTTATACTGCGTTCCCTGATCTGATGACTGCAATCAACTTTTAACTCTTGTATCTTGACCGTCTTCTCCTATATATTTTTTGTTTGCTGATAAAGTTGGTTTTGATGCCTTAGATAAATAAGTCTCTTTTGAAGACTCATCTGTCTTGCTCTCTTTTCCGCCAAAAGCTCCAGCGGCATATGCAATACCAGTTCCTCCAGCACCTGCTGCAGCTAATCCTCCTAATCCAGCTCCAACTGCTGCTTGTGGTGTCATTTCTATCTAAAACTAAGATCCTGGAGCAGGGTTTCCGCCTGATGTTGATGATGTAGTTTCAACAGATGTTGCTTCGGGTAAAGAAGTTAAATTGCCTGCAGTAGATGCATGCGATGAGCCAGATGGTGCCGCCTCTCCGGAAGAATCCACATGACCTTTACTTGTTGTTTGTGCCGAAACATCTGGATCTCTCTTGTCTACATTCTCTCCCTCTGACACAACTTTTGTATTAGGAGAGGGAGAAGTATTCTCTGTTTGCTGTCCGCCTTTAGCTTGAGCAGATTGAGAAGTCTTTGGGTCTTGATCAGTTAAGTTTTTATTTTCTTCAGGCTTGTCATCTTTATGAAGAGCTTGATAAATAGCAGTTGAAGTAGCTCCTATCACAGCTGTCCCTCCCACTATTCCTGCGCCAATTGCTGCTGGTGATGCCATACTTATCCTCTAACTATCAACATCATTCACAAAACAAACTTTTTTGAAAATATCAAATTCAGTTGTTGAATTTACATCATAAGTTAAGCCTTTTTTAGCTTCGCATCATTTATGTGTAAAGTCATAAATTTTTGTTGCAGCGCTTTCATCCAATTTGTTTGGAGTTTTCAAATTATTAATCATTTCTTCAGTTGGTTTATCGTTAGAAGCACTTCCAGATAACTCCATACTTCCCAAATTATCTCCTAAATCTTTTTTGTATTGTTTTTCTTTGTCACTTTCTTTCAATCACTTCTTAACTTTCACATCCTGACCATCTCCGCCTATATATTTTTTGTTTGCATTCGTATTATCTTTTTTAGCCTCAGTGAAATAAGTCTTTATTGTATTTTCATCTGTCTTTTTCTCTTTTCCTTCAAAAGCGCCAGCAGCATATGCAATGGCTGAACCTCCTACTCCGGCAGCGGCTAATCCACCTAAGCCTGTTCCTACTGCTACTTGTGGTGTCATGAATATTTAAAACCTAAGCTCCACCCCCAGAAGAAGTGGTCTGTACGGTTAAGCCAGTTTGAGATTTTTCTCCAAGAGCTGAGGCAGCTCCATCAGGATTTCCAGTTGATAAGGAATCTGCAACACTAGGTTCTTCGCCTCTTGCCGATTCCGGTTGGACAACTATATTTGATCCTGATCCAACAGGAGCTTCAGGAGAACCAACGCCTTCTTTAGCTTTTTCTTGAGAAACGCCAGCTGTTCCTCTAGAACCTGCTTGTTCAGTCTGAGTTGTACCTCCAGAAGCGCCCTGTGTTGTTGACCTATCTGGTTCTTTTGGCTTCTCAAAAGCTCCAGCAGCATACGCAATACCAGTTCCACCTGCACCTGCTGCAGCTAATCCTCCTAATCCAGCTCCGACTGCCGTTTGTGGTGTCATAAATATCTACTTAGAGTTTTGTGCTCCCACTATAGTAACTAAATCTTTCATATTCAACCTTACTTTCAGTTCTATCTCTTATCAATCTATAAACAAGTAAAGTTTTTATTTAACTTTTCTGCTTTTTTCATTTATTAATTTGAATCTGAAGAAGATCCAGTATCTTTAGTAGAAATTGTTTCCGGTTGCAAATTTACTGTATTTGACGCATCAGACTGTACACCTGTTTGATCACTACCATTTACATTTACTTGAGAAAGATTTGAAGTTTCCAGTGTTAAAGCAACATCTTCAACAGGAGAAGTTTGTCCAGTAGGTGAATTAGTTTCTAATGAATCAGATCCTGTTTGTGCATTATTTGACTGACCTTCTCCTGTTTGAACACTTGCAGCTTCATGAGATTCCCCGCCCGTACTTTCTTTAACAATTGGCGCTTCCTCTTGACCTTCGCCTTCTTCAAAACCCAATTGAGATGTATCTCCCGCATCTTCTGTCTCTAATCTATCAACAGATTCATTAGTTTCAGGTAATTGAACTTGATTTCTTTTTTGATCTGCTGGATTTACTAAAGTTGGATTGGTCTCATTTCCAGGTTTATTTATTGCATAATAAGTTCCAACTGAAGTAGCTCCTATTGCTCCGGCACCCAATACACCTGCGGCAGCTAATGCTCCTGAAGAAGCCATAAATTATTTTTTTGATTATGAATAATAACGAATTGCTTAATGTCCTGTTCTACTCCTGGTTTCTTCCTGTTTTATTTTTCTTTGATATTTAAATTTCTATGAATTAATTTCTATTTCTGACTTGCTTTCTCAATTAAACAAACTTCTTCAAATATTTTTCAGTCTGCATCCTTTTTAATAGTGTCTTCGGTTCATTTTTTGTCTGTTCCTGAAGTTTTACTTTTCTTAAATTTACATCATGCTTTAGTGAATTTAGCAATGTTGTCCAAATCATTAAGAGAATCACTCGGGATCAATTTTTCTTTAACTTCATTTGGTTTAGTAATTGAATCTTTATTCTCTCCCTGCAATCCTTGTGCATCCATACCGTCTCATTTATCCTGCAACTTTTTCCTATAACCATTAGAAGAATTAGCATTCTTATCTTCCTCCAATAATTTCTTTATTGAATTAGGTGTTTCATCCTCTAAATCTCCTATATAAGTTAAGGCTCTCTTATTTACGTAATCTCCAAAGTTTGCATAAGTAACCACTTCATCTTTTTTATTAAAGGCGCCTGCTGCATAAGCAGTTCCTACACTTATAGCTCCGGCTCCTAAAGCGCCTCCACCTATTGCTGCTGGGGATGGCATATTTCTGAAAAAATAGGTATTTTATCTATTTAAGTAATTTTTTTGAAATTAATAAAGCTAAATAAATTATTCCTGAGCAACTGAAGGATCTGCTGTTAATGATTTAGGTTGTAAATTTAATGCATCAGATTGAATTTCTGCTTGATCTTTAGCGCCAGTTGCAGAAGAATCTCCGTCGCCAGTTCTAGATTGTGAGGCAGAACTTTCTAAATCCAAACTAGATCCCTTACTTGAATCTTCTACAGATGAACCTAAAGGCAACGAAATAGAAGGTGCAGGATCTCCATTTTGACCTTCAACATTATTTCGTCCTTGTTCATCAACACTTAACTGTGAAGAAGCTTCTGTTTCTCCAGTAGGTCGAACATCAGTTGATGGCTCCTGTCTTGTGTTTTGTTCAGATTCTGAATCTTCTACTTGATTATTTGTAGCTGTAGCTGTTACATTCTCAGATTCACTAGTTCCATAAACTGCATAATAAGTCCCTACCGAACCAGCTCCTAAAGCTCCTGCACCTAATACACCCGCTCCCGCAATTGCTGCTTGTGATGCCATATTTAATATGTTTTTAATTTTTTAGAAGAAACTAATAACTAACTTGCTGCTCTCTGCTCTAGTCTCTCCATCTGGTTTTTGATCTGCTTCAGCATTTACTTCTACTCGAACGCTAGTACTAGATGCAACTGTAGATAATCCTTCGCCATCTTTTTCTGCGCCCGGCTCTTCTATAACTTTAGGAGTTTCTAAACTAGACGGGTCTAAAAAAGATTCTTCTCGTTGCTCTTGAGTAACCTGTTTTTCATTTTGTGCAGAATCTCCTCCCTCATCAACATTAGTATTTTCATTTGAAGGTAGTTGTTCCGCGCCTTCCCTAGTTACTGAATTGCTAGGCTGATCTGATCCTTCTGAAATAACTGCAGTAGGTTCTGCCTCAACTCCAGGTTTATTTATTGCATAATAAGTTCCAACTGAAGTAGCTCCTATTGCTCCAGCACCTAGTACACCTGCTGCAGCTAATGTTCCTGAAGAAGCCATAAATACTTACTTGATTACCAATAATAACGAATTGATTAATGCCCTTTACTGCTCCTGGTTTTTTCTTGTTTTATTTTTCTTTAATTTTTAAAAATTTCTATGAATTAATTTCTATTTCTGGGTTGTTTTTTTAATTAAACAAACTTCCTCAAATATTTTTCAGTCTGCATCCTTTTTAATAGTGTCTTCGGTTCATTTCTTGTCTGTTCCTGAAACTTTACTTTTTTTAAGCTCGCATCATGCTTTAGTAAATTTAGCGATATCTTCTGACTTTTCAAGGGTATCACTAGGCACTAACTTATCTTTAACATCCGTTGGTTTAGTAATTGCTTGTCCGCCTTTTTCTTTCAAATTAGTTTCATCCATACTTTCTCATTTATCTTTCAATTTACTTCTATAACCGTTTGAACTACTCGTCTTATCTTCGTCTAACAATTTTTTTATTGAGTTATCTACTGTATCTTTTAGGGATCCTATATAAGTTAATTCTTTCTTAGTTACATAATCCCCAAAGTTTTCATAGGTAATTACTTGATCAGCTTTATTAAAAGCGCCTGCTGCATAAGCGGTTCCTACACCTATAACTCCAGCTCCTAAAGCGCCTCCACCTATTGCTGCTGGGGATGGCATACTTTTAAAAAAATAGGTATTTTATGTATTTAAGTGATTTTTCGGCAATTAAATTGAACTAATTTGATTGAGCAGCTGGAGTTTGTGTCTGTCCATTACCAGAAGTTGCTAGAGATGTTTGTGATTCTGTATTTGTTGGAGAAGAACTAGTTGTAAGATCTGTAGAAGTTTCGCTTGCTTCAGGAACTGAACCAGCTTGTTCGCCAGTAGCTGCTTCTCCTTTAGATGATTCTGTTTCTCCAGTTGGATTTCCTATAGATGTTCCTTCTTGAGTGCCAGATGTTGAACCCGATGGAACTGTAGAAGTGTCCTCTCTACTCTGTCCTGCAGAATCGCCTCCTCCTCCTTGTGCTTGAGAGCCTGAACCTCCAGAAGCTCCATTTGTATCTCCAGTTGCAGGTTGCTGCTCTCTACTATCTGTTCCAGGTTCTACAATTTTTGATTGGCTTACCTCCGCATTTTCCTGGCTTTTACCAATTCCATTTACTGCATAATATGTGGCAACTGAACCAGTGCCTACTACAGCTGTTGCCACTGATACTCCTACTGCAATTTCTCCTGGAGATGCCATATCTAATTTATTTATTGACAATAATAACTAAAGCCTTAATTCCCCGTTTGGTTCCTACCTTAAGCTTTTACTAACCCTATATTTAATATCCCTAAATAAATTCCTTAGAACAACAAAAACTTCTACTCCAATTACTACTTTCCCTATATCCCTTCAACTAATTAACTAAACCAAACAAACTTCTTCAAATATCTGTCAGTCTGAATCTTTCTTAAGAGTGTCTTTAGTTCATGTCTCATTTTCCTCTGAGACTTTACCTTTCTTAGACTCACATCATGCCTTAGTGAATTCCGCTATTTTTGTTGACTCTGCGAGTGTAGTACTACCAGAAACAGGCTGAAATAAAGTAGATATGTCTCCATTTGGTTTTGTAACCGTATCAGTTCCTTTCTTAACAGATTGAGGCATGCTTGTTCACTTTCCAGATAATCTATTTCTGTAGTCATTCTTATCCTTATCTAATAATTTCTTTATTGAATTCTCATTTGCATCAGGTATATCTCCTGCATAAACCAAATCATTACTTTTCACATAATCTTCGAAATCTAAATATTTAGATGTAAAGGCTCCGGCAGCATAAGCAGTTCCTGCTGTTATAACTCCTACTCCCAAAATTCCTCCGCCTGCTACTGCTGGTGATGTCATATCTAATAACTACTGAGTTCCTGTTGCTCCTTCCTTAGAAGCTATCTGTTGTGGTTGAGAACTAGGTTGTGTGTCTGATTGTTCTGCAGTCATAGTAGAAGAAGTTTCTCCCCTTGCTCCAGATTGAGGTGAACCAGATGTTGCCTGTGGTAACTGAGCTGCTAAACTTCCGGTAGAGTCTTGTGCACTGGAACCTAGATCTCCTCCACTTGAAGAATCTTGAGAACTCAAATTTTCATCAACATTCACAGATCTATCATCAGAATCTGACAACCCTGCGCCTGCAGCTTCATCGCGATGATCTTCTTGTGCGGAATCGTTTTGACCAGCTTGAGTATCTGGTAATTCATCATGCGCAACTTGTTTATCTTTATTCTTATCAGTTCCATTTACTGCGTAATATGTAGCTACTGAAACAGTACCAATTGCGGCTGTTCCTCCTACTGCAGCTGCTGCTATTGAAGTTGGTGTTGCCATATCTAATAACTACTAATTTCCCGCTCCTCCAGAAGATCCTTGCCCCTCTTGAAGATTTGAAGCAATCGATGCAGAATCTCTTGCTCTTTCATTATTTACACCCGAACCTGATGGTAACGCAACTCCATTATCTGTACTCTCCTGAGAAGCTTTACCTGCAGAATCATCTGATTGAGTTTCGCCAGTACCTACATTAGACTCTGGTTGATGTCCTGAATCAGCTCTGCTTGCAATATCTCCCGTATCCCGAGTTACAACATCTGACCTTCCAGAATCTCCTGTTTCCAAAGAAGGAATTTGATTCTGGTCAGGCTGCTGATTCTGATCATTAACAGAAGATTCATTTGCGTTTTTAACTTTGTCAGTTCCATTAACTGCATAATATGTAACGACTGAAGCGGTACCAACTACTGCTGTTCCTCCCACTACTGCAGCTGCAATTGAAGTTGGTGTTGGCATTTCTAATTTCTTATTGAGAACCTCCTACAGTGCCAGAATTAGATGTGGAACTTACATCTGAAACAGTATTTCCTCCTCCTGATGTTCCTCCTAATTGCTGTCCAACAACAGTATCCTGTCCTTGTACCCCATTGCCGACTGCTGGTACTGAAGGAGAGCCGCTTGTTGATGCCCCTTCTCCTCTTTGACCATCAGTGCCATCATTAGACGGTTGAGAAGCTACATTTCCTGCATCTACGGCACTACTTCCTCCTCCAGACCTTTCTTCCTGTGTTTCTCCGCCTTGTCTTGTTTCTGACTCGCTTCCACCTTCTACTGCTTCTCCTTTTTTCTCCTCAGAACCACTAAATAAGTAATAAGCACCTACTGAAGTAGCTCCTACAACTGCAGTACCTAATACACCTATTCCTAAAACTACTAATGGAGATGCCATATCTAAACTAAACAAACTTTTTCGAATGTCTGTCAGTCTGAATCTTTTTTAAGAGTGTCTTCAGTTCATTTCCCAACTGCTGCAGGAGCCTTATTCTTCTTCTTTGTTTCGCATCATGCTTTAGTGAATTTAGCGATTTCTGTTGATTTCGCAAGTTCAGTATTACTGGACTTAAACAATTCCGCTGGTTCTCCTGCCGGCTTTTCAGGCTGATTTCCAGTTAAATCAGATTGATTCATGCTTGATCATTTTCCAGATAACTTACTCCTATAACCATTCGAACTACCAGTCCTATCCTCGTCTAACAATTTCTTTATTGAATTAGATTTTTCATCAGATATACCTCCTACATAAACCAAACCGTTCCTATCCACATAATCTTGGAAATTTACATATTTAGACGTAAATGCTCCAGCAGCATAAGCAGTTCCCACACCTATAACCCCTACTCCCAAAATTCCTCCTCCTATTGCTGCTGGTGATGCCATATCAAATAATTACTAACCTACCGCTCCTCCAGAAGTTTCTGCACTTGATAGAGTATCTGAGTGACTGGCTACAGGGTTTGAAACGGTTAATGAAGAAGTCGCCGCTCCTTCTTCACCTACACCTGAACCGGGAGATAACACAACTGCATTGTCAGTTCTCTCCTGAGCCTCAGAATTTCCTGATTGAGTTTGGGCAGTGCCTACATTAGATTTTGTTTGTTGTTCGGAATCAGATCTATCTTGAGTTCCAGCATCCAATTGACCAGAATCTCTTGCATCCGAAATTTGTGTTTGTTGTGTTTGGTTCTGACCCTGATTATCAAAAGCAGGCTCATTTACATTTTTAGCTTTATCAGTTCCATTAACCGCATAATATGTAACCACTGAAGCAGTACCAATTACGGCTGTTCCTCCTACAGCTCCAGCTGCAATTGAAGTTGGTGTTGGCATTTCTAATTTCTTATTGAGATGATAATCCTGTTGCAGTACCAGGGTTTGCTTGAGCACCTACCCCAGATCCAACGCCTCCTCCCGATGCTTCTCCCTGCTCAGCAACATTACTCTGCCCTTTTCCTAAAGAACTGCTTCCCAATTCTGCTGTCTGTTGTCCGCCGCCAGAAGTACCTCCAGTAGATAGTTGAGAAACTTCATTTCCACCGCTACTCTCTTCTCTATGTTCTGTATTCTGCTCTTCTCCTCCTGACCTTACTTCTTGAACACTTCCACCTTCTACTTCTACTGTTCCCTCTTTCTGATCCTCAGAACCATTAAATAAGTAATAAGCACCTACTGAGGTAGCTCCTATAACTCCAGTGCCTAATACACCTATTCCTACAACTACTAAAGGAGATGCCATACTCTATTATTTGTTTGTTCTCAACATAATAACAAAACACTTGTTTCCCAGCATTACTAGCTGGTTTCCATGCACATCAACTACTTAAGAAATAAAAGACCTAAAGCCTAAAAATAACTCATACCCATAAAAAACAGTTAATATGGTTGACGTAAGCATCTAATTCATGTCATTACTAGCTAAATCTGCTATAGCTGCAACAGTCATAAGTGCTGGTTCAGCCGTAACTGCTCATCAGTTAATCCAAAACAAAGGCAGTGATTCTACTTCTACACAACAACCAACTGATTCAAATACCTTAGAAGTAGAAGAACAAAAGAAAGTTGAACCTGAACAACAAATAACAAAACCTCAAAAACCAACTACAAAAAGAACTCCTCCTGCATTACCACCAAGACCTTCTACTTCCCAAAGACTAGAGCATACTTCTAAACCAGCAATATCTGCAGCTTCAATCCCAGCTGGTTCAATATTCGACAGAAGTCGTTTCTTTGGCCACAGTGGAAAAAATACTCCTTCCAGAATAAATTCAATTGAATTCAAACCTATAGAAGGAAGAGATAGACCTACTTGATTAGATCAATTGCCAAATACTAAGGGAAGCTGTCAAGATGATAACGGTATTAAATGTGAATGAAGCGATATATTAAAAGCACATGTTCCTAAAGAAAAAAGATTGAAATTAGAACAATCCGCAATGGATCATGCAACCGATAAATGTTCAAAGATTAATGGAAGAATGCACGACGATACCCAAACAAAAAGAAAGGGATGACAAACATGTCACTACTCAGAAAACTACTACGCTAGAGAAGCTTCCTTCTATGACCTAAATTTAGATAACAAAGAACTTTACGAATAATTCTTAATTAATCTCCAGGATAAGTACAAATCTCACCATAAAAGTCTCTATTAGTCTTTCAATTCAGACGTGTATAGTTCTTTAACTCTTCTTTTATTTTTCCTTTCTCATAATCCTGACATCACTTCATTACATCTCTAGCTCTTTCTTTACCTTTCTCAGTTAACGCTTCTCCTATTGCTCCGCCAGAATCTTTATATTCTTTTGTATTCCTTAACCAAGTTTTCTGATCATCTTCAGCATTATTGTTATCCTCAATCGGATTACTACTTAAACTAGGTCAAACTCTTTTTCAATCATCTGAATCATCATTTAAATTCCTCAAAGGCGCATCTGTTCCTCCATCAACATCATCTTCATTAGTAAACCACTTCTCATGATGCGATTGCCTTATTCTCCTGTTATATGTATTTCCGTCCTGATGAACAAAAGGAGTATTTAAATACTTCTCAATTTCAGGATCTAATCTTTCTCCAGAATTACCATGCAGTACAGCTCCAGTTATAGTGCTGCCTATAACTGCTGCTCCTGAACCTAATTTAACAGCTAAGTTTATTTTTGATTCCATAAAAATAGATTACTACAAACAAGTTTATTTTTAGCAAATAAAGCTAACAAAGATCAAAATCAACCTATTTAGAAGCATAAAAAAATTAAATACCTCAATCTACATATCAACCATGGTACCCAAAAATTCCAGGTTTAATTTTGGTTTTCTTTATGTCTGATTTAAGCAGATAAAAATTTCTTGTTCTTTTTCCTAAACACCCCTTACCTTCATCATTTTTACGAAATTAATAGAACTAAGTTGGTAAAGCAGCTGAAGTTTGTGTTTGAGCTCCTGAAGGAGCAACAGAAGATGCTCGTGAACTTTACGAATAATTTTTAATTAATCTTCAGGATAAGTACAAATCTCACCATAAAAATCTCTATTAGTCTGTCAATTCAAGCGTCCAGGATTCTTCAACTCTTCTTTTATTTTCCCTTGCTCATAATCCTGACATCATTTCATAACCTCTCTTGCTCTTTCCATGCCTTTTTCTGTTAACTTCTCCCCTGCTGTCTTATTAGGAGCTGTATATTCTTTTGTATTACTTAACCAAGTTTTCTGATCATCCTCAACATTATTCTTATCTTCAATAGGATTACTACTTAAATAAGGCCAAACTCTTTTTCAGTCATCTGAATTATCATTTAGATTCTTCAAAGGAGAAATTGTTCCTCCATCATCTTCTTCACTATTAAATCATTTCTCATTATCTGATTGTCTTACTCTCTTCTTATATGTATATCCACCTTGAGTAAAAGGAGTATTCAAATATTTCTCTATCTCAGGATCTAATCTTTCGCCAGAATTACCATGCAATACAGCTCCAGTTATAGTACTACCAGCAACTACCGTTCCTAAACCTAATTTAACAGCTAAATTTACTTTTGATTCCATAAAAATAGATTACTACAAGTAAGTTTATTTTCAACAAATAAAATTTACAAATACCAAAATTAAATCTATTTGAAAGCATAAAAAAACAAAAAAATTAATACGTTTCAAACAACTTAAATTTGCCCTATCCAAATAAATTTCTAAAAAACTAAATCCCTCAATCTACGTACCAACCGTAGTAACCAAATGTCCCAGGTTTAGTTCTTTTCTTTTTAGGTTGTTCTTTTGGTTTAGGAGTATCAGTCTGAGGTGTTGGTTGTGGGTTATAAAACTTTCATTCAACCTTAGGTTTCTTAGGCATTTCTACCCTTTTAGGTCTTTTTCCTGTTTTTTGACTTTTATCTCGTTGAAGGCCATAAAATTTCATTCTTTTATGTCCTGCTTCTAATGGATCAGTTGGATCTTTTTTATCGTCACTTAACTTTCATCATCATGAGTAGGCTTCTCCGCAAATATCTTCAAGTCAATCTTCTGATCCAAAACCACAACCTAAACCATCTATAAAACCTGAATAAGATAAGTCTTCTTTTAGAGGATCATATACTTCCTTAAATCCTCCTAACTTCTTAGCTCTTTCTTTTTCATCATAAAGTTTGCTAAATATTTCTCTTCTTCCTGGTAAATCATTCTGATTGCTTCTTTCTTTCTCTTGTAATCATCACAAAAACTTTCTGGCATCGCCACAAAACTTTTTCTCTCAACCATCTAAACCATCTCCAGTGCCGCAACCTAATTTATCCATAATGCCACTTATGGATGGATCATTTAAAAGCGCAGAAGAACCTGTAGGCAACGCATCAGCGTCGCCAACTATTAATTCAGAACTGTTAGGTGAGGGGGGGTACTATCTTTACTTCCTGTTTTAGTAATCATGAATACAGAAGAAACAGCTGTTACTAAGAAGAATAGAAAGGGTAAAACAAATGCCATAATCTAACTTAAAGATGCCAAAATTTTATACGTATAGTCAATTAAAAACAAAAAATTAAATTCCTCAATCTACATATCAACCGTAATAACCAAATGTTCCTGGTTTAGTTTTTTTCTTTTTAGGCTGTTCTTTCTGTTTAGGAGTTTCAGCTTGTTTTGGAGCTGTAGGCTGATCGTAGTAAGTCCAAACAACCGTAGGTCTCTTAGGCATCGGTACTCGTTTTCGTTCTTCTCCTGTGTTTTTCCTTTTATCTCGTTGAAGATCGTAAAATTTTGTCTTTTTATGTCCTGCCTCCAAAGCCTCATTTGGATCCTTTTTATCGTCACTTAATCTTCATCATCATGCATACGCTTCTCCGCAAGTCTCCTTATCTCAATACTGTGCCCCGAAACCACAACCTAAACCATCTATAAAGCCCTCAAAAGAAAAATCTTCTTTACTTGGATCATATTTATTCTTCAAGCCTCCTTCTTGTCTTGCTCTCTCTTTTTCTTTTTTAAGTTTGTCAAATATAGCTGATCTTCCTGATAAATCATTTGGCATACTCCAACCTTTTTCTTGCAACCATCACCATCAATTTCTTGCATCATCACAAAACTTTTTCTCTCAACCATCTAAACCGTTTTCACAACCTAATTTACTCATCATTCCACCTATAGATGGATCATTTAAAGATGTAGAAGCATCAGTAGGAGACGAATCAACGCCACCAACTGTTAATGTGAGACTACTAGACGAGGGGGGGTACTATTAGAACTACCACTAGTTCCAACAATCATAAAAGTAGAAGAGACAGCTGTTAGTAAGAAAAATAGAAAAGGTAGGAAAAATGCCATAACTAATTTAAGGAGTAAAAATTTTATATATATGAATAACTAAACACTAAAAAAATTAAATACCTCAATCTACATACCAACCGTAATAACCAAATGTTCCTGGTTTAGTTTTTTTCTTTTTAGGCTGTTCTTTTGGTTCAGGAATTGAAGGATGAGTTGGATCTTTTTCTCTAGCTTTCTCTTTCTCTCTTTCTAATTGTCTTCTCTGCTCTTCTTCCTGTTGTTTCTTTCTTGCTGCTTCTCTTCTTCTCTGTTCTGCAGGAGTTCCGTATATTCTATTTCTAAGGTCATAAAAACCATTTTTTCTTTTTCCTAGATCTCCAGGATCTCCCAAATGCCCCTTACCTCCATCATATCCCCACAATCAAACATAAACTTCATCGCAAATTTTTTGATTTCTGCCCTCTAAACCAAAATAGCAACCTAAACCATCTATCACATCCGGATCTTTAAAACCTCCAATATCTACTTCTTCTGAGTCCTTTATCTTTTCAGGTTTGCCTCTTTCTTTTTCTTCTTTTAATTTGTCGTATATTTTCTTTCTTGTCTCTCCTTGATCGCTGTGTTTATATTGATATTCTTCTCCTAAACCGCCTAATCAAGATTTAACATCATCACAAAATTTCTTATTTTCTCCGCTAGTACCATCACAACCTAAACCTCTTAAGATGGCATTATCTGTATAACCTCCGGCAGCAGCTGCAGTATCTCCTAAGAGACTTACTTGAGCTGCAGTAGATGATGAATAATCATCACCAACTTCTAAATCTAAGCTACTAGGTGAGGGGGGGTACTACCTTGACTACCAGTTCCGACAATCATAAAAGTAGAAGAAACAGCTGTTACTAAGAAAAATACAAGTGGAAGAAAGAATGCCATAAATTAATTTGAAGATGCCAAAATTTTATACATAAAGCGATTCAACTCTAAAAAAATTAATCTCTCTAACCTTGAAGGCCTTACCTATCTATATCAACCATTTTCTTCTTTCAAATTCTGAAAATATAAACATTTAACTATCGCGTATAAATTAATTTGTAAACAAACTAATTTAGATTATTAAAAAAATAAACATAAAAAATGGGCGTACTCAAACTCATCTGAAGCTTAAATAAATTATGCTTCCTGATTGCTAAATTAATAGCAGCAGGAGGAGTATTAACTGGTTTAGGTTATCTAGGATATGCAGGAACTAGAGCTTTTATAGATTGGATACAGAATTCTCCAGAAGGTAAGAATATAGTTGGAGGCATAAAGTCAGTTGTTGATGCTGCTTGTGAGAAAATAGCTGGAGAGAAAGACAACAATAAATGTTTAGACACGATAAAGAATAAAGTAACTGGAAAAACTCAAGAAAAAGAAGCAGCAGCAACTAGTAATGAAACAATAGATAAAGACTAATCAACAACCAAAAAACAAGGATAAATTTAATTCTTAAATACCTAACCCTTTAACGCGCTCACTCTACATACCAGCCGTAGTAACCAAAAGTTCCTGGTTTAGTTTTTTTCTTTTTAGATTTCTCTTTTGGATCAGGAGTCAAACCTCCCTTTCCTTGACCCTCTCCAGCTTTTCTTCTCTCTTCTTCTTCCTGTTGTTGTCTTCTTTGTTCTTCTTGCTTCCTTACTTTTTCTTCTCTTGCTCTTCTTTCTGCATATGAACCGTCTATTTTCCTTTTAAAGTTATAAAAATCATTTTTCCTATTTCCCTTTTCAAGAGGAGCTTGTGGATCATATTTACCGCCATCTAATCCTCATAATCATGAATAAACAGAATTACAAACCTCTTTTTTTCTACCTTCTAAACCAAAACGACAATTTAAACTATCTAAAACTCCATCATCAGTTTCTCATTCATCTCCTGTAAGAGGGGACGCCACCTTATCTCTACCTTTCTCTTTTTCTTGCTCTAATCTATTAAATATTTTTTGTCTCTTTTCTTTATCGTTTGGATTAACTGTTTTTTCATCTAATCCCCATAGTCATGAATTTATATCACTACAAAATTTTTTATCTCAACCTTGTACATCGCCCGTTCCACAACCTAATTTACTATAAATTGCTGTATTAGAAAAATCATTAGCGTCAGCTACAGTTAATGATGAAAAATCATCACCAACTTCTAAAGCTAAGCTGCTAGGTGAGGGGGGGTACTATCTTTACTTCCTGTATTGGCTATCATAAAAGCAGAAGAAGCTGCTGTTAATAAGAAGAAAAGAAGAGGGAAGAAAAAAGCCATAAATTAGATTAAAGATGCCAAAATTTTATACATATAGTGAGTCAGTAATTAAAAAAATTAATTTCCTTAATACTAAAAATTTACCTATCTATACCCATTAACCCAAGATACTTTTTAAGCTGTCTTTATTAGTATTCTTGCTTTCTTTTTTTAAATAAATAATTAAACAAAACAAATCTATTAAAAGAGATTAAAAAAATTAAAAATGAGTTTACTCAAAATTGTTTGAAGCGCAAACAAATTAAGTTTCCTAATTGCTAAGTTATTAGCAGGAGGAGGAACACTAATTGGTTTAGGTTATCTGGGATATACAGGAACTAAAGCTGTTATATACTGAACAAAAAATTCTCCAGAAGGAAAGAATATAGTTGGAGGCATAAAGTCAGTTGTTTATGCTGCCTGTAAAAAGATTGGAGGAGGTGAAGATATTAATGGCTGTATAAACCAACTAAAAAATAAAGTTACTGGATCATCTAAAGAAGAAGGAAAAGAAGCAACCACTACTACTGAAGCAGGAGCTCCAGCAACAACAACTGCAAGACAAGCAACAGAGTAACTTTAATTTTTAAATACCAAACAAAAAATATAAGTTTTCAACGCCTCTAGATTCCTCAATCTACATATCAACCGTAATAACCAAATGTTCCTGGTTTAGTCTTACCTTTCTTTTTAGGCTGTTCTTTTGGTTTAGGAATTCTAGGTGGTGTTTGTTCTTTTTCTCTAGCCTTCTCTTTCTCTTGTTGTTGTCTCTGCTCTTCTTCTTGCTTTCTCCTTGTTTCCTCTTCTAATTTTCTGGCTGCCTCTTTTCTTCTTCGTTGCGCAGTATTACCATATATTCCGTTGCTCAAATCATAGTAACTATTTTTTCTTTTTCCTTTATCTGCAGGATCTCCCAGACGTCCCTTGCCTTCATCATCTCCTCACAATCAACGATAAGCTTCGTCGCATAATCTCTTATTTCTGCCCTCTCAACCAAAATTACAACCTAATGCATCTATTACATCTTGATCTGGAAAATTATTCCTATTTAGCTCATCTTCACTCTTTAAATTAGAAGGTCTGCCTCTTTCCTTTTCTCCCTTTAGCTTCTGATATAAATCAGCTCTATCTTGTGTATTACTATCATCGTTTCTATATTTATATTTTCCTCCTAAGTCACCTAATCAATTCTTAACATCGTCACAAAACTTACTTCCAGTTCCTCCTTGACAACCTAAACCAGCAAGAATAGATCCATCAGAATAACCTCCAGCTGATGCAGCGTTATCTCCTGTAAGACTAACTCCTGTTCCGGCAGAAGTAGATGATGAACCAACATCACCAACCTCTAGAACTAAACTACTAGGTGGGGGGTACTATCTTTACTTCCTGTCTTGGCTATCATAAAAGCAGAAGAGACTGCTGTTAATAAGAAGAAAAGAAGGGGAAGAACAAAAGCCATAAGTTAATTTAAAGATGCCAAAATTTTATACATATAGTTAGCTAAAAATTAAAAAACTAACGTACTCATTCTACGTATCAACCATAGTATCCAAATGTTCCAGGTTTAGTTCTTTTCTTCTTAGGATGCTCTTTTGGTTTAGGAGTTAAATCTCCTTTTCCATGACCATCACTAGCTCTTCTTTTTTCCTCCTCTTCCCGTTGTTGTCTTCTCTTTTCTTCTTCTTGTTCCTGTTGTTTCTTTCTTTCTTGCTCTTTCCTTCTTTTTATTTGTTCTGCCATAGGTCCATCTATTTTCTTTTTAAAATCGTAGAACTTATTCTTCGCTTTTGCTTTTCCCTCAGTATCGTCTGGCTCATATTTGCCCCCATCAAGATCTCATAATCACCAATAAACATCATCACAAACTTCCTTTTTTCTATCTTCTGAACCAAAACGACAATTTAAACGATCTAAAGCTGCATCTCTATTTTCTCACCCCTCTCCTGAAAACAAAGTTTTATTTCCTTTACTCTTTTTTTCTTTTTCTAAAAATGCAAAAACTTTTGGCCTCTTATCTTTATCGTTTGGATCGAAATCTCCTAATTTTTTTCATAATCACGAATAAACATCTGCACAAAATTTCTTTTCTCAATCGTCTGATTCACCAACTCCACAACCTAATGCACCATAAATCCCAGTATTAGAAAAATCGTTATTAGTAGCTGCAGTAAATGATGAATAACCATCATCAACTTTTAAAGCTAAGCTACTAGGCGAGGGGGGGTACTATCTTTACTTCCTGTTTTAGCAATCATGAATGTAGAAGAGATTGCTGTTAGTAAGAAAAATAGAAGAGGAAGAACAAACGCCATGATTTAATTTAAAGAGGTCGAAATTTTATACATATAAGTGATTAGAAATGAAAAAAATTAATCTCTATTAATTCCTCAATCTACGTATCAACCGTAATAACCGAAGGTTCCAGGTTTAGTTCTTTTCTTCTTAGGTTGATCTTTATGTTTAGGAGTTACAGGAGGAGTTTTGCCACCTTTTTTCTCTGTAGGCCTTCCTTTTTCTCCACTTCTTCCATGATCAGATTTTCCTTTTCCTTTAGGAGCTTCAGGAGAACCTGAAGGTTTTTCCTTCTTCCCTCCTAAGCCTAATTGATCTCTAAATTCACCAAATTTTTGCTCTCTATTTCCTTCACCCTCACCTCCTAGTCACAATCAAACATAAACCTTATCGCAGATGCCTGAGTTTCTACCATTTGAACCAAATTTACAACCTAGAAAATCTACTGTATCTCCATCTTTAAAACCACCATCTTTTACTTTTTTCTCATCTAGATCTTTAGAAGGAGTTCTCTCCTTTTCCTCTTTTAACTTTTTAAAAATATCATGTCTTTTTTTGAAATTATCATCATCAAGAGAACCTTCTTCTCCGTCCTTATATCCCTCTGGTAAATCCTCTAAAAACTTCTTAATATCATCACAAGTTTTATCTCCTGTTCCGCTTCCACAACCTAAAACAGAAAGAATAGTCTCATCATCTGTATCCGTAATATCATCATATGTTCCTTCATCTCCAGTTGATAATGACAAACCACTATCAACTGTTAAATCTAAACTACTAGGTGAGGGGGGGTACTATCTCCACTTCTTGTTTTAGCTATCATAAACGCAGATGAGAATGCTGTAACTAAGAAAAGTAAAACAGGAAGTATGAAAGCCATAAATTAACTTAAAGATTCCAAAATTTTATACATATAGTGAGCTAAAAATAAAAAAATTAATATTCCTCAATCTTAAAAACTACTACTACTTATGTCAACTAACTCCAAATACCTTCTCTATATTAGCTTTATTAAGAACACTCTTAGTTGGTCCATAAGCAAACACTGCTCCATCTTCTAGTAATACAACTTCATCAGAAAACTGTTCTGCTTGCTTAATATCATGCAGAATAGTAATTATTGTCTTATTCTCCTCTAATTGAAGTTTCTTCAATAAGTTAAGTATCTTATATTGATTATTGATATCTAAATAAGTAGTAGGCTCATCAAGTATTATCACTGGAGTTTGTTGTGTTAATACTCTAGCCAAAATAGCTTTTTGTTTTTCCCCTCCGGATAGATTATTCATATTCTTATCTTTATGCTGAAGTATCTCCATTTTCTCTAAGTTATTCAATATAGTTGGATCATTCTTAGAGTAATGAAATCTAAAGAAGCTGAAGGATGGGAATAAACCACAAGCTACATAGTCATATACGGATATTTCATTATGAATAATGTTCTCCTGAGCAACATAAGCTACATTCTTATAGAAACTCTTTAGAGAGATATTCTTTAAATCTTTCTGTAATCACTCAATACTTCCAGAATACTTCTCAAACAAATTAATTATTGCTTTCAAGAAAGTAGTCTTACTGGAACCATTACAACCAAGAATGGTTGTAAATTTACCTGCTTTCATAGAAAGAGAAATATTCTTAAGAACTGTTGGGTCTTCCTTAGAAGCCTCTTCTTCCTTATTGGCTGTATTCCTATGTAATAAATGTTGTTGATAAAGAGTAGGGAAGAATCTCTTTAAGAAAATATGTAACCATCTATCTCATGCATCATCTCCATGATACATAAAGGATAGATCTCTAACCCTCAATAAAGGTTTCTGATTCATATCCTTCTCATCAGAAATCTCAGGAAACTTCTGTCTATCAAAGAAACTATTCATAACCTTATCAATAGAAATAATTGGATCTCTATTAGGAAGAGATAGAGTCTTTATCTTTTTATAAGTCCTATAAGGCAAAGGAATAAGTAATAAACGTAGAGCTAATCCAGGTATAAGAGCTCTAGTCTCCAGATCCAATGAAGGAAGTCTTCTTCTTAAAAATAAGCTATAGCTAGTTCTTACTTTGAATGCATATATAGCCAATATAAAGAACAATAGTAAAAAGAATATCTTGACTAGTATTGTGTATATAGCCATCAGGAATAAGCTATCCTGAGGAACATTGGAGACTAGTAAATTCTTATAGCTATTGTTGTATATATCAATAATAGATAGCTGATTAAAGATAGTAGAAGTACGTATATAAGTGGCCAATATAGCCATAGATAGCCAACAACAGTAGGTTGCAAATAAAGCAGACAGTAGAGTTATATGGACTATCTTTATTTGTCTCTGTAGACTCTTCCAGTTTGTATATTCCCCCAGAAGACTCCTTACTGTCTCAACTGTTAATCAGCGTAATCTACTAAAGAGCATATATATTGTTTAAATAGACACCAGCAGGTGTCTTATTAACCTCACAATCAATTCTGAAAATATCTCTAAGAAGTCTAGAAGTAACTATCTCTCTAGGATGTCCAGAAGCCCTTATCTCTCCATCCTGAATAACTATTAAGTTATCTGCATAATCTATAGACTGTTGTAGATCATGAAGAATCATGATTATTGTTTTCCCTTTCCTATGAAACTCCTTAAGGATTTCAAGGAATTGATGTTGGTTCTTAACATCTAGGAAAGAAGTAGGTTCATCCAGAACTATTATTTCTGATTCCTGTACTAACACGCTAGTTAACAAAATCTTTTGTTTCTGACCACCAGATAATTCCTTAATCATCTTGTGTTGTCACTTAGCACAATCATTCTTCTCCATAGTACTCATAACCAATGAATGATCTAAATCAGGATTGTTACTCTCTAGTTGTCTATATGGATATCTAAACATCTCTAGGAAGTCAAGTATTGATATCTCATTCTGTAGATTCAAGAATTGAGGTATATAGCTTACTTGTCTAGAAAATTCAGTTCTGTTGATAGTTGATATCTCTTTTCCGTTTCACAATACTTCTCCTGTGAAACCTTCATTTAAATTAATAAGACTTCTTATTAATGTTGTTTTCCCAGATCCATTAGGACCAATAACTACATTGAAAGAGCCTTTCTTTATCTTTAGATTGATATCTTTAAGTATCTGTCTCTCTATGTCTTCCTTAGAAGAACTAAACAGTTTCTTAAATATATTTCTATTTACATAAGGAGAGAAAGTTAACCCTCTAGTTTCCAGTATTATGTCATCTGGATTATCAGAACTAGATGAAGAGATATTGAAATAATGCTTTAGATGCCTCAAGTTTCATATCTGCTTAACTCACTTTAAGTTAGATAGTCAAGTTAACTCTGTACGTTCAAATTCTTGCTGTTCTATTTTTGAAGCAATATAAAAACCTAGTACATTAAATAGGATTACTAGGGTTAATTTCTGGAAATTAAAAGAGTCTGAAAGTAGTATGTATTCTCATACTAGCTTGCAGAAGATAGAGAAGTTAAATACAAATAGGATTCCTATTAGACATATAACTGCTGAAGCTAATTGAATAGATATATTGAATAATCTGAAAGCTGGGATCACTGATGCATTTAGATTAGAGCTTCCATTAGCTTTAACTCCATTATCTAACTCAAACAACTTATTAAGCAATCCAGGAAAAGCCTGATTCTGATAATTCTCTAATCTAGATATATTCCCATAAGTAGACATAACCTCTCCAGATCTTCATACATATTTAGAAAAGTTCCATTCAATAGAACTAAGAGAACTATCTGTCTTAATAATTTCAAAATTAAATGAAGCAGCAAAATAAAAAGCTATCAGCAAGCCAATTAGAAATAGCTGAGTAACTATTCCAATAGACAAAGCAAACAATCACTTATTTTTCTGTATATAGGAGGGAGAGGACATATCTTTTCTTTAACTACCTCTTCTTAAAGAGTAAGTAGAGGAATATAGGAGCAATTATGGATGTACTCAAGAATCCAATAGGAATATTCTTATTCAGATTTATAGAGATAAAGGCAGCTAGTAGAACTAGCATACCTCCTATAAGAAAACTAGTGATGATGTTTATATCTGACTTATTCTTAAACAACAATCTAGAGAAAGAAGCAGCAACTATTCCCAGCAATGAAATACTCCCTATCATTGCTGATTCAATACCTACTATTACAGCTACACAGATATATAAAAACCCTTTAAGAAACTTAACTCTAACTCCATAAAACTTAGCTAGCTCCTCATTTAACTCAATCAAATCTATTTCTTTTCTGAACTTGTAAACAACAAACAACAGCATAGTAATAACTACTACTGAAACAATTGTTGTTGTTCTTCAAATTCCTATTTTTGAAAGAGCCTGAATATCTGGAAATCTACCATAAGCAAAGTTTTGAATCTCAGTATTAACCTGAGTCTGTGTAGATTGATTCTCTAATATTCTTGGATTAGCTAAAGTTACAGAAATAGCTTCAAAGATAAATTGAAGAGCTATACCTGTAATAGCAAACTTCTCACAATTATCAGGCTTATTCTTAGATAGGGTATAGACAATACTTGTTCCTAATATAGAAGAACCAATAGATATAAGAGGAAGATAGGCTCTTACTAAAGCTAAAGAACCAGTTGTCCCATCATATTGGAACATTATGAATAAAACAATGAAGATAATATTCAGAGAACCTATACCTAAGATAGAAATATCAGATAGATTATTCTTAGTTAATTTCTGAAGTAATAGTCCAGATAAACCTAAAGCTCCTCCACTAAAGAAAGCTAATAAATACTGTCATACTCTTATTGTCAATATATTGGAAGAGAAGTCATATTTTCATTGGAAAGTAGAGATCATAAGAAAGCTTAGACATACAAATATGATCCCTAGACATACTCACTTAGTTACATCCTTCTTCTTAGCCACATAACTATCCAACATTTCGTGACTATGTGTTCTTTCCATCTATAAATCCTTATTTTTCAGAGTAAGACTCAATAGAACACAACCACCTAAGAACAGGATAAATATTGAAGAAGAAATAAAGGAAAACAAACTATTAAGCATTGTCCCAAACAATAGCAGGACACATGCTAGTACTGAACCAACTGGAATAATGATTTGATATTTTCTAGTATTTAAAAGACTTCTTACAGAATGAGAACAAATAAGACCTAAGAAAGCAATATTACCTACTAAGACAATAGAGATAGTAGTAGTTAACAGTATTACTGTGTAACAGAAGTATTTAAAGGCTTTAACGTTAACACCTAGAGTCTTAGCTTGTTCTTCTCCTAATTCAAATAGGTTTAGTTTCTGAGAAAAGATAAAACTTAAAGCTGCAAGCACTAATAAAGCTAATGCACATCATTTAAGGAAAGAGAATTGACTTGTATATAGTCCATATATATTCTCTGCACCTCCCATAGCCAAAGCAAAAGAAGCATTAACTGCATTAGAGTTATAGGTTTTTATTAGGAATACAAAGGTTTTAAAGATCATATTTAGAACCAATCCAATAAGAATGATCTTTAAGTGTTGAGTCTGATTCTGTGGTTTACTAAATAAAAAGCTAAGAATAAATAGAGTTATTAAACCACCTAGAAGTGCAAATAGGAAGTAAAGAATGTGATAGTTAGAAGCTTCTATAGTACTGGAGATAACTCCTTTCATCAAGATAATTCCAAATATTGTGGAATTAATGAAACCTAGAGTTGTGGTGTCAGCTAATGGGTTCTGTGTAATTGATTGAATTAAACAACCACTAATAACTAAAGCTATAGCTGCAAATATAGAAGATAAACATATTCATACAGATCTTTGAACAGGAGCTATAGACAGCGAATCTTTAACTACATCATTTTCAGTTGTTTTAGCTCCGAAGACTAAAACTGTAAGTAACTCTTTAGGTGTTAAGGATTGACCCTTAGTTAATAGAAAGACATTAATCCAGAAAAGAACTAATAAGAAGAATAGAGAAACAGTAAGTATTAAACCTACCTTTATAGGAGTAGAGAAAAACTTCTTCTCTTTCTCTCTAGTTTCTAGGTCTTTTAAATTGTCAACAAACTTGTTTTCAAGCCTTATCTGTTGCACTTAATATACCAATAACCTACTTCAATAAAAATCTATCGCTTACTAACTAAATTGGGGATTCGTTAATTTGATTTATCTATCTTTTGGGTCGTTCTTTATTTATTTAAAAATTAAAAATTGAATAAAAGATTTACTCTAATTTAAGATAGGAAAGCCTACTTTGCAGTCGTTCCCGGCTTCAAGTAGGTTTCTCAGTAGTCTTTCTCAGACATACCTTTTTCCTTAGCTAATCTCATATTTGTTCTTTTTGCTTTTAGAACAAAAGTATTAATGTACACGGAGAAGCAGTTAACTGTTAGGAATGTTACGAATAAACCCATTGTAGAACCTGCTCCTGCATTTCATGATCCGCCTGATTTAATAGAACAAGAATAAATCAATTCAATAACACCTAAGAAGGCATTCAGTCACATGAAAGCTGCACCAAAGCTGAAGTATAGGAAAAACTCATCACTGATACCAAAAGTCATTTTACTTCTTTTAACGTCAAAGTAAGGAGGAAGAAGAGCGCCAATAAGAATAATGGCTGCTATTACACTTAAACCAGTTGAAAGATGCCCAAGTACTTCTGCTGCTGTATTAGCTGTTGACATAACCTACTTATTTGCGTACATCCTATCGTGGTACTCAGACTCAGATATACCCATTTTCTTAGCTTCCGCCATATTCTTATTTTTAAGCGTCAACACATAGAGGTTGCCTAAACCGCAAACAGTATTAAGAACTGAGAAAATAACACCCAAGAAAACTAAGTTTGTAGCATCTCCACCCAAAATACCACCTACAGCAGTAAGGAAATAAGCACCTATCGCAAACAAAGCAGCAACACAACTATGAAGCAAGAACATGGTTTTGTTAAGACCAACTGTGTTCTTTGTTTTATAAGTAGCGATGAAAGTCGGAACCATCGCAATCAAAATGCAAGAGGCACCCATTGAAGCTGTCGCAACTCCTAAGAGTTTAAGAACAAATTCAAAATTGTCCATTGACATTAACTAAGAGTTTTTTCTTTAATAAATATTATGTTAATTGAAATTTAGGAACAAAATCAAAAAATAAATTTTTAACTGAGCATTTAAAAATGAAAAAATCATTACTCAAAAAATAATTCAAATTGGTCAAAGTGTGTAGGTTGACTACTAAATGAATTATCCTTTCAAGTCACCATTATTTCTATAGATTTACCCCTTATTTCGTAATATATCCTCCCTTCTAACTCATTAAAGTTCCAATTATTCCTAAGAAAAACCTTTTTTAATTCTTCTCTAATAAAAGGCTTTAAAGTCTCCTCTATTTTCCTCTCATAAATTAAAAACTTAGTCTTTCCAGATTGATAAGAATAATTAAGTAAAGAAGTCAATTTATTAGTAGTAAAAAAGGACTTATCAAAAATTTTGACTCTAGTCATATCATCTAGAGTCTCAATAGCCTTAGGTTTCTTTAACTTAGATGTTTTGGAAGAAGCAAAAGAATAGATTTTGTTAAATGAAATAGCACCTAATGCTAATCCACTAGCAGCAAGAATAGCTACTAATTTAGAAGAGACAAGCAACTCTAAAGAGAAATAAATTTAAATCTTCTTAAGGTAGGTAAATAGGGAGCAGGGTTCCTTAATACTCTTATCTTTAAATTCTGAGAAGCATCTAATAAAGGATGTTGTTCAAAAGAGAAATGATTCTTTAAAGATATTTGATAGCCATGATTATTAGTCAGCAAAGTTAACTTATTTACTAAATTACCTGAAGTCTTCTGAGGGTAATAAATTCCCTTAGTTGTCAGATCAACTAAGTTATTTCTAATTCCGACATCTAAATAAAAGTTATTTCAATCCTTAGAGTTCCTAGCTTTGAAATAACTAACAGGAACACTTAATTTATTCCCGTCACTTAATTCAATCTCACAGGAATCTAAGATTACTTTTGCTTGTCCTCTTATTGAAAATCAATCATCTATATAGGTATCCTTCAGATCATCGTATTTCTTTAAGCTAATGAATATTGTTTCATAGCTCTCTACCTGTCTATCCTTATAGATACTTCATGTTTTAGGTATCTGTAAGCTATAGAGTGATTTCTGGTACTTGTGTCTATCTATTGAGAAGCTATTCTTATATCTAAAGCTAGAACTAATCTTTAAGAGCTCTATCTCAGATATGAAATCTAAAAGATGCTGATTATTTTCTCTGTAATTAACTGATTTATTAAGTGCGTGATTATAGGACTTAAGGGAGTCTAGATTATTGGTATCAAAAGCAAAAGAGAATTGAAAGGGTATATCCTCTGACTCTTTAAATTCTCTTGCAAAATACTTATCTCCCGATAGGTTAATAAAGGTACTAAATCTAAATACTTGACATTTATCTGAAGAATTTTTTTGACAACTAGTCTTCTTATCTGGGATTAAATTAATAAAATCTATTTTTTGATTAGGTAAATCTAGTATTCCATACAGAATTTTTAAATCAATTTTGTATTTACTGTTTATTTCTATTCTCCCCTCTAGATTTAGACGATAAGCAAAAGGTTTAAAGTTAAATTCGTAGTTATTTATATATATTGAAGGCAAAGGATACATGATGAATAGCAATTACTATTCTTATATTGTTGACTTTTAGAAAAAATGGAACATAACACTTAGTTAAGTGGCTCAAGAAAATACAGAGTTATTTGCTCAACCTTCGGAAGAGAAAAAACCATTTAAGGATCGTCTTAAGTTGACGATGTCTGGGCTCTCAGGAGCTTTCATGTTGCCTATATCCACTCTGGCTATAGTTGCAATCTTCCTATCCCTAGGAGGATTACTGGAATCATCATTCCAACCTGGATATCCCCTACAAAAGATTGGAACCCTTATTAAAAATGTTGCTTATCCCTTACTACAAGCAATACCTCTACTTTTCTGTGTAGCTTTTGCTTATTCCTTCTGTAAAGGAGATGTTTCTTGTATATGAAGTGTCATTCTGGCTTATCTGGTATTCCTGTCTGTACAGAGTGTTTTTGTATATGTAGATCCAGTAAACTCCACTAATACTGATCTATCCTCTCAAATACAAGGCTACATAGTCTTATTCAAAGGATGAGGTAGAGATCCTAAGAGCATGGTCAACTTAGTTGACAATACTCTTGGCTTTACTGCTCTTAATACCTCTATATTTGGTTCTCTTCTATTAGGAGGAGTAATGATGCCTTACATACAAAGGCATTACTCAAATGTACAACTAAAAGGTCCTTTTGCTTTCTTCTCAGGTAAGAGATTCTTGCCTCTTATGGCTGTTATTGGAGCCTGAGGATTAGCTCTTCTATTCTTAATTATTTGACCATGAGTAGGTAGTGCTTTCTCATGATTAGGAAACCAACTTTCTAAAACTCCTGCTGGTATTGATTCCTTTATTTTTGGTGTCCTAGAAAAGTGTTTAATCCCTACAGGATTACATCACATGTTCTACTCTCCTCTTTGGTTCTCTCCTGTAGGAGGTGATGCTGTTAGGGCTATTAATGAGTTAAATGGAGCAAATGCTGCAAATATTTCAAGTGGTAATGCTTGAACAACAGAACAATTAACTTACTACATCTCCGCCCTAGACAGATACAAAACTCCAGTTAGTGCAGGAGGAGTAATGAGAAATATCTGATCTGGTGCTAGAGTTCCTCACAGTATGTGACAAGGTGATTCCTTCCTAGGGCTATCAATCATCTCTCTTCCATCAAACACAATCAATGGAAAATCAGCATTTAACTTCTTCAAAGAAGATCTAGGAATAAATGTAGGTAGATATACACAGGGTAAATTCCCAGTTATGCAATTTGGACTACCTGCTGCAGCAATTGGTATGACTCTAGCTGCTCCTAAAGAAAACAGAAAACAAGTTCTAAAAGGATTTATACCTGGAATCCTAAGTAGTGCTCTATTAGGAATTACAGAACCTCTAGAGTTCTCATTCCTATTTGTTGCTCCTAAATTGTTCTATTGCTTCCACGCAGTACTATGTGGCCTATCATTCATGCTTATGAACATATGTGGAACTCATATTCCTTCTATCCTATCTGGAGGATTAATAGAAATGATCATTCTAGGAGTTATTCCTGTAGCTAAAGGAACTCACTTCTATTGATATTTCGCAGTAGGTATGATACTAGCTCCTCTATACCTAGGAGGTTTCTACTTAGCAGTTACAAGATTCAATCTAAAAACTCCTGGTAGAGAAGAAGGAGCACATGCTCATGATGAACAAGCTACAGAAGAACATACTTCTAAAGTACCTGAACAAACCAGAAAATTAGCAATTGCTCTAGGTGGTTGAGACAATATAGAAAAACTATCTAACTGTGCTTCTAGATTGAGATACGATATAGCAGATAAAAGTAAAGTAAATGAAGCTGGTCTTAAAGCTGCAGGAGCAATTGCTTCCAAATGAGTTGGAGATAATCACTTGCAGATAATAGTAGGCCCTAAAGCTGAATCAATTAATAATGAAATGCTTAAATGAAAAGGAGAAGATTTAGGTATCTAGATTTATAAATTGAGAATTCCCAACAATATCCTCCTGGTATTTGATGACTTTGATCCTGTTACTAACTACAAGATTAGATTAGTAGAGGAGACAAGAAAGATAGAGACAATCAACACTATTATCTTTCTTTATGAAGCCTTTAAAGGACAATCAGATAGAGCTTTTCAACAAGATGAAAAAGTAGCTCTTCTATCTGCTACTCTACCTAATACCCTTAGTCCTAGCTACATAATAGATGGAGATTCCTTCACTAATACAGATTTAACTATCTTCCAGAAAATACAGCTTCAAAAGAAAAAATATAAAAGCTCTTCTCTCTATCTACTACTAGATACAAAGGAATATCAGATACTAGAACAAAGCTCAGAATGACCTCTAATTCTCACAATAGTAAACCTAGTTGTTTATGTACTTCCTGAACATAAAGAATTAGTACACACGTACTCATTTACTTCCAAACCAATAATCTTCATAAACCCAACTGACGAAATAAATGCTCTAAGTAAAGCATCTTTACTTGAAGTCACTAAATCAGGTTTCAATCAAACACTAATTGACTACATGAATAAATCAGATGAATGTGCTATCAAAAGAATTAAATCTCATCTATCTCCAGAAAGATTTAGGCATTCTCTTAGAGTTGCTGGAACTATAAAGAGAATATGTGAATTATTGGAGATAGAGGATATGGAATTGCGATATGACTCTTACATATCTGCTTTATACCATGACATATGTAAAGAGATACCTAGAGAAACTCAAGAATCTATAGCTAAAGAAACTCTAGCTTGAGATGATTACATCAGTTGAAAAGTACTTCATGGTCCTATAGGTGCTTGATACCTTAGGAATAAATACCTATTTACCAATGAGGATATACTAGAAGCAATATCCCAACATACTGTTCCTAATGATGACCCTAAGATGATCACTATCTTTCTATTCTTGGCAGATAAGTTAGAACCAGAAAGACAAAAAGAATATCCAAATATATATAAGGATGCTTGAGATCTAATAGAAAGGAAATTACCTATGGAAGCCTTTAACTTTCTAATCTCCTATTTCGAAGAATTAAAAGCTACTAAGAATAAGTTCCAATAAAGCTACACAAGGCGCTTTATTGGTAATTGTTATTATATGGATTTGCATGAAAGGGATAAACAAGGGTGCTACATGGACTTCCCTATTCGTATTAAGCGGAATAGGAACCTACTACTTTTCTAACTTGCTGGATACCTTCATCAACTACGATGATGGTTTCAGCCTGGATATCTTCAGTGAATCTCCTATGGAAAATGCTGAATTATTGGATACTGAAGTTCAATTAGAAGTTGATTCAGACACTATGGCAGTAAGTACTGTTGCTGAGGTGGAGGAAGCTATAGTTGATGAACAAGAGGAAGATGAGGATAAAACTGAAAAAGTAGAATTATCTGACAGCGATGAAGAACCGAAAGAAGAATCAGAAGATACACAAGATCAAGAAGAAGCAAATGTTGAAGTAAGTTTTGAAGCATCAGATGAAATCAAAGAAGATGAGGATAGGACTGAAGAATTAGAAAGTGTTGCATTAGAGGCAAAGGATATTGAAGTTAAAGAAGATGCACAAAAGGAAGAAGAACTTGAAGATAAAAAAAGCGACGAAACTATGGAAGTTTCTGATGAGAATGAATTGGAGGAGGATGAAGAGACTGTTGATGAGCAGGAAGAAATAGCTGAAGAAAATACTGCTACTCTTAGTTTAAACACAGAAAGCAAGGAAATTACAGAAGAAAAAAGCACAGATGAAGAAGGTAAAAAAACAGAATTAAAAGTTGAAGAAACCCAAGAAAAGGTGTCTGTTCCAGAAAATAATGTTGATAAAAGAGAAAATCAAATTGAAGAAAAAGAGCCATTAAAAGTTCAAGCGGAAGAAACAACAGTTAAAGAAACTGTAGAAGTTGTGCCTGTCGCTACAGAAAAAGTTACTATTGAAACACAAGCAGTAGTTAGCGAACAAGTAAGTGCAACAGCTACAAAAGAAGAGAAACCAAGCCAAAGTGATGAATCAAATACCGGAGAAAAAAATAAAAAATTACAAAAAAATAAAGCTTCTGAAAAAGAGATTAAATCTAAAGAAAATGGAAAAGGAAAAAACAAAAATGATTTAAGAAAAAATAAGAAAGGAAAAGGTAAAGGCAAGGGAGAGAAGGGCGCAGATAAAGGTGCTGGAGCGCCCAAAAATATTGATGATGGAGAAAGCTGATTTGGAAGCGAAACTGTAGGAAGCAATTGAAAAAAAGAATTATTAGATGGAACAAGATATGAATGATGAGTGGGAAAAGCAGATCACTTTGAACAAATAAGCGAAGCACAAATTACATCAAGTAAATTTCTAAGTAGTGATAAATTTAAAAACGCTTGGGGAAAAATGAAAACCCTTACAAACAAGAAAGAAAAAGCTGAATTAATGGCTGAAACATGTTCATCAATACATAGCATGCATTTTGACCCTGCGATAAATCAAGGTTTATGAAGTGACGTTTGATACTACTGTAGAATGGATAGAGCTACTAATCCAACTACTGAAGAAGGCAAAAAAATAATTGAAGAAATAGAAAAAGGAATTAAAGAAGCAGAAGAACAAGCTAAAGCTCTTGCGGATAAGTCTTCAAAAGAAAATATCAAAGTTGAGGCTACAGTAGTCGAATCACTACAAGTCAACTAACAAATTCCCTCCTCTTTTTTAATAAAAAGACATAAAGAGAAAATTAGCCAAAAAAAAGAAGTTCTAAGAAATCATTTTTTATTTTTTTTAGTGTGTATTATACAAAATCCATTTTTTACTTTAGTTTTCACGCTTTTTAGAGATTTAAGCTATTAACTAGTCTTGATAAATTAACCTACTCTTCTATTTCATGCGAATTGCAAAAATATAGTTCAAATCCGAGAAAAAGCAACTAACTATTTTGACAATGCCTACTATTAAATCTCTTAATTTCTAATCATCTTCAAATTCATAACTAGTATCTGAATCATATGCATTCAAAATTGCTTCAACTTTACGTAAATCAATTACATCAACTGTAAGAATTTTTGCTAAGAAAAGATCAAGGCCGCTAGCTCCTTCTATATCCATTCTTAATTCTTGTCGCGCCTCTCTTACCAATTGCTCTAGTCTATTAAAAAGCTCTTCATATTTTTCTCAATCGTGCCCTGCTTTTGTCTTCAATTTCAAGCTTTCAACAATTTCTTCTAAATTCGGTTTCGGTTTTTCCTGCACTCCAGATTCAGTAAGCTCTACAATCTCGGTCTCTTCTAATTCAAGAGAAACAGCAACAGTTGTCTTGTCTGTCTCTAGAGATGAAATTCCTACTTCTTCTCCTTCAAAAATATCACAAGAAAAACAAGAGCCTTCTAACTCATCAGAAGCAGATAAATAACCTTCTGAATTAAAAGAGGAATGAGAAACGCCACCTACTATTTCCGTATCACAACTTTCCTTAAAACCAAACTCTTCATGTGCGAACCTACCATCTCTTTCCTCTGTTAACTCTTTTAAAGGATATAAATTAGACCCTTCTCTTGCTTCTAAAGGTCAATTTGAAGCAGAAACTCCAGATGATCCAGAAAGTTTATTTAAACTAGAAGAATCGCCAGAAGAACACTCAACAACACCTAAAAATTCTCTAATTTCATCATCTGAAAATCTATTTTTAAAACTATCTCTAACAAAAGATCAAACACTAGAACCTACACAAACTGAATCATGCGCTTTTAAATAAACAAAAGATTCTTCTTCCTTAAATTCTTTATCCAAATCAGAACCTATGAGCGCTACAGTAGGTAACTCAGAAGAATCAGAAGATGTTAATGAAGTGCTGTGGTTAAAGGGGGGGTTTGGGTTTTAAAACATCCTCAACAATAGAGGAAACCAAAACCTGTTAATACAAAACTAAAAACTGTAAAAAGACCTATTCCAAGGGCTATAAACATAAACTATCTTTTTTTGAAAAGTCAAGATTTTATACACAAAAATATTTGAAAGTGCAAAAAATATTCCAAATTTAATCAACTTTTAAAAGCTAATTTTTGAAAAATAAATCCTTTCTAAGAACTTAATCTGCATCATATTGTTGCAAAATTTCTACTACTGATCCAAGATCAGCTCTATCTCCTGAAAGAAATTCTGAGAAAGCACGATCAAAATCTCCAAATCCTCCTCCAGTGTCAGTTCTTAAACTTTTCTTTGCTTGAATTACCAATTCTCTTATTCTTCCAAAAAATTCCTTATCTATCATTCCCTTCAATCTTTCAAGAAGGTCAGCTAGATCTTTATCTAAATTTTCTATTTCTTCATCTACAACAGGTTCGTAAGATTTTTCATATTCCACAAAAACAATTTCCACTTCTTTAGCAACAACTTCCTCGTCTATCTCAATTTGAATCTGAAGAGAAGTGCCTTCTTCAAGAACTTCATACAAAGAAGGGCTTCCTCCTATTTGGAATTCACAAGAAGAACAAAGATTTGAATCATCATAATCCACCATTCCTACTTCAAAATCAAAATTTTCCCCAGATCCATGCTCTTCATTTGCAAATTCATCATTTCTTTCTCCTTCTAATTTTCTTAGAGAACCTACATCAGATCTTCCCTGAAAATGTACATTTGAATGAGAAGTTCCAGACAATTCAGACAGATTTTTAGATTTAGGAGAATAGCCAGAAATACAACCAAAAACTCCTGAAATTTCTTTAATCAGATCGTCTGTTAGCTTATGATCGAAACCTCTCTTAACAAAAGATCAAACACTAGCATTTACACAAATTGAACCACGTTCTTTTACATCAACAGAAGACTCGGATTTTTGTTCTTCTTCCTCAAGCTCTTTATCTGAGCCCGCAAGTGCTACAGTAGGTATCTGAGGCTGATCCGGAGCAACTTCTACTGAACTGATGCTATTAAAGGGGGGGTTGAGGATTTAGATCCGAAACATCCTCAACAATAGAGGAAACCAAAACCTGTTAATGCAAAACTAAAAACTGTAAAAAGACCTATTCCAAGGGCTATAAACATGAATTATTTTTTTGAAAAGTCAAAATTTTATACATAAAAATATTTGAGACTTAAAAAAATATTTCAAATTTAGTTAACTTTTTAGATCTAATTTTTGAAGAAAACAGAGATGAAATCTATTTTTATTTAATTTCCTAAAACGATAAAAAATTAATCTAACTTTTTATCTTGTTTTTTACATCCAGAGCCAGCATTTCAACTCTTTGCACACCCCTCAAGATTCTTTCACCAATCCTCTAATTGCTGAAAATTTATTGTTTCATCATCGGCTTTAATAAATTCGTCCAAAAGTCTATTGGCATCTTGTGTTCCCAATCAAATACCGCTTTTCAATGCTTTCTTCACTGATTGTACCAATCATCTTAATTCGATAAGAAGTTCTCGTCTACTTCTTTTTCCGCCTTCACTTGTTACTTTCACTTGAGCTCGACCTTGTGCTTCTGTTCTCTTAACAGTCGCTACACCCAATACACTGGTCAACTCATCCACAATCTTTTCTAATATTTCATCTTCTTTTGCTTCTCGCTTTTTCTTTTCTTCTAATTCTCTTACTTCTTTTTCTTTTCTTGCTTGTTCTTCTTTAGCTCTCTTTAATTCTTCCTGTCTTTTTTGTTCTTCTTGAACCCTTCTTTCTTCAGCAAGCTTTTTCTCTCTTTCTACTTGTTCTTGCGCTTGTTTTTCTCTAGCTAATTTTTCTTTTTCCTGTTCTTCTGATGCCTCTCTAGCTTTTCTTGTTTTTATTTCTTCTTCCTCTTCTTTAGCCTCTAACCTCTCTGCTTTTGTTTTTCTTCTAAACTAAGACCTTCTGATGCTACTGTTAGATCTGTTAGCTGATATGAAATTGTTCATGTAGCTCTACCATTAAAAGGGGGGGTGCAAGCTTTAGAACCAAAAAGCGCTCAACCAAATAAACAAGCAATTCCAGTTACTGCAAAACCTAGAAGAGTAAAAAAACCAATACCAAGAGCTATAAACATCCGTTATTTCTCTTAAAATGCCAAAATTTTATATTTAAAACATGCTTGAAACCTAAAAAATGGTTTCAGATTTAATTGACTCTTTAGATCTATTTTTTTACTAGTAGATTAAACTTCGTCATATTCTCTAAGAAACTCCCCTAACTCTTCAATATCTATATCTCCATCCTTCGATACAAGAATTTGTCCTAAAAAGAGATCTGCGTTAAACAATCCACCGTTAGTATCAGTTCTTAATTCTTCTCTTGCTTGTCTTACCAATTTATCCAATCTATCAAGAAGCTTTCAAACGTCATCACTTAAACCATCCTTCTGTTTAGCTCTTGCAATTATTTCTTTCATTTCTTCTAAATTAGGTTTCTCCTTAGTTTTGAAGTCAAGCGCCATTACAACCTTTTGTTCAAAAATAATTTGATTAGATGATGATTCAACTTCTTCTTCGACAATATCACACGAAAGACAAAGTCCACCTTCCTCCTGAGGAAAAAGTGAAGGACTTGAATCAAAAGAAGAATATGAAACAACATCATCACCCAACTCTACATTCAAATTTTTGCCAGTTCCATACGTTTCACTTTCATCATTCCTTTCTCCTCCTGAGTTTTTCAAAGAATTGAAATTAGATCCTCCTCTTAAAACTCAATTTGAATCAGAAGATCCAGATGATCCAGAAAGATTTTCTAACTTAGAAAAACCAGAACTACACTCAACGATTCCTAAAAGATCTCTAATCTCAGCATCTGAAAACCTATCCTTAAAACCATCTCTAGAAAAATATCAAACACTAGCATCTACACAAACTAAACTATTTTGTTTTAGGTCGACAGAAGACTCAGCTTCTAATTCTTCTTCTGAATCTATAAGTGCTACAGTAGGTGTCTGAGCAAGATCAGAAGCAACAACTTCTACTGAACTGGTTTCATTAAAGGGGGGGTTTGGGTTTTAAAACATCCTCGGCAATAAAGAAAACCAAAACTTGCTAATACAAAACTGAAGACTGTAAAAAGACCTATTCCTAAAGCTATAAACATAAAATATTCCGTTTAGAAAGCAGAAATTTTATACACAAACATATTTGAAAATAAAAAAAATATTTCAAATTTCACTAACTCCTAAATCTAAATTTTGAAAAACTAATACGCAAAATCTATTTTCGTTTCAGGCTTTCAAACAATAGATTTAAATAATCCAAATCTTCATAATAGACACCTTCTAAACCCATTTAATTTTTTAGATTTACTGGTTGAACTGTTTAATCACCGCATCCACCAGAACTGCCCTTTCACATACCTGTACAACCCTTAAGATTTCCTAAAAAATACTTTAGTTCTCGAAAATTCATTGTTCTCTCGTCTGCTTTAATAAGCTCATCTAAAAAGCGATCAGCATCTCAAAGTCCTCTTCCAATATCAGTTCTTAATTTAGACTTTGCCTCAGTAGCTAATTTTCTTAGTTCTAATAGAAGTTCTTTTCTATCGCTTTTTCCTCCATCTCTCTTCACTCTTGTTTTTCTTTTATTATCATCAGTTTCCTCATCTCCGAAAACACTTGAAAATACCTCTACAGCATCCTCTAGTACTTCATATATTTCCCCTTCTATAAGTTCTGGTTTATATTTCTCAAAAGCATCCATGTAATCAACATACTCTTCTATTGCTTTAAATTTTCTTTCTTCTTCTTCCTGTTTTTGTTTCTCAGCTAATCTTCTTTCTTCTTCAGCTTTTTTTGCTTGTT
>NZ_CACTIB010000005.1 GCF_902712995.1 Candidatus Mycoplasma haematohominis
TTCGCCTCTTGCCGATTCCGGTTGGACAACTATATTTGATCCTGATCCAACAGGAGCTTCAGGAGAACCAACGCCTTCTTTAGCTTTTTCTTGAGAAACACCAGCTGTTCCTCTAGAACCTGCTTGTTCAGTCTGAGTTGTACCTCCAGAAGCATCCTGTGCTGTTTCCTTATCTGGCTCTTTTGGCTTCTCAAAAGCTCCAGCAGCATACGCAATACCAGTTCCGCCTGCACCTGCTGCAGCTAATCCTCCTAATCCAGCTCCAACTGCTGCTTGTGGTGTCATGAATATCTACTTAGAGTTTTGTGCTCCCACTATAGTAACTAAATCTTTCATATTCAACCTTACTTTCAGTTCTATCTCTTATCAACCTATAAACAAACAAAGTTTTTATTTAACTTTTCTGCTTTTTTCATTTATTGATCTGAATCTGAAGAGGCTCCAGTATCTTTAGTAGAAGTTGTTGTTGGTTTTGAATTCACTGTAGTTGACGCATCAGACTGTACACCTGTTTGACCACTAACATTTCCATCTCCTTGAGAAAGATTTGAAATTTCCGGTGCTAAAGCAACATCTGCAACAGGAGAAGTTTGTCCAGTAGGTAGATTAGTCACTAAATCATTTTCAGTTTGAGATTTATCGCCTGCATCTTCTGTCTCTAATCTATCAACAGATTCATTAGTTTCAGGTAATTGAACTTGATTTCTTTTTTGATCTGCTGGATTTACTAAAGTTGGATTGATCTCATTTCCAGGTTTATTTATTGCATAATAAGTTCCAACTGAAGTAGCTTCTATTGCTCCAGCACCCAATACACCTGCGGCAGCTAATGCTCCTGAAGAAGCCATAAATTATTTTTTTAATTATGAATAATAACGAATTGCTTAATGTCCCGTGCTGCTCCTGGTTTCTGTCAGTTTTATTTTTCTTTGATATTTAAAAATTTCTATTTCTGACTTGCTTTCTAAATTAAACAAACTTTTTCAAATATTTCTCAGTCTTTATCTGCTTTAAGAGTAGCTTCAGTTCACTGCTTGTCTGTTCCTGAAGATTTACTTTTTTTAAGCTCGCATCATGCTTTAGTAAATTTAGCAATATTTTCCAAGTCACTAAGTGAAGCGCTTGGAATCAATTTCTCTTTGGCTCCATTTGGTTTAGTAATTGAATCTTTATTCTCTCCCTGCAATCCTTGTGCATCCATACCGTCTCATTTATCCTGCAATTTTTTTCTGTAACCATTAGAAGAAGTATCGTTCTTATCTTCCTCCAATAATTTCTTTATTGAATTAGGTTTTTCATCCTTTAAATCTCCTATATAAGTTAAGGCTTTCTTATTTACGTAATCTCCAAAGTTTTCATAAGTAATTTCGCTAAAAGCTCCGGCTGCATAAGCAATGGCAGAACCTCCTGCTCCTGCAACAGCCAATCCTCCTATTCCGGCTCCGGCTGCTGCTTGAGGTGTCATAAATTATTTATTTACTTTTTTAATTAAACAAACTTCCTCAAATATTTTTCAGTCTGCATCCTCTTTAAGAGTGGCTTCAGTTCATTTCTTGTCTTTGCCTGGAATCTTGTCTTTCTTTAATTCACATCATGCTTTAGTGAATCTAGCAATATCTCCTGATTTAGAAATACTGTCAGTTGTTGGAAATAATGGTTCTGAATCTGTTCCACTAGGTTTAGAAACTGCAGCACCTTTTAAATCCTTTCCATCCATACTATTTCATTGACCCTTTAATTTATTTCTGTAGCCATTTGGACTGCTAGTCTTATCCCCATCCAATAGATTCTTAATTGAATTATCAACTGCGTCATCTATACCTCCTATATAAGTCAAACCATTCTGTTTCACATAATCTTTGAAATCAACATATTTAGTTGTGAAAACGCCTGCTGCATAAGCAGTTCCTACACCTATAGCTCCTGCTCCTAAAGCGCCTCCGCCTATTACTACTGGAGATGGCATATTTCTGAAAAAATAGATATTTTATATATTTAAGCAATTTTTTTAAATTAATAAAGCTAAATAAGTTATTTCTGGACAACTGAAGGATTTTCTTTTGTTTGTTGAGTTTCTAAAGTTGATGCAACAAGGGGAGCTCTTATATGACCTTCGTTTCCAGATTGAAGAGAAATTTCTTCTGAATCTGGCTTTAACCCGACGCTTGAATCTTCAGAAAGAGGGACTGAAACAACAGAACCTTCGCTTTGATCCTCAAGATTACTTTTCTCTCGCGCATCAGCACTTAACTGTGAAGAAGCTTCTGTTTCTCCAGTAGGTGGAACAACAGTTGATGGCTCCTGTCTTGCGTTTTGTTCAGATTCTAAATCTTCTGCTTGATCATTTTTAGTTGGAACTGTTACGTTCTCAGAATCACTAGTTCCATAAACTGCATAATAAGTTCCTACTGAACCGGCTCCTAAAGCTCCTGCGCCCAATACACCTGCTCCTGCAATTGCTGCTTGTGACGCCATATTTAATAACTAAGCAGATCTTAATTCCTCTGTTCCAGCCTCATTTGTTTGATGTTTGCCGCCATCAGTGCTTTTCCTTTCTTGTCCATTAGTAACCTCGGCAGATGGCTGATCAGCTCCCCTTCCTGTATCTCCACCACTACTTACTCCTCCAGAACCTGCATCTTGTCGACCTTCTCCTGGAACACTTCCACTTTCTGCTACTGTTTCTCCTTTCTTCTCCTCAGAACCATTAAATAAGTAATAAGCACCTACTGAGGCAGCTCCTATAACTCCAGTGCCTAGTACACCTATTCCTACAATTACCAAAGGAGATGCCATACCCTATTATTTGTTTGTTCTCAACATAATAACAAAACACTTATTTTCCAGCATTACTACTGGTTTCCATGAACATCAATTACTTAGTCAATAAAAGACCTAAAGCCTAAAAATAGCTTATACCCATAAAAAACAGTTAATATGATTGGCATAAACATCTAATTCATGTCATTACTAGCTAAATCTGCTATAGCTGCAACAGTCATAAGTGCTGGTTCAGCCGTAACTGCTCATCAGTTAATCCAAAACAAAAGCAGTGATTCTGCTTCTGAACAACAACCAATTGATTCAAATACCTCAGAAATAGAAGAACAAAAGAAGATTGAACCTGAACAACAAATAACAAAGCCTCAAACACCAACTACAAAAAGAACTAATACATTACCACCAAGACCTTCTACTTCCCAAAGACTAGAACATACTTCTAAACCAGCAATATCCGCTGCATCAATTCCAGCTGGTTCAATATTCGACAGAAGTCGTTTCTTTGGCCACAGCGGAAAAAATACTCCTTCCAGAGTAAATTCAATTGAATTCAAACCTATAGAAGGAAGAGATAGACCTACTTGATTAGATCAATTGCCAAATACTAAGGGTAGCTGTCAAGATGATAACGGTGTTAAATGTGAATGAAGCGATATATTAAAAGCACATGTTCCTAAAGATAAAAGATTGAAATTAGAACAATCCGCAATGGATCATGCAACTGATAAATGTTCAAAAATTAACGGAAGAATGCATGACGATACCCAAACAAGAAGAAAGGGGTGACAAACATGTCACTACTCAGAAAACTACTACGCTAGAGAGGCTTCCTTCTATGACCTAAATCTAGACAACCAAGAACTTTACGAATAATTCTTAATTAATCTTCAGGATAAGTACAAATCTCACCATAAAAATCTCTATTAGTTTTTCAATTCAAACGTGTATAGTTCTCTAATTCTTCTTTTATTTTTCCTTTCTCATAATCCAGGCATCATTTCATAACATCTCTAGCTCTTTCTTTACCTTTTTCTGTTAACTTCTCTCCTGCTAACCTACTAGAATCTTTATATTTTTTTGTATTTCTCAACCAAGTTTTCTGATCATCCTCAAAATCATTCTTATCCTCAATCGGATTACTACTTAAACTAGGTCAAACTCTTTTTCAATCATCTGAATCATCATTTAAATTTTTCAAAGGCGCAACTGTCCCTCCATTGTTAACATCTTCACTATTAAAT
>NZ_CACTIB010000006.1 GCF_902712995.1 Candidatus Mycoplasma haematohominis
TTTATTTCTATTCTCCCCTCTAGATTTAGACGATAAGCAAAAGGTTTAAAGTTAAATTCGTAGTTATTTATATATATTGAAGGCAAAGGATACATGATGAATAGCAATTACTATTCTTATATTGTTGGCTTTTAGAAAAAATGGAACATAACACTTAGTTAAGTGGCTCAAGAAAATACAGAGTTATTTGCTCAATCTTCGGAAGAGAAAAAACCATTTAAGGATCGTCTTAAGTTGACGATGTCTGGGCTCTCAGGAGCCTTCATGTTGCCTATATCCACTCTGGCTATAGTTGCAATTTTCCTATCCCTAGGAGGATTACTGGAATCATCATTCCAACCTGGATATCCCCTACAAAAGATTGGAACTCTTATTAAAAATGTTGCTTATCCCTTACTACAAGCAATACCTCTAATTTTCTGTGTAGCTTTTGCTTATTCCTTCTGTAAAGGAGATGTTTCTTGTATATGAAGTGTCATTCTGGCTTATCTGGTATTCCTGTCTGTACAGAGTGTTTTTGTATATGTAGATCCTGTAAGCTCCACTAATACTGATCTATCCTCTCAAATACAAGGCTACATAGTCTTATTCAAAGGCTGAGGTAGAGATCCTAAGAGCATGGTCAACTTAGTTGACAATACTCTTGGCTTTACTGCTCTTAATACCTCTATATTTGGTTCTCTTCTGTTAGGAGGAGTAATGATGCCTTACATACAAAGGCATTACTCAAATATACAACTAAAAGGGCCTTTTGCTTTCTTCTCAGGCAAGAGATTCTTGCCTCTTATGGCTGTTATTGGAGCCTGAGGATTAGCTCTTCTATTCTTAATTATCTGACCATGAGTAGGTAGTGCTTTCTCATGATTAGGAAACCAGCTTTCTAAAACTCCTGCTGGTATTGATTCCTTTATTTTTGGTGTCCTAGAAAAATGTTTAATCCCTACAGGATTACATCACATGTTCTACTCTCCTCTTTGATTCTCTCCTGTAGGAGGTGATGCTGTTAGAGCTATTAATGAATTAAATGGAGCAAGTACTTCAAATATTTCAGGAAATACTGGTTGAACAGTATCAGAATTAAATAGCTACATCTCCGCCCTAGACAGATACAAAACTCCAGTTAGTGCAGGAGGAGTAATGAGAAATATCTGATCTGGTGCTAGAGTGCCTCACAGTATGTGACAAGGTGATTCCTTCCTAGGGCTATCAATCATCTCTCTTCCATCAAACACAATCAATGGAAAATCAGCATTTAACTTCTTCAAAGAAGATTTAGGAATAAATGTAGGTAGATATACACAAGGTAAATTCCCAGTTATGCAATTTGGACTACCTGCTGCAGCAATTGGTATGACTCTAGCTGCTCCTAAAGAGAATAGAAAACAAGTTCTAAAACGATTTATACCTGGAATCCTAAGTAGTGCTCTATTAGGAATCACAGAACCTCTAGAGTTCTCATTCCTATTTGTTGCTCCTAAATTGTTCTATTGCTTCCACGCAGTACTATGTGGCCTATCATTCATGCTTATGAACATATGTGGAACTCATATTCCTTCTATCCTAT
>NZ_CACTIB010000007.1 GCF_902712995.1 Candidatus Mycoplasma haematohominis
TATGGATTTGCATGAAAGGGATAAACAAGGGTGCTACATGGACTTCCCTATTCGTATTAAGCGGAATAGGAACCTACTACTTTTCTAACTTGCTGGATACCTTCATCAACTACGATGATGGTTTCAGTCTGGATATCTTCAGTGAATCTCCTATGGAAAATGCTGAATTATTGGAGACTGAAGTTGAATTAAATGTTGATTCAGAAACTGTAGCAGTAAGTACTGTTGCTGAGGTGGAGGAAATTACTGACCAAGAAGAAGATGAGGATGAGACTGAAGAGGTTGAAGAAACAAAAAGTGTTGCATTAGTGGAAGATGTTGTTGAAGAAGACAAGCAAGGTGATGAAGTATTAGCTAACAATCCTGAAGAAGAAGAAAATGTTGCATTAGAGCCAAAGACTGTTGAAGTAACTGATGAGACTGAAGCGGAACAAGTCGAGGTTGAAGAAGACGAGGATTTAGAGAATGAAGAAACAACTTCAGAAAATACTGCTACTCTCATATTAAATAATACAGAACAATCTAAGGAAGCTAAAGAACAAACAGTTTCTGTTGCTACTCAAAATAATGATGCTGATAAAGATCAAATCGAAAAAGAAAAACCATTAGAAACTGAAGCGAAGGATGCGCCTTCAGTTCCAGAAGAAAAGGAAGAAGAAACACAAGCAGTAACTAGCGAACAAGTAAATACAACAGTTGTAGAAGAAGCGGAAACGAAAGAGGTTGCTGAAAATTCCGCTAAGAAAGAATCAGAACAAGCAACTTCAATCAGAACTGTAAACAACAATAAAGAACAAAAAGATCAAATAAAAACAATAAAAAACAGCGACGAAAACGAAAAAAATTCAAAAGATAAAAAAACTAAGCAAGAAAAAGGAAAGGAAAAAAATTCAAATGGCAAAAACAAAAATAATTTAAATAAAAAGGATAAAGGAAAAGAAGAGGGTAAAGGAAAGGCCGGGAAAGACAAAGGAGCTGGAAAACCTAGATCTATTGATGATGGAGGTAAATGATTTAGTTGAGGAACTGTAGGAAGCGATTGAAAAATTAATTTATTAGACGGAGATAGATATGAATGATGAGTGGAAAAAGCAGAAGAATTTTCAAAAATAGAAGAAAAAGAAATTGAAGTTAGTCATCTTTTAAGCAGCGATAAATTCAAAGGTGTTCTAAAACAAATGAGATCATTGACAGATAAAAAAGAAAGAGCTGAATTAATGGCCGAAACTTGCTCATCAATTCATAGTATGCGAGCAAATGATGCAATAGCAGCAGGCCTATGAAGCGATGTTTGATAAAAATTTTCCCCAGATCCATGCTCTTCATTTGCAAATTCATCATTTCTTTCTCCTTCTAATTTTCTTAGAGAACCTACATCAGATCTTCCCTGAAAATGTACATTTGAATGAGAAGTTCCAGACAATCCAGAAAGATCTTCAGATTTAGGAGAATAGTCAGAAATACAACCAAAAACTCCTGAAATTTCTTTAATCCGATCGTCTGTTAGTTTATGATCGAAACCTTTCTTAACAAAAGATCAAACACTAGCACTTACACAGATTAAATCTGGTTCTTCTAAATCAACAGAAAACTCGACTTCTTTTTCTTCTTCCTCAGGTTCTTTATCTGAGCCTGCAAGTGCTACAGTAGGTTCTTGAGATGAATCAGCAACTTCTAATGTGCTGCTTGTACTAAAGGGGGGGTTGAGGATTTAGATCCAAAGCATCCTCGGCAATAAAGAAAACCAAAACTTGCTAATACAAAACTGAAGACTGTAAAAAGACCTATTCCAAACGATATAAACATAAGTTACTATTTTTGAAAGGTCAAAATTTTATACATAAAAATATTTGAAAATAAAAAAATTATTCCAAATTTAATTGATTCATTAGATTTGAATTTTGAAGAAAACAAAGCGTAGATCTGCTTCTTATTTAACCTTATAAAACGATAAAGAAAGTTAATCTAATTTTTAACTTGGATCCTTACATCCAAGACCATCCTGCCACTTCTTTTCACACCCCTCAAGATTCTTTCACCAATCCTTTAATTGTTCTAAGTTTATTGTTTGCTCATCGACTCTAATAAGTTCATCTAAAAGACTATCAGCATCTTTTGTTCCCAATCAAATACCTCTTCGTGAGGTTGCTTTCTTCACTTCTTCAGCAGATTGTTTTAGTTCTTCAAGAAGAGCTTTTCTATCTCTTTTTCAGCCTGCATTTATTACTGTCACTTGCGCTCGGCCTGGAGCTGGTGTGTTCCTAACAGTCGCTACACCCAATACACTGGTCAACTCATTTACAAGCTTTTCTAATATTTCATCTTCTTCCGCTTCCCGTTTTTGCTTTTCAGCTAATCTTCTTTCTGCTTCTACTTTAGCTTGTCTTGCTCTTTCTTCTTGTTCCTGTTTAACCTTTCTTGCTTGTTCTTCTTCCTGTCTTTGTTTTTGTTCATCAAGATCTCTTTCTTCTTTCTCTTGTTTTTCTCTAGCTAATTTTTCTTTTTCCTGTTGTTCTTGTAATTGTTTTTCTTGCGCCTCTCTAGCTTTTCTTGTTTTTATTTCTTCTTCCTCTTCTTTAGCCTCTAACCTCTCTGCTTTTGTTTCTTCTAAACTAAGACCTTCTGATGCTACTGTTAGATCTGTTAGCTGATATGAAATTGTTCATGTAGCTCTACCATTAGAAGGGGGGGTGCAAGCTTTAGAACCAAAAAGCGCTCAACCAAATAAACAAGCAATTCCAGTTACTGCAAAACCTAGAAGAGTAAAAAAGCCAATACCAAGAGCTATAAACATCCGTTATTTCTCTTAAAATGCCAAAATTTTATATTTAAAACATGCTTGAAACCTAAAAAATGGTTTCAAATTTAGCAGCCTGCTTAAATCTTTCTTCTAATGTTTCAATAGATAAAAGTATGAAAAGAAAACTACTGCAAAAAGAAATAACAAAGAATTAGAAATTAAGAACAAACATCAGAGAATTTAGAATAGTATCTAACTTTTACATTTGTTTTCTTTCCAGTAACAGGATCTTGATGCTCTTCATATTTTCAACAAAACTTTCTTGGTTTATCTTTTTGAGAATCAGTTTCTTCGTGTCCTTTCAAGAAGTCTTCAAAAGTTAAACCAAGAGGACAAGGTTTAGGTTCTGCAAGTCAGCTAGCTTCCTCTCTTTCTCTTAATTCATCTTCAAGAAATAAATTAAATATTTGTGGATAAGCATCACAAACACTTCCACAAGGGAATGAAACAAGCCCTAAAATTCCTTCTACAAACATAATCTAATAATTTACGAAAATTTATTTTAAGTACGAACGGTCAAAATGAAAAATTTTTTTAAATTAATTAATTAAATTTCTTGGAATTTAAAAAAAATTACTTCTCAAACGATAAAAATTGGAAACTCTGGAAAGGTATTAATTCTGATCTAATTCAAACTTTGTTGATAGTTAATCCTTCTCATCATACGCTTTGATAATTTCTTCTAACTCTCCAAAATCAATATCTTTATCATCCGAAACAAGAATTTTTGCTAAGAAAAAATCAGCATTGAAAAGCCCTTCTCCAATATCACGTCTCAAGCTTTGTCTTGCTTCCCTTACCAATTCTTCTAGTCTCTTAAAAAGATCTTCGTATTTTTGCCAGTCTCCATTTTTCTTTGCCTGAGACTTCAACCTTTCAACAGCTTCTTCTAAATCCTTTGGTTTTTCCTTCTCTTCAGGTACCGACAACAATACAGTCTCAACCTTCCTTTCAACAAAAACTTCTTTGTCTTCCTCTATGTCTTTACCTTCTTCGCTAATTTCATATAAATGAAAGTTTTCATCTTCCTGTTCTTGAAAAGAAGAATGTAAATCAAACGAAGAATATGAAACGCCATCTATTCTTATTTCTCCATATCCATGCCTTTCATTGGCAAATGTATCATCCCTTTCTCCTCCTAATCTTCCTAAATAAGAAGTAGAAGATCCATAATCTAAACGTCAACCTGCATCAGAAACTCCAGATGATCCAGAAAGTTCTTTTAATTGAGGGGAATCACCAGAAAGACACTCAACAATTTTTGCAACCGTTCTCATATCCTCGCCTGGGAACATATGCTCAAAACTTTTCACAAAGAAAGGTCAAACTTTAGGGTCTACGCAAATTAAACCATGTTCTTTTAAGTCAACAGGAGATTTAACTTCTAACTCTTGTTGCTTTTCTTTCTCTAATTCCTCATCTAAATCAGAACCTACCGGTGCTACAGTAGGTGTCTGAGCAAGATCAGAAGCAACAACTTCTACTGAACTGATGCTATTAGGGGGGGGGTTTGGGTTTTAAAACATCCTCAACAATACAAGAAACCGAAGCTTGTTAGTACAAAACTGAAAACTGTAAAAAGGCCTATTCCAAGGGCTATAAACATAAAATATTCTGTTTAGAAATCAAAAATTTTATACACAAACATATTTGAAATCAAAAAAAATATTTCAAATTTAATTAGTCCTTTAGACCTAATTTTTGAAAAACCAATATTCAGAATCTAGTTTTATTTAAGTTCTTAAAGAAATAGATTTGCTGATATTGAACTAACTAATCATCGCATCCGCTAGAACTACTCTTGTACATTCCTTTGCAACCATTAAGATTCCCTAAAAATCACTTTAGTTCTCTAAAATTCACTGTTCTCTCATCAGCTTTAATAAGATCATCTAAAAAACGACCAGCATTTCAGAATCCACTAATATCAGTTCTCAATTTTGACTTCGCTTCAGTAGCCAAACCTTTTAGTTCCACAAGAAGTTCTTTTCTATCTCCTCTTCCACCATCTCTCTTAGCCCTTTTTCTCTTAACTTTAGATTTACTTTCTTCTTCACCACCTTCTACCGCTTGCAATGCACTTACAAGAACGTCTGCAAATTTTTCTAGTTCTTCATCTAATTCTTTCTCTTTAAGTTTGAAGATATAGTTCTCAAAAGCTTCTGATTCTTTAAGTTCCTGTTCAGCTTTTTCAGCTTCTTCTTTCTGTTTTTGTTTCTCAGCTAATCTTCTTTCTTCTTCTTTTTCTTGAAGTTCTAATTTTTCCTTCTCCTCGCTCTCTTGTTCATCCAACTCAGGATCTACAAGTGCTACCGCCGGATCTTCTGCTTGATAAGAAACCGTTAATAAATCTCTGTTGTTAGAGGGGGGGTGCAGGATTTAGAACCAAAACATCCTCAACAAAGTAAGAAACCGATTGCTGTTACTGCAAAACTAAAAATGGTAAAAAGACCTACTCCAAGAGCTATAAACATGAGTTATTTTTGTGTTTGAAAGCTCAAAATTTTATACATAAAATTATTCAAAAATGAAAAAAATTATTTCAAATTTAATCGATTATTTAGGTCTAATTTTTGAAATAAACAAACACAGAATCTATTCTCATTTAAAGAGCTCTAAAGAACAAGACAAGTCGTTTCCATATACCAAACAAAAAGAAAAAAGATATATTTCAGAAGATGCCAGTAAAAGCCTAAATCAGTTATTTAAAAGGAGTTAAACAAAACAAGTTATGTTATTCACAGCCAGCAAGAGAAAAATTATGAAGTTAGTTCTTTCCTTCCTAACAGAAGAGGAAGTTAAGAAATTAGCTGTAGATATAAATGGAATATATACCTTTCAGGAACAAATGGATGGAGGTTTTTCAGGCTTAGTATCTATTCATGGTAGAAGAAGAGCAAAAAAAGAAATAGAGAAAACTATAGCTGCTTTTAGAGCTAATGCAGCTGTCTCAAAAGACAGATACGATACAAGTGGTTTTAAGCTAGTAGATGATTTAAGAAAAGTATTATTTAGAAAGAGTTTTGAAGACAGAATGTTAGAGTGATTCGACAGAAAAAGGTTAAGAAAACTTAACGAGGAAGCAGAAGAATTCTATAAATTACATCCTGAACTAAGACCTAGAGAATAAGCATTCAGAAAAATAAAAGTAAATCTATATTTTTAGTTTTGAACATATCAATTGAACAATTATTGGAATAACAAGTGTATAAAAAACAAATTTAAAAAGATTTATAAATATATTCTTTATAAGTGTTTTCCTTGTACAGAAAAAATCTTCAAATCAGAAAATAAGATTTTCTTTTTTTCAATCATTAAGATCCTCAAATTTACCTATTTTTTCTCAAATTATTTTCTTTGCTTCGAACCTAACAGTCTTTAAACTCTTTACAAAATAGAGATGCCCAAATTTAGCATTCAAAACCTCTTCAAGATTCATTTCTTTTCCATCCTTAACAATTCTTAAATCATTTACAAATTCTGGAGGAAAAGATTCTACTATTGCCTTTATAGCTTTTCTAGTTCTTGAACTCAAAATTATTATTCATCAAACCTAAATACTTAATATTCCCTTTAAGTAGGTTTTGGATGAAATTAATATTCCAGAAAGAAAGAACTAATTATTTAAGAGATAACTAATTCATGTAATGATTTTGAAATTAGAAAGGGTGTTAGCTATATCTTTCTAATTTCCTTTTAAATCTAATTTTTGAAGAAATAATGAGCAAAAAAATTATTTTCGCTTAAGTTCTTTGAGCAATGAATTTAAATAATCCTCGAAATAAACACTTTTTAAAAAACTTAATTTTTTTAGATTTGTCTTTAGCCTAAGTTTTATTCTTATCTTCATCACCAAGTCATTTATCGCATCCTCCGCCAGATCAACCCCTTCACATCCTATTGCCGCACCCACGAAAATTCCCTAAAGCATAGTTTAATTGCCGGGAACTCATAACTTTTCCATCTCTTGAGAGAATGCTATCTAAAATCTCTCTAACGCCTCAAACATCTGAAGATCCTAATCTACCTTTTGCTTGAGTAGCTAATTTTTTTAGTTCTTCAAAAATTTCTTCTCTATCTCTTCTTCCGCCGATCCTTCTTCCTGCTTTTCTTTTTACTGGTATTGATTCTGTTCCCAGTTTCTCAATCTCAGGTTCTTCCAATGCAGTTTCTAAAAATTCTGACATTTCTTCTGCAACTTGCATTATTTCTTCCTCATCTTCAAATTCTGGTTCTCTAATTTCCTCCTTCTCTAAATTTCCTCTTTCTTCTTCTTGTGCAACAACAACTTCTAAGTCTTCTCTCGCATCAACTAAACTAGCGCCTAATTCAAAAGTCTCTATGCTTCTTGAAGAAGTAATATCCTCCTCCTCTTTATTTTCTGGAATTTTAGGAAAATCGACTACAAAAAAACTAGACGGCGAAAAACCTTCTATTTCTTTCGCATAAAAATCAGAGCCAAAATCTGTCATTTTCACGCCAAAACTATCCTCTTCAAATCCAACACTTGTTTCCCCTCCTAAAGAACCTAAATCAGTTCTACCTCCCATTTCTAAACTTTCAGGAGAAACGCCAAATAAACCGGGAAGTTTCTCTGATCCAGCAGAAGCGCCAGAAATACACCCAAAAACCCCTAAGATTCCTGCAATCTGATCATCTGAAAGTCTATGCTCAAAACCTCTCTTAACAAAAGATCAAACACTAGCATTTACACAAATTGTCTTATTCTCTTTTAAATGGGAAGTGGATTTAACTTCTAATTCTGTTGACTCTTTTTCCTCAGGTTCTTTATCTGAGCCAGAATCTAAAAGTGCTAAAGTAGGTTCTTGAAACGAATCAACAACTGTTAGTGTGCTGTCGTAATTAGAGGGGGGGTTGAGGATTTAGATCCAAAGCATCCTCAACAATATAGGAAACCAAAACCTGTTAATGCAAAACTGAAGACTGTGAAAAGACCGATTCCAAGGGCTATAAACATAAATTATCTTTCTTGAAAAGCGAAAATTTTATACATAAAATATTTGAAATTGAAAAAAAATTATTTCAAATTTAATCAACTATTTAGATCTAATTTTTTCAGAAAACAAAGACAAAATCTATTCTCAGAAGATGCAAATCAAACCTACATAAGTTATGTTACCTTAAGACCGGCAAAAAAAAGATTATGAACGTTCTTTACAAATGATCTCCTTGTACAGAAAAAATCTTCAAATCAAAAAAACAAGAATTAAATTAAAAATCTTATCTAGCTACTAAATTTTTAAAACTGTTAGAAGGCAATTTCTGGGTTCTTGAATAACAATTAATAAATATATTTATGCATAAATTAAGTTATGTCTTCAACAGTTAGTAAACAAGAAATTATTGACTTAGTTATTTCTCTTCTTACTAAAGATGAAATTGAGAATTTAGAGATACGATTAAATGGCGTATATACCTTTGAAAATCAAATGAATGATGCTTTTGATGGGCTAACATCAATTCATGGTTTAGAAAAAGCAGAAGAAGAAATAAAAAATGCTATATCTTTTTTTAGATCTTCCGCTTCTGCTCTATCAGGAAAAGGTGATTACATAGTTAGAGGATTCAAGTTAATAGATAGTTTAGTAAGAACATTATTTAAGAAGAACTTTGAAAGAAAAATAAAAAAATAATTTAATAAAGATCATCATAAAAAAAATTACTGAAGCATCAAAAATTGTTTCGAACTCTCCTTTCTATATATCTTCTTGTTTCCATACTAATTAATTATCTAGCTACTTCTCAATCATTACTAATTACCTCTTTTTTTAAAAAGTAAAAAAATAACGTATATTTAATTTTGCTCTATATCTCCAACTTCAATAGCTTCTATACATATAACTAAACCAAGAAGAAAATATGATCTTCTGAACTAGTTTTACTATCTAATTCTACTTTTTACTTAATTTAATTCTCCTAAATTTAAAAGATAGATTCTTCTAATACTTAATGAAATGAAAGTTAAATGAACAATTGAAAATAGTAAGTTCGCGCCTCTCTCTAATCATCACTACGCCATTTATCGCATCCGCCATCAGATAAGCCCCTTCACATCCTACCTCCACACTCATGCAAATCCCCTAGGAAATACTTTAATTGTCGAGTACTAAATTTTCCGTTTCCTAGAATAATACCATCTAAAATCTGACCAACGCCTCAAGAATCTGAAGATCTTAATTTATCTTTTGCTTTAGAAGCTAATTCTTTTAATTCTGCAAAGACCTCCTCTCTATCTCTTCTTCCGCCGCTCCTTCTTGTTTTTGCTCTCGGTTCCAGAGATTCTACCATTGCTTCTAGAAATACTAATGCTTTTTCTAAAATTTCCTGTTCTTCTAGTTCTTTATATTTTTTTGATAACCCTTGAAGAGCACTTAAATATCCTTCTTCATACTCTCATTCTTTTCTTGATTGTTCTTCTGTTATTTGTTGTCATATCTTTGTTGAATCAAAATTTAAATTCTTTTTCTCATAACCAGCTTTCTCATATATTACTTTTGAAGAAAGACTTTCTTCTTCGCTAATTTCATATAGAAGAGAGCTTTCTCCTTGATCTTGTTGAGAAATAGAACTAAAAGAAGAATATGAAACATTACTTGTTTCATCAAAATCAACCCTAAATACTGATTCTTCTATATCATTTCTTTGTCCTTCTAATCCTTTTAAAGAGTTAAGATCAGATCTACTTTTTACATTTAAATTTGAATGAGAGGTTCCGGATGATCCAGGAAGTCCTTCTAACTTAGAAGAATCACCAGAAATACATCCAAACACTCCTAAAATTTCTTTAATCTGATTATCTGAAAATCTATGCTTAAAGCCATCTCTAACAAAAGATCAAACGCTGGAATCTACACAAACTGAATCATGAACAAATTTTTCAGAAGAAGATTCAACTTCTAATTCTTTTTCTTCCTCTAATTCCTCTTTTGAATCTATAAGTTCTACAGTAGGTGTCTGAATAAAATCAACAACAACTTCTACTGAACTGACGCTATTAGGGGGGGGGTTGAGGATTTAGATCCAAAGCATCCTCAACAATATAGGAAACCAAAACCTGTTAATGCAAAACTGAAGACTGTGAAAAGACCGATTCCAAGGGCTATAAACATAAAATATGCCGTTTAAAAAGTAGAAATTTTATACATAAAAATATTTAAGACTTAAAAAAATATTTCAAATTTAACTCACTCTTAAATCTAAATTTTGAAAAACTAATACGCAAAATCTATTTTCGTTTCAGGCTTTCAAACAATAGATTTAAATAATCTAAATCTTCATAATAGACATTTAATTTTTTAAATTTGTTTGTTGAACTGTTTAATCATCGCATCCGCCAGAATTGCTCTTTCACATACCTGTACAACCCTTAAGATTTCCTAAAAAATACTTTAGTTCTCGAAAATTCATTATTTTCTCGTCTGCTCTAATAAGATCATCTAAAAAACTACCAGCATCAAAAAACCCTTGAAAATCGGTTCTTAATTTAGACTTTGCCTCAATAGCTAATTTTTTTAGTTCTGATAGAAGTTCTTTTCTATCGCTTTTTCCGCCATCTCTTCTAACACTTCTCTTCTCTCTTATTCTCTCTACTTCTTCGCTAACACCCCCTTCTTCTCCAGATAACGCACTTAAAAGAAACTCTTTAAATCCTTCTAACGTTTTATCTAATTCTTGCTGATATCTATCTTGTGCAACAGCATCAAGATAATCTACATAATCTGCTGCAGCTTCTTCTAATTTTTTCTTTTCAGCTAATTTTCTTTCTTCTTCTTGTTTTTTCTGTTCATCAAGTTTTCTTTGATATCTATCTTGTGCAACAGCATCAAGATAATCTACATAATCTGCTGCAGCTTCTTCTAATTTTTTCTTTTCAGCAAAATCTTTCTCTTTTTTTTCCTTCTCCTCTTTTTCTCTAAGTTCTAATTTTTCTTTCTCTGCTTCTTCTTTTAAATCGGGCTCTACAAGTGCTACTGTTGGATCTTCCGCTTGGTAAGAAACATTTAATGAAGTTGCATCATTAGAGGGGGGGTTGAGCATTTAGATCCAAAGCATCCTCAACAAAGCAAAAAACCAATTGCTGTTACCGCAAAACTAAAAATAGTAAAAAGACCAACACCAAGTGCTATGAACATAAGCTATGTTGAGTTTGAAAGTTCAAAATTTTATACATAAACTATTTGAAAATGAAAAAAATTATTTCAAATTTCACTAAACATTTAGATCTAATTTTTGAAGAATAAATCTTCTGATTTAAGTTAGACAGCTTTAAAAAAGGTACTAAAGTTTGATTTAGTTCAAAATTTTCCAGCAATTAATCTTCTGAATCATGATCATCAACAAATGCTTTTACTATTCTGAAATCGATTTCATCTGCTAAAAGCATTTTTCCTAACTCAAGATCAAGATTTCCAAAACCTCCATCAATATCAGTTCTTAATGACTGTCTTGCACCTCGTACCAATTCCTCAAATCTCTCAAAAATCTTTTCATATTCTCGCCATTCTCCCGCTTGCCTTGCCTGTAATTTCAATTTTCCAACAGTTTCTTCTACATTCAACTTACTCCAATCTCTAAGCTCTTCTGCAATCGCTTTTTCGCAAATAACTTCATCTTGTTCGTCAATTGCAAACTGAAAATCTTCAACTTCAAACGCATAACCTAAAAAACTAGAAGAAAGGACTTCCTCCTCATAAGAATAGGATGAAAAGTCAGAACCAAAATTAACATATGAGGCATCTATTTCTAAATTTAGATTAAATCTTTCTTCAAAACCAAAATCTTCATCATCAAATTTAGAATCTCTTACTCCTTCTAATTTTTCTAAAGTTCCTAAGGAAGATTTGTATTCCGATACCCAATTTAAATCAGAAACTCCAGATGATCCAGAAAGTTGTGTGAATCTAGAAGAAGCGCCATATAGACATTCAACAATTTTTGCAACTGTTCTCATATCCTCTCCTGGGAACATGTGTTCAAAACTTTTCACAAAAAAAGGCCAAACACTAGAATCTACACAAATTAAACCATGTTCTTTTAAGTCAGCAGAAGATTTAACTTCTAACTCTTGTTGCTCTTTTTTCTCAAGTTCTTCTCCTGAACCAGAGCCTACAAG
>NZ_CACTIB010000008.1 GCF_902712995.1 Candidatus Mycoplasma haematohominis
TTATTATTCATCAAACCTAAATACTTAATATTCCCTTTAAGTAGGTTTTGGATGAAATTAATATTCCAGAAAGAAAGAACTAATTATTTAAGAGATAGCTAATTCATGTAATGATTTTGAAATTAGAAAGAGTGTTGGCTATATCTTTCTAATTTCCTTTTAAGTCTAAGTTTTTGAAAATAAATTCTCAGTACTTAAATTGCCAATTCTAAGAAGTTATTAAATTTTGCTGATAACTAATCTGCATCATGTTCTTCAATCATTTGTTCTAAAGTTTTAAGATCAATTTCATCCGAAAAAAGAATTCCTGCTAAAAATCCATCAAGCTCTCTTAATCCTTCTGAATTATGTCTTATTCCGCCTCTTGCCTTCCCTACCAATTCATCTAATCTCGCAGAAAGCTTTTCATATTTTTTCAAGTCAAATCCCACTTGCGATTTCAATCTTTCGACAACTTGCCCTAAATCCTTTTGTCTCTTTTCTGCAAGTACAAATAGTCCTTCAACCCTAACTTCCTCTTCATCATCATATTCTTTCATTATTTCCTTTATTTTTGCGAAACAAATTTCGTCTGCTGTAAGAAGTTCTCTTAACATAGACTTAATGCTCAAGTGATCAACGCCAGATCCTAATTCTTCATACGCTCCTAGTAACAACTTCTTGAACCTCTCAAAAAGCCTTATATCTTCTTCGTTTGGTTTTAATACTTCCAATTCTTTTTCTATTTTTTCAATAATTTCTTCTTCCTTGGTTCTAGTTCCGACTTTCTCCTGGGCTAAATCTGCATCTTTAAATTCAAACATCACTATACTGCTTGAGGGAGTAATATTCTCTTCCTTTTCAATTTGAAAAGTATCCTCTAAAGAAAAGCCGGACTTCAAAAATGTTTCTTCCGCATAAGAACCATAGCCAAAAACTTTTATTTGCTCAGCAGAATTGCCCTCTTCTTTAATTTCAACACTTCTTTCTCCTCCTAAAGAACCTAAATCAGTTCTACCTCACATTTCCAAACTTTCAGGAGAAACACCAAATGATCCAGAAAGTTTGTTTAAATCAGAAGAATAACCAGAAGGGCACTCAACAATTTTTAAAACTGTTCTCATGTCTTTTTCTGAGAACCTATCCTCAAAACCTTTCCTAAAAAAAGGTCAAATTCTGGAATCTACACAAATTAAACCATGCTCTTCTAAATTTTCAACAGAAAACTTAACTTCTAATTCTTCTTGTCGGTTTTCCTCTGGTTCTTCATCTAAACCAGAATTTACAAGTGCTAAAGTAGGTGTCCCAGATGAATCAGCAACTTCTAATGTGCTGCTTGTACTAAAGAAGTAGAAGATCCATAATCTAAACGTCAACCTGCATCAGAAACTCCAGATGATCCAGAAAGTTCTTTTAATTGAGGGGAATCACCAGAAAGACACTCAACAATTTTTGCAACCGTTCTCATATCCTCTCCTGGGAACATATGCTCAAAACTTTTCACAAAGAAAGGTCAAACTTTAGGGTCTACGCAAATTAAACCATGTTCTTTTAAGTCAACAGAAGATTTAACTTCTAACTCTTGTTGCTTTTCTTTCTCAAGTTCTTCTCCTGAACTGGAGCCTACAAGTGCTACAGTAGGTGTCTGAGTAAGATCAGAAGCAACTTCTACTGAACTGATGCTATTAGGGGGGGGGTTTGGGTTTTAAAACATCCTCAACAATACAAGAAACCGAAACTTGTTAGTACAAAACTGAAAACTGTAAAAAGACCTATTCCAAGTGCTATGAACATGAAATATTCAGCCTAAAAAGCAGAAATTTTATACATAAACTATTTGAAAATAAAAAAAATTATTTCAAGTTTAATTAACCTTTCAGATCTTCCTCTATTGCTTCAATAAATAGAAATATAGAAAAACTACTGCAAAAAAGAAAAATTTAAATCTTAAGCGCAAAGATCAGAGAATCTGGAATAATGTTTAATTTTCACACTTTTATTCTTTCCGGTAACAGGATCTTTATATTCTTCGTATTTTCAACACAGCTTTCTTGGCTTATCTTTTTGAACATCAGTTTCTTCGTAATTTTTCAAGAAATCTTCAAAAGTTAAACCAAGAGGGCAAGGTTTAGGTTCGGTCATTAAACTAGCTTCCTCTCTTTCTCTTAATTCATCTTCAAGAAATAAATTAAATATTTGTGGATAAGCATCACAAACACTTCCACAAGGAAATGAAACAAGCCCCAAAATTCCTTCTACAAACATAATCTAATAATTTACGAAAATTTATTTTAAGTACGAACGGTCAAAATGAAAATTTTTTTTAAATAAATTTATTAAATTTCCCTAAATTTAAAAAAAATTACTTCTCAAACGATAAAAATTAACAACTATGGAAAAGTATTAAATTAGATTGCCCTTAATTAAATTTTTGTTGATGTCTAATCCTGCTCATCATGCGCTTTGATAATTTCTTCTAATTCTTTAAGATCAATATCTTCTCCTTTTGCAACAAGAATTTGTCCTAAAAAAAGATCAATATTTCCATAACCTTCTTCAATATCAGTTCTTAACTCTTCTCTTGCTTGTCTTACCAATTCTTCTAGTCTCTTAAAAAGATCTTCGTATTTTTTCGAGTCGTCTTTCTCTACCTTCGCTCGCAATCTTTCAACAATTTGTGCCAAATCCGGTTTTCCCTTGTCTTCAAATGAAGGAAATTCTACAGTCTTCATTCCTTTTCCGACAAAAACTTCCTTGTCCATCTCTTGAAGCAAAATACCTTCTTCGCTAATTCCATATAAAGAAGAACTTGCTGCCTCAGAATCACAAAAATCGGAAGAAAAATATGCATCATTTGAAACTGATTCTACGTCTAGAACTACATCAAAACCACTCTCTCCAGCTTCAAATTTACTGTCTCTTTCTCCTTCTGATTTCTTTAAAGAAATAAAATCGAGTTCTCCTCTCATGGATCAGGTTGAATAAGAATCTCCAGATGATCCAGAAAGTTGTAAATCAGATTTTCTTTTCACTACTCAATTTGAATGAGAAGTTCCCGATAATCTAGGAAGTTCTTTTGTTGATTTAGGTGAAGCACCAGAAACACACCCAAAAACTCCTAAAATTGCTCTGATCTGATCATCTGAAAACTTATTCTTGAATCCGTTCCTAACAAAAGTTCAAACACTAGAATCTACACAAATTAAATCGTACTCTTTTAAATCAATAGGAGACTTAACTTCTAATTTTTCTTGATTATGTTCTTCACCTAAATCAGAACCTATAAGTGCTACAGTAGGTATCTGATGCTGATCCGGAGCAACTTCTACTGAACTGATTTCATTAAAGGGGGGGTTTGGGTTTTAAAACACCCTCGGCAATAAAGAAAACCAAAACTTGCTAATACAAAACTGAAGACTGTAAAAAGACCTATTCCAAGAGCTATAAACATAAGCTATTTTGTGTTTGAAAGCTCAGAATTTTATACATAAACTATTTGAAAATAAAAAAAATTGTTTCAAATTTCACTAACTTTTAGATCTAATTTTTGAAGAAAACAAAGACAAAATCTATTCTTGTTTAATTTCTTAAAGAGATAAAAAAATAGTCTAATTTTTAATTTAACTTCTTACATCCAAAACCATCCTTTCAATTCTTTGCGCACTCACCAAGATTCTCTAAAAAACACTTTAGTTTTTCCAAATTTATTGTTTGCTCATCGACCATAATAAGCTCACTTAAAAGACTATTAGCATTTTGCGTTCTAAATCAAATATTTTCTTTTAGTGCTTTCTGCACTTCTCTTGTCAGTTCTCTTAGTTCGTTAAGAAGATCTCGTCTACTTCTTTTTCCTGCATTTATTACTGTCACTTTTGCCCGACCCGGAGCTTCTGTTTTCTTAACAGTTGCTACACTCAATACAGCTGTCAACTCATTTACAAGTTTTTCTAATATTTCATCTTCTTTTTCTCGTTTTATCTTTTCAGCTAATCTTTTTGCTTCTTCTTCTTTAGCTCGCCTTTCTGCCTCCATCCTTTTTTGTTCCTCTTGAGCCTTTCTTGCTGCTTCTTCTTCCTGTCTTTTTTGTTCAAGAAGCTGTCGCTCTCTTTCTTCTTTTTCCTTTTTTTCTCTATCTAATCTTTCTTGTTCTTCTCTTTTTGCTTGTTCTTTATCTAATTTTTCTTTTTCCTGTAATCCATTTTGTTCCTCCGCATCTTTAGGTTTTCTTATTTTGCTTTCTTCTTCTTCTTTAGACTCTAACTTCTCTGCTTTTGTTTCTTCTAAACTAAGATTTTCTGGTGCTACTATTAAATCTGTTTTCTGAAATGAAACTGTTAATGTAGATCTACCATTTAGGGGGGGGGTGCAGGATTTAGAACCAAAAAGTGCTCAACCAAATAAACAAGAAATTCCAGTTACTGCAAAACCGAGAAGAGTAAAAAAACCAATACCAAGGGCTATAAACATGTATTGTTTAGCTTAAAATATCGAAATTTTATATATGTGCGTATTTATTTCAAGTTTCACTAAGTTTTAGATTTAATTGGTAATTCTAAAAAGAAAATTGGATTTTATCTGGTAGTCAATCTTCCTTATACATTTTTAAAAGTAATCCTGTTGCTTCAAGACCAACTTTGTCAGCTGTAAAAATTTCTTTTAAAAAACCGCCCCAATCTCCATAACCTACTCCAGTATCATCTTAGGCATCGCTACGTCACTTATCACATCCTCCACCAGATCAACCCATTCACATTCTATCTCCGCACCCCATAAAATTCCCCAAAGCATACCTTAACTGCCGAGAACTCAGAACTTGTCCGTCTCCTGAAGAAACACTATCTAAAATCTTGGCAACGCCTCATTCATCTTGCGATCCTAATTTATCTCTTGCTTGAGTAGATAATCTTGCTAATTGTTCAAAAATTTCTTCTCTATCTCTTTTTCCGCCACTTCTTCTTGGTCTTGATTTTTTCAAAGTATTTTTATCTTCTCCACCTCCCTCCATACTATGTGCTTCCAACGCTGATTCTAGAAATTCTGATATTTGTTCTAAAGCTTGCACTACTTCTTCCTCATCTCTCTTTCCATTTTCTTCATTTACTAATCTCTGAAGAGAATTTCAATATCCTTCTTCATACTCTCATGCTTTCTTTTCAGCTTCTGCTTTCTGTTTAGCTTCTTTGCTCTGCCCCTCTTCCTTCTTAAGTTCTAAACTCTCTTCTTTTAAGCCGGGATCTACTTCTGCTACTGTTGGTTCTTTTGCTTGATAAGAAACCGTTAATAAATCTCTGTTGTTAGAGGGGGGGTTGAGCATTTAGAGCCAAAACATCCTCAACAAAATAAAACACCAATTGCTGTTACTGCAAGACTAAAAATCGTAAAAAGACCAATACCAAGAGCTATAAACATGAGTTATTTTTGTGTTTGAAAGCTCAAGATTTTATACATAAAATTATTCAAAAATGAAAAAAAATTATTTCAAATTTAATCGATTATTTAGATCTAATTTTTGAAATAAACAAAGACAGAATCTATTCCCATTTAAAGTACTCTAAGGCGCAAGACAAGTAGTTTCTATATATCAAATAAAAGGAAAAAAGATATATTTTCAGAGATGCAAGCAAAAACCTAAATCAGTTATTTAAAAGGAGTTAAGCAAAACAAGTTATGTTATTTACAGCCAGCAAGAGAAAAATTATGAAGTTAGTTCTTTCCTTCCTAACAGAAGAGGAAGTTAAGAAATTAGCTGTAGATATAAATGGAATATATACCTTTCAGGAGCAAATGGATGGAGGTTTTTCAGACTTAGTATCTATTCATGGTCGAAGAAGAGCAAAAAAAGAAATAGAGAAAACTATAGCTGCTTTTAGAGCTAATGCGGCTGTCTCAAAAGACAGATACGATACAAGTGGTTTTAAACTAGTAGATGATTTAAGAAAAGTATTATTTAGAAAGAGTTTTGAAGACAGAATGTTAGAGTGATTCGACAGAAAAAGATTAAGAGAAATTAGAGAAAGAGCGGAAGAATTCTATAAATTACATCCTGAATTAAGGCCTAGAAAATAAATTTATATTTTTAGTTTTGAACATATCAATTGAACAACTATTGGGATAACAAGTGTATAAAAAACAAATTTAAAAAGATTTATAAATATATTCTTTATAAGTGTTTTCCTTGTACAGAAAAAATCTTCAAATCAGAAAATAAGATTTTCTTTTTTTCAATCATTAAGATCCTCTTCTTCTGCTTCTTTCTGTTTTTTTTCTTCATCTAATTTTTTTTGGTATCTATCTCATTTGTCTTTTTCAACAGCTTCCAAATAACCTAAATAACTATCTCTATCTTTCTCTTGTTGCTCAGCTAATTTTTTTTCTTGTTCAGCAAGTTCTTTCTCTCTTTCTTCAAGCTCTAATTTCTCTTCTTTATTTAAATCAGGTTCTATAAGCGCTACTGTCGGATCTTCTGATTGATGCGAAACCGTTAATGAACTTCTGTTGTTAGAGGGGGGGTTGAACATTTAGAGCCAAAACATCCTCAACAAAATAAAACGCCAATTGCTGTTACAGCAAGACTAAAAATCGTGAAAAGACCTATTCCAAGAGCTATAAACATAAAATATTCCGTTTAGAACAGCAGAAATTTTATACACAAAAATATTTGAAAATAAAAAAAATTATTCCAAATTTAATCTAATATCCAGAACTAATTTTTGAAAAAACTAATAGTTAATTAAAGAATACTTTTCAATTTATCAACCATATCTAATTTCTCTCAAGGTAAATCTAACTCTTCTCTACCAAAATGACCATAACAAGCTAACTTAGAGTATTTAATAGGTTTATTAAATAACTCATATATCTCTGCAAACTTAATAGGAAATACTTTAGGAATAATACTCTTTAAATCATGTAAAGAATCAGTATTCTTAATAATTATTAATGGTTCTGCAGAACCATAATGAAATACAAGTTCTAACTCTAAATAACTACATAGTCCAGCAGCAACAATATTCTTACACATTCATCTAGCATAATAAGCTCCTAATCTATCTACCTTAGTTAGATCCTTACCAGAATATCCTCCACCTCCATGTCTAACACTAGTACCATAGGAATCTACTATTAGTTTCCTATTAGTTAAACCTGTATCAGCATCTAATCCTCCTATTACAAACTTACCTGACTGATTTATCAATAAATCAGACTTATCAAAAACTAAAGAGTATTTATTTAAAGAAGGAAGCACTACCTTGCTATATAGCTCTTCTTTAAATAAACCTAGATCTACATCTATATCATGTTGAACAGACAATATAAGAGTCCTAATCTTCTTATCCTCTATAACAACTAGACTCTTACAGTCATACTTACCTCCAACTATCTCATTATTACTAATACAGTTATTTAGTGTTCTAGTTAAATCAGTAGCTACATTAAAAGCTAAGGGCATATAGTTGGTAGTCTCATTACTTGCATAACCTAATACAACACTTTGATCTCCAGAGACTATACCTCCTTCTATAGAAGTAGATCTAATATCTAAACTCTGTTCTTTTAAATTAGAAACAATACTGAATCTACTTACCTCATATCCTAGATTCAGTAATATTTCGCTTACTATTCCTTCAACATCTAATTTTTCCTTATAGGAAGTTGTTAGTTCTCCGGCTACTACTATTAAATTCTGAGAAGTCAATACTTCACAAGCAAATTGTGCTCTTATATCCTTCTCTAGTACTACTTCCAATAACTTATCTGCAATAACATCAGCTATTTTGTCTGGATGTCCTAATCCTACTGATTCAGATACTTGTATTTTCAAATTAAATTACTTAATTAAATGAGAAGCATAGAAAGCTACCATTGCTGCATTATCTCCAGAGAATTTCTTATCAACTACAAACACATCAGTATTTATTTTCTCTAATTCTTCTCTTAAATATTTATTAGCTGCTACTCCTCCAGAAACATATACACAACGAACATCTTTCTTGTTAATTCAATATTTCAATTTACTTATCAAGCCATCAATAACTCATTTTTGAAACATAGTAGCTACATACTCATTTCTATTTTCTATCCCTGTTCTATCTATAAATTTACACAATCTAACAACTGCACTAAGTATTCCAGAATAGCTAAATCTCTGAGCTGGATTAGTCTTATGTTTTAATAAGTTAGGTACTTTCCTATCTCTATTGAATAAAGCATCTATAGCTGCACCTCCTGGATACTTAAGTCCTAACTCTCTGGCTACCTTATCATATACCTCTCCTATAGCATTATCTGCTGTATCTTCTAATAATTCAATATCAGTAAAACTATTTACAAAATATAAGGCAGTTGTTTTCCCGGAGATAACTAAAGCTAAGAAAGGGAATTTAATAGGAGAAGTTAATCCTACAGAAAATATATGACTATATATATGATCAACGGCTATTAATGGTTTATTGCTTGCTAAAGATAGTGTCTTAGCAAATACTTGTCCTACTAATAAACAACCTACTAAACCTGGTTGACTTGTATAGGCAATATGGGTTACTTCTCTTCAGTATACTCCAGTTCTAGCAAGTAGTTCTCTTATTGAAGGCAATAGATATTTCTCATGTTCTCTTGCAGCTAATTCGGGTACGACTCCTCCGAAATTAGCTTGCAATTCTGCTGAGGAGATAACTATACAATCTAATAATTTATTGTTTCTGACTAGAGCTACTGAAGTATCGTCACAACTAGTCTCTATTCCTAAAATTAAACTACTTTTCACCTAAAGATGTGCCTTAAATTTTTCGAAGGCTATCAACATATCACTTTTAGTTTTAGAGCTGAAAGAGGATTCATATAGATTTTTTATATCTTTGCTTGTACTTTGTACTCACGGAGTTGCCATTGCCCGTCTTCTTAGTTGTTTCATTTTTTCTTGTTTATCTTTGTCTGTAATTGAACCCATCTCAGAATCATCATTGAAGTATCTTCTAGCTGCATGGGTATGTAAGTTTCTTAATACTGGAGTATACCGGACATAATCAAAGTTCTGAGTTGGTTCATATAAATATTCTTCGCTAGTTTCATCATGTGTATCATTCTTGCTAATACTCAATATCTTTCTACCTTTATTATGCCCATTCATAAGCATTTTTTTGTAAAACTCATAAACTTTTTCTATTTTTGTTTCACTCAATTTATTAGAGATAACTATGAAATCTAGGAAATAGATATCAGTCTCTATATCTACTAAATGTAAATCATGTGGGACATAATTAAGTCCTAAATTACCTCCATATGAAGTGTATAAACAATCAGCGTTATACATGATAGCTCCCTTTATATCTCCATATGCCAAACTATCAACTAATGCTGAAGAATAAGGAGATAAAAATAAGAAATTAGAGCCCATCTTATTTTTATTTAAATATTTAAGTAGTTCTGTATATGTGTCGTATATAGAAGAGTGATCTCTATACAGTCCTGGAGCGGGATTAACACTTTTTTCTCCAGCTACAAATCTAGATAAAGAGAGAACAGTCCTGGGATCATCCATTAACCCTAATTTAGACTTTCCATTTTTAGAATAAAACCTACTATCCTTAGATATTTCTTCTACTAATGTTTTTCAGGTTACTTTTTCTTTTAAACCTTCTATTTCTGAGCCCCTATAACAAAAACTCAACTTATTCATAAAATAAGGAATCCCATATCTAATTAGATTAGGATTAGACTGAAGAATAGCTCTAACAATTCCAGAGAAAAGAGAGATAGCCTCCCATCCATTGTCTATCTTTTCATAATTTGCGGCCTTGTCATACTCCTTATCGTGAGTATGCCTCGTGACCAACTTCAACTTCTTCCAATCTATCTCATTAACCAAATCAGATTCCATTAGTTCTTCCAGAATAGAAGTGCTAACTACAGACATATCATAGATTCCCTTGCTGAATCTATCATGTACTACCTGATCATGAATAAAGTAATCTAGATATATCTGATATTCATTATTAGCATCAACAGCTAATTCAGGAGCTATGTAATCTTCATATATGCCAAAAATTATCGGATCCTTGGGTGCGTTAGCATACTTGACTACCATTAAGCTTGAGAAAGAAGTTCCTCACGCAAATGTTCCTAAAGCGCATTTATGGAATAAGTTAAGCATTTTCTTTATTCTTATTCCTAAACATCTGGTAACAATTAAATCCTAAAACAATAGTAGTTACGCCTACTATCACTAAAGAGCCAAAAACAGAGGCTCATATTTTAATGCCCGTTTTCATGCTGTATAACTCAGTAGAGATGGTATTTACACCTCCTCTAACTAAATTAGTAATGATGTAATCATCAAAAGAAATAGTGAAAGCCAGTAATGCGGCGCCTAATATATTTGAAACCAAACTAGGTAGTATTACGTAGATAATGGATTCAAAAAAATGGAAATTCAAATCATAAGAAGCCCTGAGTAAATTGATATTCAATTTACTTAATTTTGGATATAAAAAGATCACTACATAAGGTATTTGCAAAGCTATGTGGGTAAGAATTACAGTAAAAAAACCTAAATTAATACCCAGGGGAACTATCAGAGTAGCAAATAAAAAGGAGAAAGCTATGGCTTGTACTATATCTGGACAAGAAATAGTTATGTTACAGAATAAGAATGTATATTTTTGACCCTTACCATAGTTTTTTCAGATACTAACAGTAGTCAATAAACCTATAAATAAAGAAATAGGAATAGAAATAAAGGCAATTATTAAAGAATTGACAAGAGAAGGGCCTACATTAGTACTATCTAAGCTAGTAGTAAAGAATTCCACATAATTCTGAATTCCATTAAAGGAACCTAATACAGTAGGAACAGTGCCCTTAGTAGATTTCTCATTAAAAGACAGGAATATAAAACAAATAAGAGGAACATATAAACCAAAAAGAACAATAAATAAGAACCATTTCTGAAACAATCTTCTCCAAAAATTAATATCAGTAGCATTAAGCCAAAAGTTAACCATGAATTGAAAATCTACCGAACCTCCTATGTAAATCTCTTTTTATTTTTACGAATATAGACTTAAAACCATAGAAACAACAAAATATGACAAACATTACATAGGCAATGAACAAAGTAACAAAAGACAATCTATTGTTTGAGATAGATCCAGTATTTCCTGACTGAACCAAAGAATGAATGTTCTGGGCTATCAATTTAGAACCTTGCTCGCAGTTAAGAAAATCAGCCACACTAATAGAAGTAACAGCGGGCAAAAAAACTAAGAAAAAAACAGCAACAATGGATTTCTTAGTATAAGGAATAACTATCTTAATAGCTGATTCCAACCTACTACTTCCCAAATCTAAAGAAGCGTTAATTATATTTTTAGGAATGCTGCTAATAATGTTGTAGAAATTCAATATAGCTATAGGCAAATATATATAAACAAGACCAATAATTACATAAGCAAGACCTCTAGTACTATTCACATCTCCATAGACTAAATCAAAGAAACTCTTTAATCCAACTAACTTAACAAAGAAACTACTTCATAGAGGAGCAGTAACTAGAGAAACAATAAGTACTTTAAAAATAGAACTCTTTAAATTAGCTACTAAATAGGCAAATGGATATCCAATAACCATAACTATTAACAAGGTTCAAGTTGCTACCCAAAAACTTCTGATTAAGGAAAAAAGTAAACCTATATGAACAAAAGCTGTATTATCGATGAAAGAAGATCCTTGCTCGACTGAAACTGCTTTAAGAGCAAGTATCAAGAAAGGAATAAATGTAAATAAGATTACAAAGAAATGAAAAAAAACAAGATAAGGATTATATTTTTTAATCTTCTCAAGTGCCAAATAAAACATTTCTGTTTAAGGCACTTTCATGACGTGTACGTCCATAGAATCTCATACAAGACCTATTCTCTTTCCTATAGACACCTCATCTATATTCTCAACGTAAATAATCTCATTTAAAAATCTACATCTAAGTTCCCATAATTGACCCTTATATATGGTTTCTAGCACTGTCACGGTCACTAAACCTTTGTCTTCATCGACAACGTCATAATCCTCTGGTCTAATCATTACATTAACTGGTTCATTAGCTTCAAAACCAGTGCATACATCAGTAGTAAACTCATTATTGCCAACTAATATCACTCCTGGTCTTAAATATGTACCACTAAAAATATTAGCTTTACCCATAAAAGTAGCTACTCATGTGTTGACTGGTGAATCGTATAGTTCAGAAGGAGTACCTATTTGTTCTATCTGTCCTTTCCTTAAAACAACTATCTTGTCTGAAAGAACTAAAGCTTCCTTCTGATTATGAGTGATCAACAAGAAAGTAATCTTCAATCTTTTATGTAGATTCTTTAATTGAAGTTGTAACTTTTCTCTTACTTCTTCATCTAAAGCGGATAAAGGTTCATCTAATAGTAGTATCTTGGGTTCTGTAATAATAGCTCTAGCTAAAGCTACTCTCTGTCTCTGTCCTCCAGATAAAGTATCATGACTAGCTTGTTCTTTCCCTTCTAGACCAACTAAATTAATAATTCTTTGAACTCTAGTCCTTATCTCCTTCTTATTTAGTGGTCTCTTTGTGTACTTATTTATTAGTTTTTTCTGCTTTAGTACTGAGTAATACTCTCAATATGATCTCCAGTAATCTAAATCATTAATCTGAGCATTTATATTTTTCAATAACAAAGAGTGTCACTTGTGTGATCATGTGCCTTCCTTTAAATTAGCTAACTTTTTAGTTAACTCTTCCCTTTTAGTAAATAACACATTCACTCTGCATGATAAGACTGCTAATTTATTCCTAGACTTAGTTCTAGATTTATCTATTTGTGCCTGTATAGTCTTATGAATATTGGCAGATATATTTTCTCTATCTGTAAACATCTTTCTTAGACCAAAAGCAATATTCTCAAAAACATTCATGTTTGGGAATAAAGCATAGTCTTGAAAAACAGTAGCTGTTGGTCTTTGATTTGGAGGCATATCTTTTATATCTATTCCATTCAACAATATCTTTCCCGAATCAGGCTTAATAAATCCAGCTATTAGATTAAGTATTGTAGATTTACCTGAACCAGAAGCTCCTAGTATGGATACAAAGGAACCCTCTTCTATGTCGAGATTAAACTTCGTTAGAACCCTATTGTTTTCTGAATAAGACTTATTTATATCTTTAAGAGAAATAAAAGTAGACAACTCTACCTATTGTTTTTGCTGCTGATCAAGCGCTTTAAAGTTTTTATCTAGTTCTTGGTATGCAATCATTCTGCTATCGTCTATTAACTTAAATGACTCATCTGTCTTATATTTATATTCTTTTAATCTTGAAATTCTACTACTAAAAGAAATAAATTTCTGTTGTTTCTTATAAATTTCTCTCTGATAGAACTCTAATTTCTCAATTACTGCTTGTAAATAAATAGTTAGATCTAATACTAGTGTTTCAAACATAATAGTTCTGTTAGTCAATATATAAGAGATCTTGTCTTGAATATCATAAGCTGCTTTAAAGTCACTTGCTAGATTAGTTTCCTGTATTAAAGCAAGTATTGAATATAAATGTAAATGTAATCTAGTTAATTCTTCTACTTGCTCATCAGAAGCAAGAGGGGCTCTAACACATTCCTGTGAAGCTATTTCTGGTTCTTTAGTTAGAGAAGATAAATAATGACCGTGTTGTTCAGGATCAAACTGAAAACCTGCACTTTCTTCATCTAATTCTGAAGCTAGTCTTTCTTTTATTAAGTTAGATAGTTTTTTTGTTTGCTCCTGTTTTTCTTCCTCTTCTTTATTTAATGGAGCAAGAGCTGAAAGTCTTTTTCTTTCATACTTAGACGGTAAGTACTCAATACTTGCTGGTATAGGAGGAAGAGATAACTTTTTAAGTTCTAGAACTGGTTCTTGTTCTGAGAAAAGTAACTTAGCACTCTTCTTATGTTTTTCGAAACAAGGAAGATGTTTTAATTCGGGAATATCAGTATTCCTTCTTTCTATTTGCTCTGAGTTGTAGTATGGTTTCTCCTGATTTTTAGACTTAAAGAATTCCATTGTCTTATTGTTGTTGTGATTGTGGAGCTACATCTGCTGGTCATTCATGTCTATCTATAACTGTTTCTGGAATTTCATTAGACTTAGATTCTTCTTTAGGAGCTACTACAGGACTTGCTCCTTTTCTAAGGAAAGTACCACAATCTAACATAGTTTCTTCTGGATCTATTTCTCCTATTAATGGTTCTTCAAAAATATCAGCATGAATAACTGACATAACCTTTGAGAACTTTTTAAAGTTTATCTCTGTTAGATATCTAGATCTACCAACATAAGCAACACACTTTTGTGGTTTAAATAGGGTTTCAGCTTCAAACATAGGACAAGTTCCATCTTTATCAAACGGACTAGAACAGAAAGGAGAAAAGATTTGTCTTATTGTGAAACAAACTCTATTGAATAAATATAAGTTTCAATATTGTTTTTCATAAGTATGAGCTCCAATTTCATCTGTCTTAACAAAATGACTAACATGAGCATATTTCTGGAATTTAAGGAAGAATTTATATTCTCTTGTTTGTCTTTTAGCTACTTCTTTAGCATCAAATCCTATTTCTTCTACATCTTCAAAGAAGTTAATAACTCCCTTTCTGATATCGTTTTCTTTCTTTAAGTATTTCTTTTCAGGAACTGCACTACTTGAAACATCTATTTCTGGTTCAGGTAATTCAGAAGATTCAACTAAACCTTCTTCAAAAGTTTTTTCTGGATCTAAAGAAATCTCTTCATTTATTTCTTCTCCTTCTGTCTCTTCTTTAATTTCATCAGTGTTTTCGCTTTCTTCTAAATCTGCTGTTTCAGATGCTGTTTCAGATGCTGTTTCAGATGCTGTTTCAGATGCTGTTTCAGATGCTGTTTCAGATGCTGTTTCAGATGCTGTTTCAGATAATTCAGAAGTGGATTGTTCTGAATTATCTACTTCCCTGTCTTTCTCAGAATCATCAACTAAACCAAACAAAGTCTCTCCGAACATATCAAATTATGAAATATCTTCATCAGTTGAAGACAAATAAAATTCTATATTCTTAGTGATAGTTTTATTAATACTTATCAATTCTTGTTCGATGTCTGCTTCTATAATGAATGGATTTTCTTCCCTTCCAGGTTTCAAAAAAGAATCATCACTATAAGAAAAATTAGAAAATTCTCCTTTCATTGCAGCACTTCTGCTTCATAACTTTCTACCATATTTCTTAAAAGAAATTATCTCTCTCAATAGTTCAGTAAGAGTTATTTTCTTAATTACTCTTTTAGCTAATTTATTCTTCTTAACCATAATCTAGCAGCTACATCTAAAAATAAACTCTAAAGCTAATCTAATCAAACAATCTAAATCTGACTGTCTTTTCTCTAATAAATAATGTTGGACATCTAAAAAACCAGGATCTCTTACTGCATATAAACAAATCATATCCCTATTATGTCTCAAAGCTATTTCATATAAAGCAAAAGCTTTCTTATCAAAACAAGGAGAAGTTATTTTTCCGCTTGGAAGAGGAGGAGCTCCAAATACATTAGATACAGAATAACAAGAAACAGGCATTAAATTTTCCACATATTTTTTAGATAAATCTAATATTCTTTTTTACAACCTCTTATCTAACTCCAATGATTTCTTGTTCTGAAAATCATTTAGATTCAACAAAGATCTGTAATCGCTATCGCACTTAACTGCCGTAACTAATACATGATCTCCATCATGTACTCTCTTAGAATCATGTCAACAATAACAATAACCAACATTAACAATTAAATCTAAATCTTCAAAAAGAAATAAATCTTCTGTTCTCAATGCGACTGAATCTTTATTTGAACCTATAAAAAAAACTTTTACTAATGAACCTTTATAGTCGCCTTGATAGGCATGCATTCCAAAGAGATTATCTAACTCCCTTGTGTCTTTCAATAATTCATAGATAACAAAATCTAACCTTGCTGGATCATCAATCACCAGTGCAATATTCATAATTTGTTCAAATATCCAGTTCCAAAATCCCTATTTAATCAAACATTTTCCAGTCATTTCTGAAGGTTGTTCAACTCCAAGGAGATATAGAAGGGTAGGGGCAATATCTCCTAATACGCCATCATCTCGTAGAGATAAGTCTTTTTGGCAAACAATAAACGGAACTAGGTTAGTTGTATGCGCAGTATGTGGTTTACCATCTTCGGTTATCATAACTTCAGCATTTCCGTGATCAGCTATAACAACTAACACCCCACCTAACTCTTGAATTCGCTTATAAATTCTTCCTATCTGTGTATCAACTGTCTCGCAGGCCTTAATAGTCGCATCTAAAGAACCACTATGTCCAACCATATCTGGGTTAGCAAAATTAAGTATTACTAAATCTACTTTGTCTAGCTCAGCTAATAAAGCATCGCAGACTTCGGGAGCTGACATCTCTGGCTTAAGGTCATAAGTAGCAACTTTTGGAGATGGAATAAGTATTTTCTTCATCTTTGGATACTCAACTGTCTTACCCCCATCAAAGAAATGAGTAACGTGAGGATATTTTTCAGTTTCCGCAATTCTAAGTTGAGCAAGCCCTGCTTGATGCAAAACTTCTCCTAAAGTGTTTTTGATGTCAAAAGGTGGGAATAGTGTTGCGGTTAAATTTATCTTTTCATAATCCATTAAGGAAAATAGAGCAACATTATTTAATTGTTTTGATGGAACATAGTCATATAGGTCTTTAGAACCTACAAGCATATGAGAAATCTGTCTTGCTCTATCTGGTCTGAAGTTTAAGAAAACTACTACATCATTGTCTTCGATAGCTAAATTCTCGGATTTAGAAGAAATGGCAGGTTTTATAAATTCATCGGTTGTTCCCTCTGTATATGATTTCTTAATGTATTGAATTGGATCATCATAGGTTACGGTTCTGTCTGTCCCAACTAGGTACTTAAATACTTGTTCCTCTCTATCTCAGTTTTTATCTCTGTCCATAGCGAAATATCTACCAGAGATAACTCCCATACTTCCTCCTGTTTGTTCAACAGTTTCAACTATTTTTAAGAAATCTGTTTGTGCAGCATTAGGAGAAACATCTCTACCATCTGTGAAAGCATGAAGAACATAAGGCTGATTTTTAGATTTACACAACTTAGCAAATTCAATGAAGTGATTCATATTGGAGTGAACTCCACCTTCAGAGATAAGAGATAGGAAGTGTAGCTTACATTTTCTCTCTTTAACTAAATCAAAGAATTGAATAACTGCTGGTTGTTGACCTAATTCTCCTTTCTTAATGCAATTGTTAATAAGTGATAATCCAGTGAATACTACTCTTCCTGCACCTAAATTTATGTGTCCAACTTCAGAATTACCCATTTGTCCATCAGGTAAACCTACAGCTTCTCCTGAAGCACTAAGAGTGGAATTAGGATAATTAGCTACTAAGTAATCTATAGTTGGTGTTTTGGCTAGTAAAGGGGAATTACCAACCTTATTTTCAGTTAGACCCCACCCGTCCATAATACATAGGACTACTGGCCTATAACTTTTTGTCATGATACAAATTTAAAGTAAGCAAAAACAACTACCGAATATCACTTTTCTGTAAATTTGCTTCAAAATTACTTTATTTAAGGGTGGCCATATCTCAAAATTCTTCAATCTTCAAGCTAGCTCCACCAACGAGAACTCCATCAATATTTGCTTCATCTAAATAAGTCTTGTAATTCTTAGCATTAACTGACCCTCCGTACAAGAATCTAACAGTTGAAGCTGTTTGCGCCCCTCACTTCATAGATATAGCATCTTTTATTTGTCTCAGAATACCTGCAGCCGTAGAAGCGTCCATTGCTGATCCGCTACCAATTGCACTAATTGGTTCATAAGCGATAATTACTTTCTTTCAGTCCTCCTCACTTAAAGATTTCAACTCTTCAGTAACTTCATTCACTGGATCTTTTCCGCAACAATAGATAACTTCTAGACCTTGATCTAGAGCTGATCTAACTTTGTTGGTAATAACTATTGCATTCTGACTAAGAGCTCTACATTCTGAATGACCAATAAGAGTAGCGGGAACTTCAATAGAAGCTATTTGAGCGGCAGAAATCTGAGAAGTAAAAGCACCTTTGTCGGCAGGATGTAAATCTTGTGCCAATACTTTTATATCTGCTCCCACTTTCTGAGCAGCTTCTTTCAGATAAATATAAGGAACAGCAATACCAACTAAAGTTTTAGGGGGTTCCTTAGCCATAAGGATTCTCATTTCTTCAATGTAATTTTGAAAATCCCTGTAAAGGAAATTCATTTTCAGATTACCGAAGATGATTTTCATAATTAAAAGATGAATTGCCTAGTTTTTATTTTACAGCAAAAAACTTTTGTCAAAAATCGTGCATAGCATCCTTTTGAACAACAAGTAAAAAAGACATCCTTGAAAACAAACGACAATAAAAAAGACTGTTTTATATCTGAAATTAACTTTATGCATCTTATGACAATACATACACTCATCTACTAATTTTTCTCTACCAAAATTATCTTCTAAAGCCTTTATTATCCTGTCATTTCCTGATTTAAACATGAAATATTGAAGTAGGTTCAACAGTGAAAAGAAAGCAGCTATGAAAAATACATAGTGGGATCAGTCAAATTTTTCCAAGTCTCATTCTTGAAAAATTTTTGAGTTCTTAGGCGCGCCTGTATTAACAGCAGCATCAATACCAATTCCAAGCAACACATAGAGAATATGAACTAGAAATAGAGCGCCAAAGCCAAGAGTAGTCCAGAAATGTAAACATCTTCTTTCACAATACAAAAGATAAAGTTCTCTTATAACTGGAGTTGACTGTTTAGGAAAATCAGCTAAACACTTATTTCTTCCCAACAATCTTTTCTTGATACTCCCTGAACCTATTATCCTTGCGCACGAGAAAACAATAAACTCAGATCCAAGCAGCAAAGCAGGAAATAAACCATTAGCTCACAGTGTTTTGTCTTTACCCTGCATAGCATAATACCAATACCAAAAGAAAGCCATAGCAAGAACCAATAGCATAAAAACTAGAGTTCAAAACATTCGAACTCTTACTATGTTCCTTAAAGCTTCTTTGCAAATCTTCTCATTTCTATCCTTTATTTTCTGTATTTTCTGAGCTCTAGCTTCTGCTTCTTTACTATCTGAGGTTAGGGTTTCAGTTTGAATCTGTTCTTGTGATAAATCTTGTAAATTAAGGTCTGTCTCCATTATCTAAGTCTTGAGAACCTCAGATTTAGCGAGTGGTTTTTTCCTACTTGAAAGGGGGATAACACTGCTCATTCTTTCCAGTGTTTCATCAAACTCCCTGTTCTTTTCGTCAATTAACTTCTGTAAATCTTTATAGGCGCAATATCTATTTTTATAACTTTCTATTAACTCAGGAGTTTTAACATATCTAAATGTCTTAATAATATCTTCCAGTCTTCTTATCAAATAATCAATTTCAATGATGCTTGCAGAAAAAGCAGTATCTAGAACTTTTTGTGTATTTAAAAGATCAGTTGCTTTAAAAGTAAGACTAGAAATTTCTTGAGACAACTGAACTCCTTGTTCGTATTTACTTAAAAAATATTGATACTCCTTATCATGCACATTTTCTTGTAAAGGAGGAACCTTAGCATAAATAGAGCAATATCTATTCAATTCCTTCTCTTTTTTCAATAAATCAATATCTATCTTTGCAGCCTCTACTTTCCTATCATTAATCTGCATTACAACCTCAAAAAACTTCTTCTTGATATCATCAGAGATGTTGGAATACTCATCCTTCATTCTCTTTCCTTCACTAGCAATTGCATCCAGAACTTGAGATAGATCGGGATTTGGATCTATTTCACCCAAAGACTCAATTACTCGAGCTATTCTCTCTTTGATTTCTTGAATATCTGACACTTCGATTACTTAAGGATTTTAATTCTTAAAAACCTTTTCAAATATATTAGGTGGTAAACTAACCTTTCCAATTTGCTTCATTTTCTTCTTACCCTGTTTTTGTTGTTCTCATAACTTCTTTTTTCTTGTTATATCTCCTCCGTAGCATTTAGCAGTAACATTTTTTCTTAAAGCTCTGATATCTTCCCTACATATAACTCTATTGTTAATTACTGCTTGAATTGTTATTTCAAACAAATGTGGAGAAATATTTTCTTTAAGTTTATCAACTAATTTTTTTCCTTTTCTATATGCAGAATCTCCTGGTTCTGAAATAAATGAAAAAGAAGGAGCTATTAATCCATTTATTAGTATGTCAACTTTTACTAATTTATTTTCCTTATAACCTATCAACTCATAATCTATAACTCCATATCCATGAGTAATAGTTTTTATGGCGTCATAGAAATCCTGAATAATTTCACTTAAAGGTAATTCGTATTTAAGTGTTGCTTGATCTGCACTTAGATATTCCAAATCAACATATCTAGCTCTAAAACGTTCTAATAATTCCATTATTTTCCCTATATGCTCCTTAGGAGTATTTATTTCAGCTGCTACATAAGGTTCCTTAATAAGAGCAACCTTAGTTGGATCTGGTAAATCAGAAGGAGAAGTTAGATAGAAATATTCTCCATTAGTTAAATGAACTTCATACTTAACCGCTGGATTAGTAACAATAACAGTCATTCCATACTCTCTAGATAATCTTTCCTTAATAATCTCTAGATGTAATAGCCCTAGGAAACCACATCTACAACCAAAACCTAGAGAAGGAGATGATTCATATTGATACTCAAATGAACCATCAGAAAGAGATAATTTTTCTACTGCAGACTTAAACAAATTTTTCTTCTCTGTCTCGACTGGAAAGAAAGAAGAATAAACCATTGGTAACACATCCTCATAACCAGGTAAAGGTTCTAAACAAGGAGTATCAGCAAGAGTGATAGTATCTCCTGTCTTTACTTCCTTTAAATTCTTTACATTAGCACTAACTCATCCTACTTCTCCTGCTCTTAACTCTTTTATAGAGACCATCTTAGGAGTCTTAATACCTAAATCAATAACATCTGCTGAGTTATTGAATCTCATGAACTTAATACGATCTCCTGTTCTAAGAATTCCTTCAAATATTCGAATGAATATTATTACTCCCTTAAAAGGGTCATAATATGAATCAAAAATTAGAGCTTTAAGTGGTTTATTTACATCTGTAGAAGCAGAAGGGAATTTAGATATACAAGTATCCAGTAGAGTGTCTACTCCCATTCCTGATTTAGCTGAAATAGGTATAGCTTCTTCTGGATTTAAACCTAATTTATCTTTTATTTGTTGATGAACCATTTCTAATCTAGCAGCAGGCATATCTATCTTGTTGATAGCTACTACTATCTTCAGATTAGCTTTAAGAGCTAAAAAAAAGTTAGAGATAGTTTGTGCCTGTATTCCCTGTGTAGCATCAATAACTAGTATTGTTCCTTCGCATGCAGAAAGTGATCTAGAAACTTCATAACTAAAGTCAGCATGACCTGGAGTATCTATTAAGTTAAGCTGTGTTTCCTGTTCTGTGCCTTTCTTATAGATCAACCTAACAGCATTTAACTTAATAGTTATCCCCCTTTCTCTTTCTAGATCCATAGAGTCTAGAATTTGAGGCTTCATCTCCCTATCTGAGAGAGCTGAAGTTATTTCGATTAATCTGTCAGACAGAGTAGTCTTACCATGATCAATGTGCGCAATAATACAAAAATTCTTGATTAATGGAGGACTAGTCTTCACTAATCAATATCCAATGGTATGAAATCCACTTTAGCTTCTACAGAGTGATTATTTAAATAAGTAGCTATATGTTTGGTCTCAGTTCAATCAAATACAAGAGTTAATTGGTGATCTCCTATTCATAATCCTAGACCTCCACATTCTGCTAATAGTTCTTTATTCAATCTATAGTGGCTTCTAAAAAAAACAGTAACTGTATAGATAGTTCTCTTTACTTTAATAATGTTCTTAGCTCCTCCTAATCCCTCTAATAATTTCTTAGCTGATTCTTCTGCATTAGTCTTGCCTAGTTCTACAAACTCTTTATTGTCTGATCTCTTAGTTAAATAAAAAACAAGGAAATCATTCTGAGCAATTATAGATTTGTATTTATCTTTAACTTGTTTGCCTTTCTGAATCGATGAACTAATATTCTTGTTCACCAACTTTATTCCTGCAGCTGATTTAGTCTGAGTATCTTTAATTTTTTTAGAAATTGAACCAGCTAATTTCTTAGCTGACGCCATTTTTTCCGCTAAGCTAGCCATGATGATTTAAGAATGTGTCAGATAACTTATTAGCATAAGTATTTCATGCGCTTTTTACTACTTTACTATTGCCCTTAATAAGTTTTACTTTTAGAGTTAATTCTGAAGATATATTTATATCTCTTCCATCTATATATATCCTATAATTTTCCGATTTAGGTATCCTAATCTCTATATAGTCTTCCTCTTTTAACACTATAGGACAATCTAAGGATCTATTTTTATTTGTATTATTAGCTCCTATTTCATTAATTAATCAAAGATTAGACTCTGGAGCAAGTATAGGGCCGCCTAAAGATTTATTTTTACCAGTACTGCCTTTTTGAGTAGCTAATAGCAAACCTGAGCCTTTAAATAAATCTAAAAAAAAATTATTTATATATATTTCAGCTTCTAAAAATAGCGAACCTGAAATATATATGTCATTGAATGCATAATAGTTATTTCCTGATATCTCTAACTGCAATAACTCTATATCTACAAATTCAAGACTATTTAAATTAAGTTCAGGAATAGAAAAATCAGGAATGAAGGTTAAGTTTCCTGATTTAATTCCAATTATCTTTTTAGATTTAAAAGCATATTCTTTGGCAAAGTGTATAAAACTACCATCTCCTCCAATTACAAATAGGTATTCAAAATCATCTTCAGAGTAAATATATCCTTGTGAATTAAGAAACTTATTTAACTCTAAGAATATTGAATTATTCTGTTTTCCTTTGAAATCAAAAATCTTATACAGCAACCTAACAACAACCGCCCAATGCAACAGAGATCATATTCTCTAAACAAGTCACTCTCTCCTCGGGAGTCATTTTTTCGTTTCCTCCTACTATATCACTAACTGTCAGTATACATGCTGCTTGTTTATTAGCTCTTTTTGCTTCTACAAATAAAGCAAATGATTCCATTTCAACGGCAATCACTTCTTTTTCTTTAATAGTTTTTTCTAAATCTAATGAAGAATAGAAAACATTAGAGCTGTGCACGTTTCCTCTAAATGTTTGAATACCTTTTTCTTTAGCAAAAGCCTCTATTTTTTTGTCTAGATCTCCTGAAGGTGAGATGGTGTCATAACTTTCTCCAGCTGATACTTCAGCATATGAAGATGAATCAGCTTTAGATTTATCAACAATAACAACACTTCCTACTTTTAAGTCTTTAGAGTAAGCTCCACAACTACCGATTCTTACTATTGCATCAACATCATAAAAGTTAAATAGTTCATGTGCATAAATACCCATTGAACCATATCCCATACCTGAGGCTCCAACTGTAATTCTTTTGCCGTTGTACTCTCCTGTATAGAAATAAATATTTCTTACTGAACTAACTAACTTGTAATTTTGAAGATACTTTTCAGCAACTCATTTTGCTCTTAAAGGATCACCGGCTAAGAAAACTAGTTTTGCAATTTCTTCTTTAGCTGCTGAAATGTGAGGAGTCATTTTGTCTTAAAAAAATAATTATATTAAAAAACCACAACCTTACTAAGTTATTTTTTTAGAAAAGTTAGTTTTAGAAAAACAAATTAAGTGTCAACAAAAAATTAATCTTCGAGAACTTTTTTCAGAATTTCTTCTTTATCTTCCGAACTTCATAAAAAAACATGTTTAAGAAGGGCTTCTGATACGTCTGAACTTTCATCTTGCTTATTTAATCCACGTCTGGTTTCTTCTACTAATTCTCTAATTTTTAAATCTGTCTTCCCCTCGCCGCATTGAATAAAAATTCATCCTTTACCTTCAGCAGGGAATATATAAACTCCTCCACAACCTAATAAGAGAGCAGATGTTCAATCACCTGTTCGTTTTTTTGAAACAGGCGATCACTCTTCAAAATGTAGTTTTAAATTTATTTCTTTAGGTTCAAATACATCTTGCTTGTAAGAAAAAACTCAATCTTCATCTCTTAAATCTAAAATTGAAGGGGTTAAAAAGCCTTTTTCTTCTTTTTCAAATATTCCCGAAAATAGGTTTAAATTTACCTCATTTTCATAGTCAAAATCTTGCAGATCAAACTGATCTTGCAAATTTATGGGTGGTATTTCTAAATTTCCATGCCCAAAATGAAAATCTACAAAATCATCTTTCTCATTTATTTCTGGAAACGTAATTTTTAAGCTAGGAAGTTCTTCGTCTCTGCGGCTTTTCTTCTCTGCCGCTTCCTTTTTCTCTTCTTTCTTATCCTTAACTAAATTTTCTTTAGCCTTAGGTGTTGCTTTTGGAGTTGTTGGTGATTGATACGAAACTGTTGTTATGCCACTACCTTTAGGAAGGGGGGGGGTGATCTCAATTAAGACTAAATCACGCTGACATAAGAAAAATCTAAAGTTTATTTTTTGGTTGAAGCGATGATTCTATATAAAAAATCGCCGCTTTATCAAATTATTTTTTTGAAAAAAATAGTTTTAACTACCCGAAAAAACTAGAAAAAGAAGACGAAATTTCCTACAGTCAAAGAAACAAGAAAAACTTAAAAATACAACAATTAACAATTTGAAACTTTATAAAAATTAATCTTCTTTAGACGCTTCTATTATTTCTTTCATATCTTCTCTACTCCATAGAAATGATTCTTTTAAAAGCGCTTCTGCTACTTCAAGATCTCCTCCATAATTTCCTGAATTTAAAACAGACCTAGTTTCATCGACTAATTTTCTAAGTACTTCTGCCAATCCTTTTTCTCCGCATTGACTAAAACTTCATTTTCTGCCTTCAGAAAAATACGAAAGTCCGCCACAAGCGAAAAGGGCTGTTCTAAGTTCATTTCTATCCAACCAATTGCCTACATAAAGAGCAGGAATTTCTTGAAGATTAAAATCAACGAATTTAGGTTCAGATACTCGCAAATCTAAATACAAAGTTCTAGGGATATGTTTTTCTGGTAGCCTTAAACCAAATTCCTCTATTGGAGGATAAACATCATTGTAATCTTCAGGATAAATATCTAATAAACCTGTTTCCAGTAATGCACTTGTTTCTATCGAATTTACACCTAAATCAACAGATAAATTAGATAAGTCGGATGGTTTTTCTTTTCAAAATTCAAAAGCTATATTTACATCGACTGCTTCTTCTACCGAAACTTCTTTTTCCTTTTCCTGTTTTTTTTGCCCTACTGGCGCTTCTTTCTTTTCTGGTTCCTTCTTAACTAAAACCGGAGGTTTAGGTATCACTACTGGATCTGTTTGCTGAAACGAAACTGTCAATTTAGCTCTACCATTAGGGGGGGGGAAGTTCTCAATTAAGAGCAAATCATGCTGACATAAAAAACTTAAAATTTATTTACTAATTGCAGCAACCACCCAAGGCAACTGAGATCATATTTTCTAGGCAAGTAACTCTTTCTTCAGAAGTCATTTTTCTATGTTCTCCAATTGTGCCACTGACTGTCAACACGCATGCTGCTTGCTTCTCTGCAACTCGCTTTGTTCTTAGAGAATCTCCTGATAAGACAGATAGTTTTGCAATTCCTCCTTTGGTTGCTGAAATGTGGGGTGTCATTTTTAATTAAAGAGGCGATTTTATATAAAAAATCACCGTTCTATTAAATTATTTTTTTGAAAAAAATCAATTTCAGAAAGGCAAATTAAACTTCAAGCGCATTTACCAGAATCTCTTCTTTATCTTTTGGATTTCATAAAAAAACGTGATTAAGAAGGGCTTCCGACACAGCTGAACTTTCATCTGACTTATTTAATTCAAGTCTAGTTTTTTCTACTAGTTTTCTAATTTCTTGATTTGTTTCCCCCTCACTACACTGAATAAACATTCACTCCTCGCCTTTAGGAAATATATAAACCCCTCCGCAACCTAATAAGAGAGAAGATATTCAATTATCGTTTCTTTTTCTTGAAACAGGTGATCACTCTTCTAAATGTAGTTCTAAATTTACTTCTTTAGGTTTAAATCAATCTTGCTTATAAGAAGAAACTGAAACTTCATTTCCTAAATCTAGAATTGGAAGAGTTAAAAAATTTTTGTCTTCTTTTTCAAATATTTCCCAAAATAAGTCTAAATTTACCTCATTTTCATAATTAACATCTTGAGGATCAAACTGACCTTGTCAATTTATCGGTGGTACTTCTAAATTTCCATTCTCAAAATTAAAACCTTCAAAATTATTTTTTTGTTTAGGTGTTGGAAACTCAATTTTCAAATCAAAAAGTTTTTCTTCTTGATTTTGCTCCTTTGCTACTTCTTTTTTCTCTTCTGTATCTTTCTTAACTGGAACCAGAAGTTTAGGTGTTGCTTTTGGAGTTGGTGGTTGATAATGTACAACTATTACTTTAGAGCTACCCTTAGGAAGGGGGGGTGGAATATATAATCACGACATAAGAAAAATCCGAAATTTATTTTTTGTTCGAAGCGGCAATTCTATGTGAAAAATCGCCGCTTTATTAAATTATTTTTTTGAAAAAAATTGATTTAAGAAGGACAAATTAAGCTCAGGCAAAGAGAAAAAACGGTTTTAAAAAATTAATTATTAACAGTTCAAAAATTTACTTTTTATTCTTTTCTTGTAACTTAGATAAATTCTCAAAATAACAAGCAGAACACATAGGAGCAAAAGTTTCATCACCACCTAACTTTAGATCAGTATCTCCAACTTTTAAGTTCTTAACCTTAGGTTCAGGAGCATCTACTTTTAGAGCTAACCTTCAAGCATCATCAGCACAATTAACACATACAGCCCTTAACTTAACTACTTTTGAAGCAATAGCCAAAATCTTAGGCATAACTCCAAAAGGTTTTAAATTCTCATCTATTTCCAGCCCTGCAATTATGAATCTAACTCCTCTACTATGTAAATCCTGAACAACATCAAATAAATCATCTGAATAAAACTGAGCTTCATCCATAACAATAGTTAAAGGCAACTTAAGATTATTCAAATCTATGTGGTTATAGATTTCTTTAGGATTCTTAGCATCTATACTGATAGCAGGTATCTTCATTTGCATATATCTACTACCTAAAGAATCCTTATACCTATCTATATTCGGTCTAAAGACTAAGTAAGGTATATTTGCATGTTTCAACTTATCGATAAGAATTAGGGCTGTTCCACTCTTTCCAGCCCACATTGGACCGCAGATAACTAATATCTCCTCTCTGTATGACATATTCTTTATTTAAGCTTCCAATTTCTTCTTATTCTCATAAAAACAAGCAGAACAAACAGGAATAAAGTCTTCCTCATCCAACTTTATACTTTTGTCTTTCATGCCAGGATCTGCTTTCTTTAAAGTAGTCTTTCAAGCATCTCCTTTACAAAAAGCGCAAACAGCTTTCAACTTAATTACTTTGGAAGCTAATGAAAGTAATTGAGGCATAACTCCAAATGGTCTATTACAAGCATCAACATCTAAACCACCAATTATGAATCTAACTCCTTTTCTATTTAAGTCTCTAACTACATCTAAAAAACTATTCTCAAAAAATTGAGCTTCATCAACCACAACTGTTAAAGGCAATTTCAAATTATCTAAATCTATATGTTTATAAATCTCTTTAGGGTTATTTATGTCTATACTGATAGATGGCTCTCTTCTATCTGAGAATCTAGTACCTAAGGAGTCCTTATATCTATCTATATTAGGTCTAAAAACTATGTAAGGTATTTTTGCGTATTTAAGTCTTTCTAAAAGAAAAAGAAGTTGATTACTCTTGCCCGCAAACATCGGGCCGCAAATAACCAAAATCTCCTCTCTATGATTCACTATTTACTATTTGCTAATGGTTTGATGAGGAGTTATTACCTCGAATTATACATTAAATTCGAATAATACAACATCACCATCCTGCATCAGATAATTCCTACCTTCAAGTGACAATTTCCCAACTTGCTTTAATGTTTTAAAGTCAGAAAATTCAAGAAAATCTTCGTATTTAGCTACTTTGGCTTTTATAAAACCTCTCTCTATATCTGTATGTATTAAACCAGCACATTCTGCAGCATTAGATCCATTTCTAAAAGTTCATGATCTAACTTCCTTAACTCCTGCTGTAAAGAAAGTAGATAGACCTAATTTTTTAAAAGCTAAAGAGATTAATTTATTCAAACAAGTTTCAGTTCTTCCAACACTTGATAAGAACTCAATTTGCTCTTCCTCAGATAAAAAACTAATTTCATTCTCTAACTTAATATTCATATCCAGAAAAGAAGCATTTAATTCTTTAGAGTAAACCTCTATGTCCTTTAATAGATCTACTGATTCAGAACTATCATCAGTATTAGCCAGAACTATCATGGGCTTATCAGTTAAGAAAGAATAAATCTTTAATAATTCTTTTTCTTTATCAGTTAACTCAAAATTAAGAACTAATTTATTTTCAGAAAGATGATTCTTTAATCTATTAAGAAGCTCTACCCTCGGATCATTACTCTTCAACTTTCTCAAAATGTTCTCAACCATTTCTAAATCTGAATAAATTAACTCACATAAAACTATCTGAGCTTCAAATACAGGATCTGCTGTATCAGATTCAACAACACTAAATACATCTTTATTATTGAAAGCTCTGACTACTAGACAAATAGCATCTACTCCTCTAATATTCTCTAAAAACTTATTGCCCAATCCTTCTCCTTTTGATGCCCCTTTCACTAAACCAGCAATATCTAGAAACTTAACAACAGAATGAGTTGTTTTCTGAGGCTTTATAATCTCGGCTAATCTATCCACTCTAGAATCTGGTAACTTAACTACTCCTAGATTAGGATCTATCGTTGCAAATGGCCTATTCTCTACTAATGCATCTCCTTTTGTAAGTGCATTAAATAGAGATGATTTACCGACATTAGGCAAGCCGACTATTCCCATTACTAATGACATACGTTTAATATTTAATATCTATGATAGGAAGCACAAAACCTATTCTCTTAACTGGAATACAACCAACTAATAGATTAACCTTAGGTAACTATCTAGGAGTAATTAAAAAGATTATCAACGAACAAGATAATTATGACTGTTATTTATTCGCTGCAGATTGACATTCAGTAACAATACCCCTTTCTTTGCAAGAAGCTAGTTACAAAAAGATAGATGAATACAAATGGAATGTAATTCGCATGTATGCTGCATGTGGATTAGATCCAACAAAAAACAAAGTTTTTATCCAATCAGAAATCAAAGAACATCTAGAACTTTTCTACTTTTTGCTAACTCACTCCACTCTAGGAGAGTTGCAAAGAATGACTCAATACAAACACTTAAGTAAACAGTTTGTGTTACCTAATGGAACTGAAATGGCACTAGTAGGTCTTCTAACTTATCCAGTATTAATGGCAGCAGATATATTGATGTACGATACAGACTATGTAGTTTTAGGCGAAGATCAAACACAACATCTAGAATTAACAATAGATTTAGCAGAAAGAATAAACAACAAATACAAAGTAAATCTGTTTAAAAAACCAAAAGCATTTAATCCAAAAGGCAATAAAGCGGGAATAAAAATAAAAGATCTACAGAATCCAGAAATAAAAATGTCTAAAAGTAGTAAGAGCTACGAAGGAGTTATTTTCCTAGATGATGATCTAGAAACAATTAGAGAAAAAATTATGAAAGCTAAAACTGATTCAATAGGAAAAATAAATATAGATCCTATTAATCAACCAGGAATAACAAACTTGTTAGAGATATATGCGAGTCTTACAAATATTTCAATAGAAGAAGCATGCGACAGACTACAAAGTGACACTTATAGAGAACTAAAAGAAGTAGTAGCAGAACTAGTAATTAAGGAAATAAGTGAAATACAAGATAGATACGAGCAAATAAATCTTGAAGTTCTAAAAGAAGCAATAGAGAAAAATAATCGTCATTGCAGAGCTAAAGCTAGAGAGAAGCTTGCTCAGCTAAAAGAATTGTAGAGATGAACTATGAAAAAATATTTCGGACATGGTTAGATAGCCCCCAATTAACCGAAGAAGAAAAAGCCGAGTTACGGAGATATTCCGAAGAAGAAAAACAAGAACTATTTAAACCAGAACCTTTACGTTTTGGAACAGCAGGTATAAGGACAATAGTAGGATTAGGAACTCAAAGGCTCAATAGATTTACATGTAGATGAGCAATTAAAGGGTATTCCACATATCTAAAGAAAAAAAAAGAAAAACCATCTGTACTAGTAGTCTACGACAAAAGAGAACATGGATATCGACTGTATTTAGAAGCAATATTTACTCTTTTAAAAGAAGGAATAAATGGTTACATAGTTGGTCCAAATAATGGAGCCATTTCAACACCTATTGTTTCCTATCTAATAAGAAAGAAAAGCTTAGATGGAGCTGTAAACATAACTGCTTCGCATAATCCAGCTAACTACAACGGAATGAAGTTATATGACTCTCTAGGAAAACAACTAGATGTTCATGAAGAAAAAAACTTAATTAAATGCCTTCCTTCAATAGAAGAAGCAATCCTATTGGAAGTAAATGAGAATATAGACAAGAATGAACTGAAATGAATAACAATAGCTGAAATAAATGATTACTTTAAAGAAACAGCTGAGAATATAGCAACGGCATTAGATGAAGAAACATCTGGTATTAAATCCCAAATAAGAATTTTGTTTGATGGACATCATGGCACTACAGCGGAAAATATGAAGATGTTGATGCACGATCTAGGATTTACTCAATTTAAGGAATGTAATACTGATACAGATGTAATTAATCCAGAAGAAGCAAGTTCATTTAGAGAAGTAATTAGATTAGCAGAAAAAGAAAATATAGATTATGTGTGTGCATCAGATTTAGATGGAGATAGAGGAGCAATTGCAGAAAGACAAGAAGATGGTTCCTGATATTTCTTTAATGGAAATGAAATAGGAATTATTACAGCTGCTTTCAAAGTTCAATTTAAGAAAAAATTAGGAAAAACTTATATAGTAAGCACAAACGTAACTAATACTCTAATAAACAAACTATTCCCCAATATTCCTATACACATAACCAATACTGGATTCAAAAATATCTCTGAAATAGTAAATAGAGAGGAGAAAAAAGGAAATAACTTATTGATTGCATTTGAAGAAGCAATGGGTGCCCTTATAGAGCCAATACACAGAGAAAAAGATAGTTATCAACAAATAGCATATCTTTTAGAAGCAATAGCTTACTGTAAATCAAATAAACATAACTTAAAAAAATATCTAGATATGTTAATTAGTTCAGTAGGAGTATGAAAAGGACTAACTGACTTCTATAAAGGCAATAACAAAAATCTAGATTTAATAACTGACTCTGAGAAAGTCAAGGAAAAAATATCTGAATTAAGTGGTTACTCCTTAGAAAAAATAGAAATAGATCAAGAGCAGGGAATAGTAAGTTGATTTATGAACCAGAATAGTTGAATTAAGTTTAGATATTCAAGAACTGAACCAAAATTGAAGATATATTACAACTTGTTTTGAAAAAAAGAAAATGAACTAAATAGATTTATAAACAACTTCAAAGCGCACTTAGACAGCTTATTTCAAATATAATTTAAATACCATTTCAACAAAACTATCCGAACCAGGTCAGATTAGAAATAAAGCAGCCTTAAGGAGAAATTTGTGTGGAGTGGTTTTTTAAATTAAAAGTTTTCTTTTGCTAGGTATTCTGGCAATTCACTTACAACTTTATCCTCATCTTCTCCTTCAACTATAAATTCAACTTGTGAATTGTGTTGTAAACCTAAAGACATCAAATTAATAATAGATTTAGCATTAGCTTCTTTCTCTCCACATTTAATAACTACTTTAGATTTGTAATTGGATAAAGCTTGTACTAATTTATTGGCTGGTCTAGCGTGCACGCCCACTTTATCTTTAATCACGTAGCTAAAACTTTTCATTTAATCTTTATTTAAGTAAGATAGATATCAGTTTATTTTATATGAAAGACAAATTATCAAAAATCAAAGACGTTTTACTGCTCAATAAGTACCAATCACTAGAGAACATAAAAAAGTTATGTTCGTTAGTAGGTTTTACAAACGTTATCACTTGCATAATGTTTTATTACCTACTAATTACCTCCAAGCCTCATGCTGAATCAAATTCTTTTAAAGATTTACTAATTGTTGCAGCTTTAACTCACATCTATATAAACATTGTCCTTATTAATTGAAGCCTTAAGTATGAAGGAGTTAAATGAGTAGTCTGAGCTTGAATATCCTTAATATTTATCTCCCCTCTAGGAGTAATGCTCATATACCAGGCTAATAATCCATCTAATTGAACAGAAGTAAAAGCATCTCAAAATGAAAAGAAACAATCTATATTTCACTCCTTTGCTAACTCATTTGTTAATCTGCCAGAGATACTTAATAAGGCTATAGATTTTCTAACTAAGAATTATCCCGAAGAATTCAGTGAACTATTAGATAGGTTGCAATTAAGTATTGATGATTTAGATAACTGAAATGATAAAGATAAGTATTTTATTATTGCTATACATGAAGCACTTAAACAGACTAAGAAGAAAAATACTTTCAAAGATATAGATTTTGAAGCTCATTGATATGATCAAAGATATTTTGATTTTGCAGTAAGAGATCCTAAAAGTGCAATAGTTCCTAACCTTAGATACAGATATTCCCTTGCTTTTATTGTTCTAGATGAATTTAATAACTACCAGAAAATACTAGATGCTAAAAAAGAAATAAAAGCTAATATGAAATTTGGAACAGCCAAAACAGTATGTTTAAAAAGAGGAAAAGGTTTTAAAGTATATGTCAACGAATAATAATCTAAAGAAATTAGCTGATAAGGTATACAAACAAATAAAAGAAACAGGATATATAGAGAAAGCAAGTATAGAAAAGATTATTGATCTATCTAAAGAAGACAGCAAAACATTAATCAAGCATTTAATAGATTTAGAGAGTGATCCAAATATAAGAAAAAGACTATGCAATATATATGATGGATACTGCCCAGCTTACGATTCTAAGCTTGAATTATTAGCTGTATGATCTTCCTTTAATATCAGCATCAAGAAAAGCTTTAATCCAGAAGATATCATTTAGATTTATTCCTTCAATACGCATAGCATCATCAATTGTTATGGGTTTTTCTAAATTTAATTTCTCTATAGCTTCTCTAGATAAATTAGATATCTCTCTATAGTCAGATATCCCTAATAGAGATATCTTCTTTCACTTTTCTACCTTATTAATTCTTGATTCCTGATTTTTTATATATCCTTCGTATTTGACCTTAATCATCAATTTCTCCATAGATTCAAGAGATAAAGGTCTTAATTTATCTCCTGCGGCTTCTATAACCATTTCATATTTACTTGTTGTTCTAGATAATCAAGAAAAAATAGTTAGAGGACCTTCTTCTCCTGTAGTTAATCTGTATTTAGATGCATAGTTGTTTTTTAAGAAAGAAATATTATGTTCTATGTCTTCCTGAGTAGCTTTAAATCTAAGATAAGTTTCTTTATCTATAGTTCCTATTTCAAAACCTTTTGACATTAATCTTTCATCTGCATTGTCATTTCTTAAAAGTAATCTATATTCAGCTCTAGAAGTCAGTAATCTATATGGTTCTCTTACTCCTTTAGAAGTAAGATCATCAATCATCACTCCTATGTATGCCTCATCTCTTCTTAGTACTAAAGGAGGTTTACCAAGAATTTTTAAAGAAGCATTAATACCTGCAATCAGACCCTGTGCTGCTGCTTCTTCATAACCTGAAGTTCCATTTATTTGTCCTGCGAAATATAGACCTGAAATTTTCTTTAGCTCTAAAGTCTTATGTAATTGAATGGGGTTTATAGCGTCATAAACTATTGAATAGGCATAACTCTTAATTCTTGCTTTTTCAAAGCCTTTTAGACTTCTTACTAATTTTTCTTGTAGATCTTTATTTAAAGAAGTAGATAGTCCTGCTAGATAATAAAAATCATAGTTTCTGGCTACTGGTTCAACAAAAATATGATGTATTTCTCTACTAGGAAACTTAATGTATTTATCTTCTATGCTTGGGCAATATCTAGGGCCTGTTCCACATATAGCTCCGTTATAAGTACCTAATTCATCTAAATTATCCAATATTATCTTCTTGGTTTCTTCTGTTGTGTTTGTTAGATAACAAAATAGTTGTTCATCTAATGGAAGTGATTTAGGTTCCCTAAAAGAGAAAGAAATAGAGTCATTGTTATTGTCATCTCTTTCTAAGGAAGAAAAATCTATAGAGTCTTTATAAACTCTTGGAGGAGTTCCTGTTTTTAGTCTTAATAGATCTATATCTCAGGATTTGAAGATATCAGATAACTTATTACTTGCCGGATTATCTTCTGGGCCTGAATCAGCAAATTTCTTTTCTCTGTACAGTTCTGCTTTTAAGTACGTACCTGTAGTTACTATTACTGCTTTACATATATAGAAAGCATTATTAGTTTGAACCCCTGTTATTCTTCACTGTTCATCTATTAATTCTCTTTCTAAAGAAATTACTTCTTCTAGAACTAAATGTAAATTCTGTTCTTTTTCTATTTGTTCTAAGAATCAAGAATGATAAGTTTCTTTATCTATCTGTGCTCTATAGGCTCATACTCCAGGCCCTTTGGAATAATTTAACTTCTTTATTTGTATTTTGTTGGCATCTGCAGCTATAGCTTGTATTCCTCCTAAAGCATCTATTTCTCTTGTTACTACTCCTTTGGCCGGCCCTCCTATAGAAGGATTGCAAGGTAAATTAGCTATATTTCTAGTATTTAAATTAAATAATCCTACTTTTAAACCTAATTTAGAAGCAACAAATGCAGCTTCAAGACCTGCATGACCTGCCCCTATGACTATTACATCAAAGGAATTATTTTGTTTTTTTGGTATTTGATTTTTCATACTTAGCTATTCTTCTTGTGTATTTACATGTAGAAGAACTACATTTAATATATGGTTTATTGTATTTTCCTACTAATTTTCAAAGAAAACTAGAGCATTCAGGACACTTTTCATCTAATTCTTCTTTTTCTTCTATAGATTCCAAGTACTTACAATCAGGATATTTAGAACAACAAATAAATGGTCTATTCCACTTATTAAATCTCTTGAATAATTCTGCACCACAATCTGGACAATTCCTACCTACAGGTTCTTTAGCTGGTCTTGGATTTAAGCTTCTTATGTATTTGCACTCTGGATACTTAGAACAACTAATAAAAAAACTACCTCATTTATTTTTTTTCTTAACTAGAGCTCCTTGACAATCCGGACATAACTCACCTATTTCTTCTACTGAAGATTTATTAGCTTCTACTTTATTTATCCTTCCTATATATTTACATTTTGGATAATTAGTGCAACCTATGAAATGACTCTTTGTTTTTACAGAAAATCTAGCTTTTAGCTCTGCTCCACATTCTGGACAATTACCGAATGCAACTTTATTAGCTTTATTTAATTCCTCATTGAATATCTGGAATACTTTATCTAGAAATGTTTTTCAATTAGATTTGTTCTCGGAAATATTGTCTAATTCTTGTTCCATGTTTCTCGTATAGTCATACTGCATGATGTTTGGAAAGAACTTCTCTAGATCCTCGGACATCTTCAGACCTAAATCAGTAATTATTAGTTTTCCGGAGTCTTTATTTGCGTATTCTCTTTTGACAACAATATTTACTATGTGAGAATAGGTAGATGGTCTTCCTATCCCTTTTTCCTCTAAAGATTTAATAAGTGTAGATTCCGTGTAAGGACTAGGTGGTCTCTTATCTACTCTTTTTACTTCTTTGATCTTGTCTTTATATTTCTCTCCAACTTTTAAATCTGGGAAATCATCCTCTTTCAGTAAATTCTCTTCTTGGCTATATCTCTTAAATAGAGCTTTGAAACCTTCGAATTTCTCTATTCGGTTATTAGTAGTGAATTTATTTTTGTTGTTATCAAAGTGATATAGAACATTGTTGTATATTGCGTCCTTCATTAAAGAAGAAACTGCATATAGTCAAATCAATCTATAGAGACGTAAAGCGTCTTTTTCTATCTTTCCATCAAGAGAATCAGGTGTTATATGTATATATGTTGGTCTGATTCCTTCATGAGCTCCCTGTACTAATAACTCTTTATCTTTAGTTTTTTTCTCTTTTACGCTCTTAGATTTATCTGCTATATATTCTTTTCCGAATTCTTTAAATAATCATGTTTGTGTATGTTCAACAAAGGTTTCAGATAAATCCTCTCTATCTGTTCTTGGATAGGTAATTAAAGATATAGCTTCTCCATCTATTTCCACTCCTTCATATAGCATTTGTGCTGTTCTATCAACTGTAGAAACAGCCATATGAAGTTTGATAATAGCAGTGCTTTGCATAGTAGAAGTCTTAAAAGCTTTAGGAGGTTTCTGTTTCTCCTGCTTTGGATCATCTACTTTCTCTAAGATAAAGTAGTTATCTAGTGTTGATAGGAATTTCTTTGCATCTTCTTCATTTACAAAATTTATAGAACCATCCTTATGATCCTTAAGTTTGTAGCCTTTATCTGCTAGCTTTTTAAGATTCAACTCTAGTCCATTCTCTAATAGGACGTATATATTGAATCAGTGTTCAGGAACAAAAGCTTTTATTTCCTCATATTTATCTTTTAAGAATTTAAGAGCTATTGACTGAACTCTTCCGGCACTTACTCCACCTATAGCTTTCTGAGCAAAATCAGATAGTTTGAAACCTAATCCTCTGTCTAATAGTTTTCGAGCTAAATAAGAGTTAATTTGGTTTTGATCTAATGATCTAGGCGAAGAAAGAGCTTTAGTTATTGCGTCCTTAGTAATCTCATTGAATACAACTCTTTTGCATTTCTTCTTATTTTTTTCATTAAGAACAGAATAGATATGTCATGAGATAGCTTCTCCTTCTCTATCTGGGTCAGTAGATAGAAAGATTTCATCTGAAGCATCTGCTGCTGCATTTATAGTTTCTATGACATCAAATTTTTTTCCTTTAAAAGTTCTCTCAGAATCATTCCTTCACTTCATTTCATAGGTTGTTTCATCAAAACCTAATCCTTTAAAGCTCTTCTCATCCAATTCTCTAATATGGCCTATGGTGGCCAATATTTTTATATTGGTATCTTTTAGGTATCTACTAATCGTATTAATCTTGTTCGGAGACTCAATAAGCATCAAAGAATGTTTCATAGTGCTTGTTATGTTCTCTTACAGATTACCTACATACTTATTGTTGCCATTTAGTAATTAATGGAAGAATTACTGGTCTTTTGTTTGTTTTATTTTTTAAAGCTTTATAGACTGCATCCTTTAAATGCATTTTCACTTCCCTTATCTCTAAACCTTTATTTAAAGCCAAATACTTAGACAACTCAAGGGCTATATATTTATCTATTGCGGCATGTATATCGTTTTTCTTAGAGTAATCTTCTGGAACAAAAGCTTTTATGGACACTTTTGGTTTATAAAAAATATGTTTTTTGATGTTGTAAAGAACTGAAATAATAATTAATCCAGATTTTTCTAATAATTGTCTTTCCAGAAGAATCATATTGTTAATATCAAGAATTCCTTCTTCATTTACATATTGTTTAGAAATATTCAAAGTAGTTACATTAGTTTGTTTGCCATCTATCTCTAGTCTTTCTCCGCTACCCAAAAACTTAATTCTCTTAGTATCTACAGTATTAGATAGAGCTTTGTATACATTTACAAAATCTTTATAGTATCCATTTACTGGAACTATGTTGTAAGGCGATAGAGCATTAACTACAAACTTAATATCTTCATTTCCTGCAGCATAAGGAATAATAGATTTAGGCTGTTTAACAACGATAATGTCATGCTTAGAAATGTCATTTAACAGAAGTATTTCTTCATATTCATTCTCAGGAAGAGTAATAGTACAAATTAAGAATAAATCTCCTGATTGAAAAGCAATCTCATCTTTACCTGCATCTATATTCCTTAACTTAGCAAATAAATCTTCATTATTACCCACTATAGCTATAAGTGAGTTATCGCTTTTTAAAAGTGGTGTTGCTGCAGCATATTCATCTGAATGAAGAGTTTCTATATATTTATTTACTAAGAAAGCAATTCTAGGACAAGATATATGGAAATTCATAGAGTAGACTTTCGCTACCCTAGATAGGTTTAAAAGTGTATTTCAATCGTCTTCATATAAGCTAACTAAAACTCTTTTTTTGGTAGAAGATACTGATTTTTTTAAGAAAGAAAAATTCTTAGCTAAAGGATAGGCAAAACCTAGCACTTTACCAGCATTTTGAGCCCCTATCAATAGAAGAGAAGTTTTATTTTTTACCTGTTGAGCTATCAAATGCAGTTGTGATTCGCAACAAGGATTAACTTCATTTGCTAAAACAAACTCATCTAAAAATACCACTACCTGACCAGTTAATAACTTAAATACTCATGCATAAGAACAAGGAACAGAACTTGGACTCTTAATTCCGCATACTTTCAGCATTCCTACTGTTAAATCAATAGCAGGGTTAACGGCAATTATTTCATTCTTAATATTGACATTGTTTTCCTGCTCAAACTTAGCTAAGAAAGACTCAATTATTGCTTTACCTAAAACGCTTGTATAAACGGGAATATTCGGGAAAGTAGTTAAGAAATAAGGAAGGGAACCAATATTTATATTCTTCGGACAACCAATAAAAATACCTTTTATTTTCTTAGCATGCTCAGATAGATATCTAAGATCAGGAATAATCTTTTTGATTCCTAATTGATTAGAAAACTCTGCTCCTATTCCTGCATTCAGTATGAATATCTCATTATTTATCTCTAAAACTCCAGCATATCTTCCCATCTCATCTTGACCTCCTAAAGCAAAATAATTAATCTTGGACATTTTCGAATATGAAAAACTACTATATAGAAATTAAGAATAAACCAACACTATTAGCCAGAATACAAATAATTAAAGAGTGCAAGAATCTTTACCTAAAGGTTCCAAAGTCACAGCTTAGTTATTTAGACAGAATTAATAAACCTAACATCTGTTTTTTAACTATAGAAATAATAGAGAATTCTAAACATTTAGAAAAAAGTGTAATACAAAGAATAATAGATAAATGAGATCCTAATCGAATAATCATTACTTTTAATCAGGGAATAAACAGACAATTACTGGTTGATCTTACCTCTATTAATTATCAAAACATCTCTATAGATTTTTATCTGAATAACAATACTTCTATTAAAGAGACAATAGCTGAATTAACAAATAAATATCCTAACATAAAACACTTTTCTGTCTATCCAGAAGAAGGCATATATTTAGAAAATGAGCTTCTGGGTTTCTCTAGATATCATCACAACATGTGATCTAAAGATGTAAAGAAATACTACGCTAAATATGATTTTGAAACTATCAGAGATAAGCAATACATTGGAATAGGAGAAAATGCTGTTTCTAGGGAAGGATATGTATTTACTAAAAACAATAAAGAAATAGAACTAGATAGGAGATATATAGATATTCAAGATCATATAGATAGGCTTAACTATTACTTAGAACTTAATGATGAAGAGTTAAAAGCATTGTTTCTTTTGAATATTGAAAAATATAAATCTGATATCAAAAAATATTCTGTATTAGAAGTTCATCAGAAATTAATTTCTGATTTCTTTGAAACTTAAATACTTCCATAAAGGTTCTGGTATAGATAAAGATCCATCTTCCTGTTGATAATTCTCCAATATAGCTGCAAACAATCTATCTATAGCTAAAGAAGAACCATTAAGCAAATGTGGATATTTCGCTTTCTCTGACTTATCCAATAGATTTTCTTTATATCTAATTTTGGCTCTTAAAGATTGAAAGTTAAGAGTATTAGATACTGAAGAGATTTCTCGATATCTAGATTCAGCAGGGAATCATACTTCAACGTCATAAGTTTTTGTAGCTGCAAAACCCATATCATCATAGGCTAGTTGTACTACTTGATAAGGTAGATTTAAGGTCTCCAATATAGATGAGGCATCTAGAACCATTTGTTCTAGTACTTGAAAACTATCTTGTTCTCTACAAAAACTAACTATCTCTGTCTTAGAGAATTGATGTAATCTAATTATTCCTGCATCTTCTGTACCTGCAGCTCCTGCTTCTTTTCTAAAACAAGTAGTATTAGCTGTTAACTTAATTGGTAACTTAGATGCTTCCAATATTTGATTTCTATAAATATTTACTAACTGTGATTCTGAAGTAGGAGATAGATATTTTCCATCTGTTGTTTTGAATAGATCTTCTTCAAATTTAGGTAATTGAGCTGTTCCATAGAGAGAAGAAGGTAGTAATAAAACTGGTAATCATCTTTCTTCATATCCTTTGGCTTTATTTAAATCCAAAGTAAAAGAAATTAAAGCTCTGTATAGTTCTGCTCCTCTATCTTTATAGACTACAAAACCAGAACCTGAAATAGACACTCCTTCTTCAAAGCTAGTTAAAGAAAGTTTTTTAGCTATTTCGTGATGACTTAAAGGTTTAGAAGTCTTAACTCCTCAGGATCTAATTATTTCCCCTTGTCCAGTTAAAGATTCATCAGGTATATTAGGTAGAGAATCAACAAGATCTTTAGTTATTTGTTCTTGTGAGTGTAATTTGTTAGATAAATCAGCTAATTGTTCTTTTACCTTTCTTATTTCATCTGCATTTCCTCTTGCATCTTGTTCTATTAATTTATTTCTCTTAGTGTTTAAATCTACTATTTCTTGTTGTAAAGAATTTAAGGTTTCTATACTCTTTAAGGTTTGATCTAAATGTGTTTCTTCTGTGCCTCTTAACTTAAGTCTCTGCTTGAGTACATCAAAGTTTTCCTTTATAAATTTGTAACTATACATCTATTGTTTCTATAAATAAAGTTGCTCCATTAGGAGATAGATCTAACTCTTTTCCTTCTTTCAGTAACTTAGCTTTTACTTGAGCAGCTTCCTTAGGAAGTTTTTTGTGTTCATGGATAAAGTTTATTTGGTTTCTATCTATTGTTTCTATTAATAATAGGCATTCAACTATCAATATAAGCTCTTCTTTGTGTTCTTCAATTATCTGTTTAGCTACCTTGTATTGTTCTTCTATTATTTTTTCGATCTCTAAATCTATTGCATATGAAGATTTCTCTGAATAACTATCTTTGTATGGATTAACCATTCCTTCTGAAGGTTCATATTGTTGTAATCCTAATTTTTCTGACATACCTAATTTAGTTACCATTGTTCTTACCAAGTTAGTTACTTTAAAGAGATCATTAGATGCTCCTGAGCTAATCTTGTCTATACCAAAGAATATTTCTTCTGATGCTCTTCCTGCTAGAGTTGTAGTCACTGTAGCTAATAGTTCATCTTTTCGTTTCAAGAATGTTTCTTGTTTTTTAGGAGTAGATAACATGTATCCACCTGCTTGACCACGAGGAATAATAGTTATTTTCTCAACTACTTCTCCTTCTTTACTGTAGATACCTGCTACAGCATGACCTGCTTCATGGTAAGCAATTTGTCTTCTTTCCATATCAGAGAACTTATTGCTTTTCTTAGCAGGCCCAGCCATAACTCTATCTATAGCTTCATCTATATGGTTTTTGTCTATTACTTTCTTATCTTCTCTAACTGCTAATAAAGTTGCTTCATTCAATACGTTTTCTAGTTGAGCTCCTGAGAAACCTGGTGTTTTTCTAGCTACATCTTCTAGATCTATAGATGAAGATAGGTTTTTATTTCTAGCATGAACTTTCAATATATCTACTCTTTCTGAGATATTAGGTAGATTTATCTGAATATGTCTATCAAATCTACCTGGTCTAAGAATAGCTTCATCTATTGAATCTAATCTGTTAGTTGCAGCCATTATTACTATTCCAGTCATAGTATTGAATCCATCCATTTCAGAAAGTAGTTGGTTTATTGTTTGATCATGTATGCCTCCGCCTCCTCCACCCATATATTTATTTCCTCTTTTTCCTGCAACAGCATCTATCTCATCTATGAAGATGATGCAAGGAGCTAATTTCTTAGCTTTTGCAAATAGTTCTCTTACTCTTTTTGCACCAACACCTACAAACATGTCATCAAATGTTGAACCTGCTGCTTCTATAAATGGAACTTCTGCTTCTCCAGATACTGCTTTAGCTAAAAGTGTCTTACCTGTACCTGGTGGCCCATAAAGGATTACACCTTTAGGAGTTCTGGCTCCCATAGCGTTGTATTTAGCTGGATTCTTTAAATAATCTACTATTTCCTCTAGTTCTGCTTTTTCTTCTTTAATACCAGCTACATCTTCAAAAGTAATATTGGATTTAGTTGTTTTGCTGATAGATTGTCCCATCTTGAATAATCCTCCTTGGCCATATATTCCTCCCATGCTTTGCCCTTTCATAGCTGATCTAATAAGGAATAAAAAGACTGTAAGGTATAGAAGAGAAGGTAGGACAGAGAAGAATACAGAAGAAGCAGTAATTTTTCCTGGGTTCTCCATATTGAGAATTGCTGTATCAATTCATTGCATGAAACAGCAGCAGGCGCAACAATCATTAGCTTGACCATTGCAATTACAAGTTCCAGCAGTTCCGTTATTGCAGGTACATGTACCATTTTTCCCACAGCAACAATTTTGATCTTTCTCACAACAAGATATAGGCTTGGAATATGTTGCGCCTGAAGATACTTTGTAAACTCAATTTTCTCCTTTGTCTTTTGTTTGTGCCTTACTCTTAGATACCCTGAAAGAAATCTTCTTGTAATTTTCTGTATATAAATAGATGTCGAATATATCCTCTCCACCAAAGAAGCCAATCTTGTTGGCGTATCCTAAAGTTGATTCTTTTTTAAATTCCTGAAGTGTATAATCGGATCCATTTCGAGGAGTTATTTTTAATTTCTTGTTATTACATGAAACAGATTCAACCTCAATAAAAGTAGCAGCGCCATATCCAAATATCGAATAAAGAACAATTACAACAACTCCGGCTGCTAACCCTCATTTAGCTAGCCAAATTTTTTTTGGTCTATCTGCCGGATTAGAAGATCCCGAAATTTTTTTAGAATAGAATTTATTATTGTTCGTCTTCTGTTTATCAGAAGACGGTTTATTTGATTGATTTGGCGTAGAAGCTGCACTTGACTCCTCAAAATCTGATTCCTTTAGTAGCTTTAACAGAAGAGCTAATCTCCATCTTGAAAGCATCGAGTTACATCTCTCTTATATCTTTAAGTTTATTAGGGTTATTTTTTTAAGTTCTCGCTTTTGTATGCATTTTTTTTGGCAAGTTATTACACGAAAAAACAATATCTAAATAAAAGTGTAGGTGAAAAGAGAATATTTCGACCTTATCAAGATTTAACAATTAAAGATAATCTCGATAAATTTTTTTCTAGTCTAATATTTAAATAACTGTCATTCATTAATAGAAAATGATCACTCAAGAATCCATGAAAAACCACATTATAAGGCTACAAAAGCGAGTTATTTCTCCAGATTGGTTTGCATTTAATCAAGGTTATACACCCCTGTTAAGTAAGGAAGCAACGATATTGTTTATGAATTTATTTTCACAAAGCGAAATAAATTCTCAACTAGATATTGATTCCTGTGATTTCAACAAGTTCATCAGAAATTATGGTCTTACTGAAAAAGAATTTATCAGTTGTCTAGATGAACTATCTAGACTTCAACTAATAAAAATAACTAGAAAAACCAATGCCAAACAGGAAACAGAGATATTTATTCAACTGCAAAAAATAAAGTCTTTAGACAAGTTATTGATAGATAAATCATTTGGAAAAATGCTGAAACAAAAATTACCTAAAGAAAAATATTTAGAGTTAGTTTTGATGCTAGAAGATGAGAATGATATTTCCTATGAATTAGATTCATTTGAGGAACAACCAGCAGTAGAAGAAAAAACAGTTGATAAGGATATATTCAGAGATTTCTATGATGGTGTAACTCAATTACTAAAAGCAGAATTCACAATGTGCCCTGAAGTGCTAGATACACTTCATAAATACCAAACAACTCTTGATGTAACTAAGTTACAACAGATAGCCTGATTGTCAACTATAAAAGCCCAAAATGGCAAATACATGATTTCACCAAAACACTTCTCCTTCTTAACAGAACAAGAAGCAACATGCCCAAAAATAAATTCAGATTTAGATAAACATAAGAAATTCTGAGGAAGTCTTAATGTTGCAGATGATGAGATAATCAACAAACAATTTAAAGAGTTATTCCGTCAAGGAAATCCATTTATGGTTTATGCAGCATTAACAGGAAGAAATTGAGTTCCAGGCACTCTCAAAGGTTGAATTAAAAACTGCGTTCAAAAAGGATTTTCTTTCCCTCTAATAAGTGCTCTTATGTCTTTTGTTACAGCTTTAATAGGGAAAATATCAGTTAATTATTTAATTAAAGTGTCAGATACTTTAGTAAATGATTACGCAGGAAATAGAGAAGGATTAATAGAGCTTGTTAGAAATGTTATTGAATCTGATCTAAATAGCGGTAAAAATAGACTTAATGCAAGTAGACAGGTTAAAAAAGGTACTGTTGAAAATAAAAATAACAGTATGGATGATTTCGTTTGATATTACAACGTACATACATAAGCTTCTTTTACCAGTCAATAGGTATATAGATTAGTGAAGGACGATTTAGATAGAAGTTTAAAGTCAGCTCTTGCCAAATATTACTTTGGCATGACATTCACAGAAATTAAGAAACATAGTGCACTTAGTCAATTACGTTTAACAGATGAAGAAATAATAGATAATAGAAAAGAAATAAAAGAAGTTATAGACAGTCAAACAAAATGTGGTTCAAGCTCTAGATTCTGTCAATCATTAGAACCACACTATATTTTGAGGAGAAATCAAGACAATAAATTAGTAATTGATACAGAAGAATGTACAAAGATAAAGAACTATAAAGAACTTTCAGAAGAGACAGTAAATAAAAGAATCAGAAAATATTTACTTACAGATAATCATAAGTTCAATTACAAAGAAGTAGCTCAAAGCATACAGTCATTTGAAAATACAACCCCAGCTTTTCTAAAAGAAACAATGGATAATATTGGTAATGCAGAATACTTATTAGAAAACAAATACATATGTATAAGTGAACATAAGAAAGAACTATTTTCTATATTTGCTTTTCACTATATATTGATAGGCAAATATGTGAAGATAATTAAGTCTCAAGAACTTAAAGAACTATGTGTAAAACACAACTTCAATTTCTATAAAGATGAATCAATTGATGATAAAGAAGGGTGAAATTCAATACTAGAAATAGATCTACTGATAATACTTGATTTCGGATTAGAAAGCAATGTATCTAAAAATAGTTATTATTTAGACGTAATTCCTGATTTGCTCTACGTAAGAAACAATAAGAATAAACCAACTTTAATACTTACCCCTGCATCATGAGTCCTAATAGAAGAAGATTTACAGATCAACAATTACTATAGAAAAGAAGTCTTAGAATTACAAAAAATTAAGGCTCAGGAATTGAAAAATGCTATGAAGATTTTTTATCCGAAAGAAAATTAAATATCTCTACTAGAAATTCAGAAGATAATTCATCTGATCTACTATTCATATATATTTCTTTAGACTCAAATAAATCTTTAATTTTTTCCTCCGGAAAATGTTTTCTTAAATTATTTCATAGTGTTTTTCTTGGCATAGCAAAACACTTTCTTAGAAACAAAGCATATTCATCTAAATCAATATCCTTATTGAACTCTTTAGTGAGATGAATAACAGCAGAATCAACCTTAGGTATTGGATAGAAGTGTTTCTTATCTACATCTAATAATTTCTTTACTCTAGTAAATGTCTGAACTAAAGCAGATACAGAAGAATACTTATTAGTTTTAGGTTTAGCTGTTACGGTCTCAAAGAATTCTTTTTGAACCATGAATATAGCTTCTTTAAATATTGGTTCTTTTAAAAATTTAAGAATAATTAAAGAAGTTATATAGTAGGGTATATTTCCAAACAATAAGGTTCTCTTATCTTGTTCTATAAAAGAAAAATCTACTTCTAGAAAATCATTATGTATTACTTTAGAAAGAGGAAAGGTGGTATTTAGATAACTAATAAGTTGATAATCTATTTCTATTAGTATCAACTTATCTCCTGAGGTTTCATATATATATTTAGTTATTGCTCCAGTACCTGGCCCTATTTCAACTAAACAATCAGATTCAATAGATAAAACATGTTGAGCTATCTTTTCCTGAATATGTTTGTTCTTTAAAAATACTTGACCTAATCTTTTTTTAGGTTTATTAAACATCAATACCTAACTTCTGTAACTTCATTTGAGCTAAGTTCACTTTTTGTTTTCTTCTAATTAGTATGTAATGAATTAATAGACTTTGGAAGATAGTAAATATAGAGTTGAAGAAATAGTAGATAGCTAGACTAGTAGATCAAAAGAAAGTAGAAGATAGAAGAATAATAGTAATTATCTTTTGAGTTTTACCCATTTTGTAAAGTTGTGAGTTGCTATTATGTGTCTGTTGTTTTAGATGTGGATTTCTTCTCTTAGAAAGAATTACTGATATTTTTTGAGAGAAAAAATTAGTAGGAATAATAAATAAGAAGAGTAATAAATATAGTCAGCCTCTTTCTGATATGAAGTGTTTGAATACCATACTTGATGGTGTCTTAGATAAATCTCATAAACCAAATAGAACAGTAAATTTAATAGGTCTGCATATAGTAACTACCTTAAAGATAATTAGAAAAATAGGAGTAGTTATAAATATGTTCTCTAATGCTGCAAATGGTTTTAAGTTGTGTTTCTTGTTATAAGCAGTTATTTCCTGATGCTTCTGTAATTTAACTTGTCTATCATTTTGATCATACTTCGCATATTTAGCTGTTATTGCATCTATTGTTGGTTGATGTAATACTTGTTTCTCAGAATATATAGAAGATCTAAGAGTAGGTCAGAAATTTATAAATCTCATAATGAACATGACTATGATCATTGCAAAGATTACATCTAGACCTGAATTGGCTAGATATTCACTGCTTTTGTCAAATACGTAGACTAATCCTACAAATACTTTTGCTACTGGATATACAAACCAAGATAGAAAAGGGCCATAAACAGTAGACGGTTCAAAAAATGCATGATATTGTGGACCGGCAATACTTCATGAACCAAGATCAAACTTTATTTTTCCAGTACCATATTGTCCAGGTAGATAACCAAACTCTAAACCTGTGCCTGGATTAGAGTGATATCTTGTATATGGAGCTGCAAAAGATTGAATAAATGATCATGCAATCATTAATCCACTAAAGGAATAAAGAACTGCTTTTAAATAGAAAATAAATTTCTTAAATCTTTTATCTTTTCATCAGACAGCATCCTCATGTTTTTTCTTTTCTCAAAACGGAACAAGAAAAGTATCGCTTTTCAAAAGTTGATTTCTATCTCCTAGATGCCTTTTTTTCTAAATAAGACATCAAATTTAAATACTCATTTTGCAAATCTGCAAAAGTTACTTCTTGTTTTTTAAAACGTTCGAAAAAAACATCCTTATAGAAAAAAACACATTTAATTTTTGGACACGCATTAAGTAATTCTTTATTATTAATAGCCCAGAATACTCTCTTATAGTACTTTCTATTGCAAGATAACTTACACTTTTTCTTAGGTATTATTATCCCAATTTTGATATTAGTAATTAAAGAATCTGGTTTTCAATAGCAAACCAAATGAGTTGAAAAGGCGTTACTACCTCTTCTTAGAAGAGTTTGAAAATCGGCCGATTTTAGTAGCCGATATTTCTTTTTCATGTAGGGAGGTAAAGATTCACAATTAATTATTAAATATTTTCTTACAGAAAATTATTGCTTTATAGATACAATCCAAAAAACAGCATAACTTACTTTATTTTAGTTGCTGAGAGCATAATCTGTTGGGCCGCTTAAACTTCTAGAAATTTCTCGCATTTTTCTTTCTAAATCTCTAGGAAGATCCATTCTTTCTATTTCTAGTTCATCAGTTACACATTGAGACTTAAATATAGTTCATCTTTTATCCCTATCTATCTTTTCAGTATCTAATTTACCATCTTCTGTTTTGTATTCAGAATATGATTTCTTAGCTTGTTGTTCACATCACGAATGAACATAAGTAGAAACTTTTTCTTGTTTATCTGCATCATCTTTTTTCTCAACGTCTTCTTTTGTTGGTTTATCTAATTTCTTCTCTCCCTCTAAATCCATTTCTGTTTGTGCTATGTGTGTGGTCAAATTACTTATATATATGTCTCTTCTAGATAAGTTAGTATCTTTCCCGTAATAGTGTTTCTTAATGCTATCCTTATTCCTTCCTATATAAGACCAACCATTCCTTTTGGCATACAGATAAAAATCTGAATATCCTTCAGCAATTTCTGACTTAGATAAATTTATTTCTCTATCAAATAATCCTGCTGAATTAGCTATTCCATATACAGCTAAAGATAAAACTCCAGTTATTATGATTCCTCCTAATATATGAGCTACAGACATGATGGTTTGATTATTCTTTTATTGCTTATATACCCTTAATAGATCATAGAAACTTTGTTTTAAATAATGCTTTTCTTAGTTTATTTCAGGCAATTAAATTTTTGGTTTATTTAACTCTATTGTTTTGGTTTAGTGCATGACTCGTTAAACACTCCTCAATCATCTTTATTTCGATCGCCCTTTAAGTGAATTGCGTCTTCCTTTCAATTATCAGGTTTTTGTGTTTTCTTATCCTTTATTTTTATTTCGCATCACTTATTTATAAAGTCAGCAGCCTCCTGAGATTCTTTTGAATTTGGGTTCTGAGGAGTTATTTTGTTAACTGATTGTTTTATTTTCGCAGCATCTAAATTTAAATCTTTACTCATATGATCAACATTGTTATAGAAAACTGTTTTATATGGAGTTTTCTTAACATCAGTAAAAGTGCTATTCAATTGATTAATTATTTGTTCCTTATTATTTCCTATATATGTTTTCTTAGAATCAGGGCTATTTATCCAATCATAAAGAGGCCCGAAAGTTTCTGGTTTTGGTTCTTCTTTTTTTTGAGTAAATAAACCACATTTATAAGCTATTAAAGTAGTTATACCTCCTATTGAAGAAGTTATTGCTGTTCAATAACCTCAAAGTTTTTTATCCATTATCAATACTTTTAAATATCTTCTTATTAGCTATATGTAAGAACAAAAGAAGATTCTGGCGACTTATAAAAAATATTTATTTCTAAACAATAAAAAATCAATTAGTGTTTATTTTGCCTATCTAATACTTCGACTTTAATTAATGAAACAGTTCATAGAATAAAAGTAACTAATATCTGTCTTTTCATCCTGGAGTGTTTTTATGGTAAATAGAAGCACCTCAAATAGCACCTGCTATTACCTCATTTGCCTCTTTAGCTGCTTCTTTTTTCACTATGTATTCCAACATTGCTTCATCTTGCTTACTTATGTAATCAATCTTCTTTAAATGACTTTTCTTTATTAATCTGAATAAGAAAAAAGAAATAACAGGAGAAGATACACAAAAAATAACAGTAAAAGCTATCAGACCAGAACCCGCATAAGTAACACAAGATAAAGAAATAAAAAGAACTCAGAACATTATTACACCAAAAAACAATGCAAAAATATTTGATTTGTACTGGCTATTATACCTAGTAGTCAATATCTCCATCATTTGAGATCTACTCAATCTTCTACTTAATTCCATCACTTAACAAGACTTAAACTTTCAATTCAAACAATAACAAACTTATATAAATAATTAAACCTTATTCATCACTAACTGTCAAATACTTTCTCCCTTTTCTTCTTCTATTATTAATAATTTTTCTTCCTGAAGAAGTACTCATCCTAGCCAGAAAACCATGAGTAGTTGCTCTTTTCTTTTTATTTGGTTGATAAGTTCTTTTCATTATCTAAATAACCCTTTTATCCCTACCTCTATTTTATGCTACTTTAAATAGACTTTAAGCTCTATTGATATACAACCTACCTTTAAATTAACTTTTTCTTATAAATTCTTCCCTATTAATTTCAAATAATAATTAGCTTTAATAAATTTATTATTTAGAAAAGAAATAAAAAAGGACACTAAGTAAAAATTGAACAACAAAAGTGAATATTTAAAAAACGAATTAATTCAGAAACACAGATCATTCATACAGAAGAATAACCCTTCTAACTTTTTTATCTGTTCCCAAAACTTAGAAGTAAGTAACTATATAAAAATCTTTATTAATTCTGAATCAGACAATAACACTCTATATCTTTACGGAAACAATGGAATAGGAAAAACACATCTAATTGGATCTCTTATATCTGAAAAATCTGATTGCTTATACATAGATACATCTGATTTCATAAATACGTATTATGAATATCAGAAACTAGAAAAAGACTTCTCTGAACTTACAAATTGACTTCGTACATTCAATTTAATCGTCTTTGACTCACTTGACTTAATAAAAGACAAACCAAACATAAAACAACTATTAGAAACCTATATAAAAAACTCTGGAAAACAAAAAATAATATCTATAGGGATTAACAACTCTCAACCATATGAATTCAAAATAATAAAACAATTACCTGATCCTAATATCAATGACTTACAAATAATTACAAGTAAATTCCTTTCCTCTTACAACTCAAACATAAGACTAACTAAAGCAGCATTAAATTATCTATCGAGCATACTGGGAAACAATATACAAACAATAGTAAATAAATTAATTAATTGATTAGTGATCTTCGGAAACCCTAATTCACTTACTCCAATAGGAATAGAAGACTTAAATAAAACACTAAAAATAGATTTACACAACCATAAACAAGTACAAGAGATATGCAAAAAATTGAATATAAACGCTAAAGATCTAATTTCTAAAACAAGAACACAAAAAATAGTATTCAAAAGAGATATTGCTATTTACCTATTAAAAAAGAAATTACTTCTAACTCATGAAACAATAGGAATTCTCCTAAACAAAAAACACTCAACGATTTCTCATTCAATAAAAAAAATAGAAGAAAAAATTAAAGATCCTATTTTCAAACAATACTTAGAAACTTTTTTCTAATCCTATTTTTTTACACCTCCCCAACAACAGAAATAAAAGGATCTACTATAAAAATTAAATATTTTTTTAAAAGTTTTCGACAAGAAAAATAACTGTCGATAACTTTAAAACTAATAATAATTAATTTAATAATTTAATAGAAAGTAATAAATAATGTATTTAATAATTAAAAAAACTAATTTAAAAAAAATAAAAAACTATTTATCAATTTCTTCGAATTCAATAAAGAACACATCAATATTCATAATTGCTAAAAATAAAAAATTAACTTTTCATTTATCTACAGAAATCTACTACACAAAACTAGAACTAGAAGAAAATGAAAACCTAACAATAAAAAAAGAAGGAGAAGCTTTAATAGAAATAAAAACACTTAATTCACTTATTAATTCTTTAGATTTAAAAAACGATTTAGAGATATATCATCCTGAGAAAAACTATCTTCAATTCTTTTCTGGGAAATATCAATGTAATTTAGTTCTTCTAGAATTCAATGAATTTCAAGCAGAGAAAATAGAAATACCATCAGATATATCTCCTTTAAATATTTCTTATTCTTTACTTAACAACATCTATTCAAAATTAAAAGACTTTTGTAAAAACTCAGATAACTCTATAGTTTCCAATGCAATACTTACAAATATTCATTTAAATAAAGAAGAAAACATTTCATATATAGAGGCATGAGCTTCTGATTCATATAGAACTGTATATGGAGAATTCGATTTTGAATCTTCTAAATCTTTTGAATTAAACATATCTCCTCATATTCTTTCTTTAATTCTTGGCTTGTTTCAAGAATATAAAGAGATAGATTTTTATTTATCTAATTCAGACGAATATTTAATTTGCAAAAAAGAAGAATACACATTCAAAACTAAATTAAATCTATCTCCTTATCCTGAATTTATTAAATGATTCAATATGGATAAGAAAATTTCATTTACTGTAAATAAAAATGATTTATTAGCAGCTATAGATAGAAATTTATTATTAACTAATAAAGAAATAAAGACAACTATTTATAGAGTAGATAAAGATAAATTATCTATTGAATATAAAGACAGTGAGAAAGGGCATTGCAAAGAAACATTAAAAATCAATAGCAAAAGCAACGAAAAGATTGAGTTTTGTTTAAATAACAATTTACTAAAGTCGTTAATTAAATTTATTGAATCTGAAGAAATTATTTTTAACGTACATGATTCACTGAAACCAATAGTACTCTTATCTAATCAAAAAAACCTTAAATTCAAGCAATTTATACTCCCAGCTAGAAATGTCTAAACATGATTTAAATGATAGGCAAAGGAAAATTCTTAAGGTAGTCATAGATAAACATGCGATAGAGAACAAAACTATTAGTTCTTTATCTTTAGCTAAAACTTCTGAATTTAGCGAATGATCTTCAGCCACTATCAGAAATGATATGGCTGTATTAGAAGAATGTGGCTATTTAAAGAAAGAATACTATTCTTCTGGAAAAATACCTACGCAGAGAGGATATCAACTTTATATTGAATCTTTAATGGATGAATATCCTGGCCATCAAGAAATTAAGAACAAGTTATTAAATAAATTTTCTTCTAGAAATACGACTATAGACGAAATATTAGATGAGTGTGCAGTAATTATTTCTAATTTTTTAAATCTCCCAATATTGTTAACTAAGAGTATTGGCGAAGAGAGACTTAGAAAAATAGATTTAGTAAATATAAATGAAAAATATAGATTAATTCTTTTGATTACATCATCAGGAGAAATTATTAAAGACTTTGTTTGTTTAGAAGAAGTGAGTGAACAAAAGGAACAAGATCTTTTGGCTGCAATTAGATTGTTAAATGAGCAACTATATAACTGTCCGGTTAGTCAAATATCGCAAAAGTTAGATGAAGCTAAAGAGCAAATAAAGAGAGTAGTTTATTCTTTTGAGTTTATATATGAGGTGATTATTTCTAGAATTCTCTTGAATAAATTAAATAGCATTCAAGAGAAAGTAAGTAGTAAAGTGTACAACGTTAAGGCTATTGCAGAATATGAAAATATAAACGCTCCAGCTATATTGGATTTATTGGATAAATATTCAACTTTTGCTCCTATTAATTACAACTGTTTAAAAACTGGAAAGACATTATTTAATTTAAGAGGTGAGTCAGATGAAGGGTTTGCTATAGCTGTTACTGATATGGGAATTCATAAACTTTTTGTGTTTGGCCCTCTTAGAATGAACTATTCTCTTATTAAGTACTTGTTTGATTTTCTTAACGAAAAGATACAAATATTACAAAAAATTTAAAATTAAGTATTATGGGTTCATTTTTGGATAATAAAGATGTGGATGCAAATAAAGGGAAGGCAGACGAAAGGGATATTGTTGCCGAGTATGACAAGTTAAAAAGAGAGTTTAGGAATTTAGAGAGAGAAGAGAAACAATTAAAGGATTATTTGAATGTAAATGTTTTTGACTATGCTCAGAATACTCAACAAATAGAGGATATTTTTTCTATTCATAATCCTTCAATGGCTTTTCTGGACTACGATCCAGAGAAACATAAGATAAATCCTAATATCCCTGTAATAGATGTAAATAATCTAACTAAGTTTTATGCAAGCAGAAAAGTCCCTTCTCTTCTTAATGTAAGTTTGAAGATATATCTTGGGGATATACATGTTATTGTTGGTCCTAACGGTTCAGGAAAAACAACTTTATTTAATTGTTTAAAGGGGATAGAGGATTATGAAGGAGAGATATTGGTAGATGGTAAAGAATTACAACAACATCCTGATTTTGTTTCTGATGAGATAGTTAGTTTTGTTTCTCATGAGTTTGGTTGGGATTTATATTCAACAGTTGAAGATGTAATAGCTGAAAGATTTCAGGAACTTAATAGAACTGAAATAGAGATGCAGAACTATATAAGAAGCTCTCTTGAACAGTTAAATATTTCTTATCTTAGAAATCTTCACATTATTGATTTAAGTCTTCTAGAAAAGAGAAAAGTTCAAATAGTTATTGCTTTAATTTCTGATCCTCATGTAATTTTGTTTGATGAGATATTTTTAGGATTACAACAACATGAATACTTTGAGTTGTTGGTTATTTTCAACAAACTTAAAGCAGAAGATAGAGCTTTAGTTATCTTCTCGCATTCGTTTGATGAATCTGCAAAGTTTGCTAACACCATAACTGTTCTTGTTGAAGGTGGAGTGTACTTTACAGGTGCAGTAAGTAATTTTCTATATACAAAACTTCTTAATTACTCTGTAAGTACGTCTGATAATAAGAAGGCTTTAGATATTCTTTCTAAATTAGAGGGATGTAGTTTTTCTTATAAGGATGTTGTGGATACTATATGAGTTAAGTTTGATGGTACGTTGAATTTACTTAAGTTTCAACAGGAGTGTGTTGCTCAACAGCTAATAATACAAGAGTTGTCTTTGTTAGAAACTAAATTGGAAGATCTGTATGATGTTCTGAGGAATGTTGGTAATAAAGAGGCTATTAAGACAATAAATACACTTTCATTTTTTACTCCTGAGTAAGGTTTACATATTCAGAAATATCTGAGTATTTTATTTCTCCTTCTCTTAGTATTTCTTTTGTGTCATAGTTGAATACTGTAGAAGCTTTTTGGCTTGGTTTAAGCCCTTCTGAAATATCTATATATTCAATTGAAATATCAGAGTTTTTGAATATTTCTTTTGCTTCTTCTAAAGATTGAACTGTAGGATTTTGAGTTATATTAGCGCTTGATGCATAGATTGGAAAGTTAATTATTTTTATTGCATTTAATAAAGTTTGACTGTTAGGCATTCTATATCCTTTTCCTTTGAAAATAACAGTTAGAGCCCCTGGTCAATATTTATTTAGTAAGTTGGATAGATCTTGTGGAACAGCGTTTTCTATTTGAGAAATGCTATTTATTAGCCTTACTGTTTTTTTATCTGAATGTACTCTTTTTTTTATTTGTAGTATTAGATTTTCATCTATAGCTAATATTCCGTATACGGTGTCGGTAGGAGTTATTACAGCTTTACCTTCTAAGAGGTAATTCGCTATTTTTTTCTCTGGAGACTCACCTTTTAAAGGCAATATTTATATTGGAGCAAAATACGGGAATCAAACCCGTGTCTTGACCTTGGCAAGGTCATGTTTTATCATTAAACTAATTTTGCTTAGTCTATATTTAAATAATAAGGCCTTATTTTGAAAAGTAAAATAATACTTATTTGCGGGGATTGCAATTCTCGAAATTATACTTACTCGAATTCAGATAAATTGTTAAATTTGAATAAGTATTGCTCTAATTGCAGAAAAACAACTCTACATTATGGCAACAGATAGGTTTAGAGTTAAGAGAGATTTAGAAAATCAGGGATTATCAGAAGTTGATTACAATCCTGACGATTATTCTTGATTTAAAGTTCACTATAAGAGCGTTAAACGTTCTTCTAGAGTTCTTTTGGCTGGAGTGATTAAGAACTTTAGAAGAGTAACCTGACATTCTAAGAAAGGTTTGATTATTGAGTACATTCAGGTAGTTGGGGTTCTTGTTTTTTTAACTTTATTTTGTTTTTTAATATTTACACTTGTTACGGGCATTTAGCAGGTTTAATAAATAAAATTAAATAAGTTATGGAAATGGAAAATATGGATGGCGTTTTGGACGGAGACGAGAATAAAGATTCAGAGCCTTCTTTTTATTGGTACACACTTAGGGTTTTAAGAAATGAAGAGAAGTGCATTGATCAGATTAGGGAACATATAGCTCTTAAGAGATTACAGAACAAGATAGTTGATGTAAAGCTTTTTAAAGAGTATTCAATAGTTGAGACTGAGGAATATCCTCCTAATTCTGATTTTCTTCCTAAAAAAGGATTTAAGTCTACGCCTACTTCTATTTGGGTTCAGTTAGCAAATGGTAACTATAAAAGAATTAGATTGGTTGAAAAGAAACCATTTAGCGGCATGGTTTTCATAAAAATGGAGTTTGATATGGAATTATTCAAGATGGTTAGAAGTTGAGATGCCAGCTTTTCATTCCTTGGATTCCCTACTCCTTCAGCAATGTCTGATTTTCAGATGCAAAAAACTCATGACTCGCTTAATAGTGAAATGCCTGATTTAGTGGAATATGCAAAGGATAAAGGATATAGACTAGCTGAAGGAAATAAAATTACTTTTAAAGAGCCAGAAGAAATTAAAAAAGAGGAAGAGGTTGAAGATATTAAAGAACCTATTGATTTGGAAGAGGTACAAACAGTTAGAGAGTTAAGCGAAAAAGAACAGCTAGAAGCTAAGAAAGCAGAGATTTACTCAGATTTAAACATTAAGCAGTTTTCTAATAATTTCTCTTCTGAAAAGCCTAATATTAAGACTAAGTCAAAAAAAGACAATGAAATGTTGAAAGTTAATGATTTTGTGTTTATAAGTCACCTTGGTTTTAAAGGTGTTATTCAGGAAATTGATTATTTTGCAGATAAAGTTGTAGTTGGAGTCCAAATGTTTGGTCGCCGACAACCCGTAGAATGTAAGATTTCAGAAATAAGTATCATATAACCAGTACCTTTTTTAAAAGGGTGTTATGGATATAAAGAATGATTAATTTTTTAAAGAGTCTTTTTGCGAAAATAATTCCAGGAATAAATATTGACCCCAAAAAAGAAAATCAACCAATTTCTAATCCTCCTTATTCTCCTGCAGCTAATAGTTTAGTTGATGTATTTGCGCCTTGTGATGGTGTTTTAGTAGATCAGAAAGATATTCCTGATCCAGCATTTGCAAGTATTGTTTCAGGTATTGGAGTAGGTTTCAAACCTAAAGAAACTTGTGATTTATGTGCTTTCATGAGTGGAGAACATTTATGCAATCCTAATTTTTCTAATCAAAATTACATAAAAAATTCTATTTCTGATGTGACGGTTTTTTTATTTGTTGGTATTGAAAATGGAGAGACTCCTCCTTTAGATGAAGATTATGCTTCTTTGGTTTCAAGCAGAAATGTTGTTGTCGGAGATACTATAGGTAGAGTTGATATGGATTACTTACAGAAAAAATGCAAAAGTGCTGTATGTCCTATTATTGTTAAACCAAGTTCTTTGAAAGATAGAGAATTTGTTTTAAGAGCCACTTTAGGAACAGAAATAAAGAAAGGAGATTTGTTATTCTCTGTGGTTGCTAAAGAGTTATGATAAAAAATAGTTAGAATAGTAATTGAATTGGTCTTATGTTAAGTTGACTTAAAAAGTTTTTCTCTACAGAGGAGAACAAGGTTAGTGATAAGAAGGAACAAAAACCTGTGTCTGGCGCAACTCCTGCTTCTCCTTGCAGTGGTTCATGCGCTCCTAAACCGTCGACTGCAGTTCCTACACCTAGTTCATTAATAGATATTTTTGCTCCTTGTGATGGCGTTTTAGTAGATCAAAAAGATATTCCTGACCCAGCGTTTGCTGAAGGGCATATGGGAACAGGTGTGGGTATTGAACCTAAGAGCGGAGCATTTAAGGTTTATATGGATGGTAAATTAGCTGTTCTTTATAGAACTAAACATGCTTACTTTATTTCCAATGAAAAATTAAATGTTACAACCATGCTTCATATTGGTATAAATACTGTTGAAATTCCTGAAGATAAGAATGTGTTTTCTACTACTAGATCTGTAGATGATTTGATTTCTGTTGGAGATGATTTGTGTCAAGTTAATTTGGATGAAATTAAGAATGAAGGAAAAAGCACAATTACTCCAATCCTTGTTCAATTAGATGGTCTTGAAGGAAGAAAAGTAGTTTACAAAAGAAAAGCTGGAGAAACTGTTAGAGCAGGAGATTTAATAATGTCAGTAGTTAGCTCCCAAGTATAGAATCCCCAGATAAAAAGTTTCCACAAGATATTTCCAAGTGGTACGATAGTATAGTCCAAAATGCTGGATTAGCTTCGCCAGGATTAGTTAAGGGAACTCTTTTAATACATCCTAGAGGGTGGTTTATATGAGAGCAGATACAAGATTTTTTAAATTATGAATACGATAGATTAAGTATTTCTAATGTAGCATTTCCGTCTTTAATTCCTTTAGAGGAGATGGAAAAAGAGAAAGCTAAATTAAGTGGTTTTAAGCCAGAGCTTTTTTTAGTTAATAAGACAGGAGATGAGGGGAAAAATAATTTGTTTTTAAGACCTACTTCAGAAATATTGTTTTCTCATTACTTTAAAAAAGTTCTGCAGAGTTACAGTCAACTTCCAATACTTTTAAATCAGTGATGTAATGTTTACAGAGCTGAAAAAAATACTAAAGCATTTATTAGGTCATGTGAGTTTTATTGACAGGAAGTTCATACTCTTCATGAAACTCAGGAGGAAGCTATGGAGTATTTAAATGAATTGAATGAATCGTATATATTCTTAGCAAAAGCTTTGCTTAATTTAGCTTTTCTTAAGGGAGAAAAGACTGTAAATGAAAGATTTCAAGGAGCAGAAAAAACTCTTTCTTTAGAGGCGATTATGCCAGATGGACAAGCTATTCAAATAGCAACTTCTCATTATCTAGGAAAAAATTTCAGCGAAACTTTTGATGTTAAGTTTACAAGCGCAGATAATATTTTAGAAAACCCTTACCAGTTGTCAGCGGGTTGTTCTACTAGATTAATAGGGGCTTTAATTATGTCTCATAGCGATGATCAAGGTTTAGTTCTTCCTTTTGACGTTGCTCAGGAGCAAATAAGGATTATTGTTTTGGAGTCTGCTTCTGATTTATACGGCGGGATTTATGGAATTATTTGTGATACTTTAGATAAATATAGAATTCAGTGAGATGTTGACTCTAATAAATCATTTGGAGCTAGAGTTAGAGTATCAGAGGAAGAAGGAATTCCTTTTATTGCTATATTGGGAAAAGAAGAGTTAGTTTCTAAGTCATTAACTATTAAGTCCAGGTTATCTAAAAATAAGGAGATTGTTGAAATAAGCAAATTAGGAGAGTATTTTGAGAAAGCAGTTGAGGATTATTCAAATAGTTTGTATGATAGATCTAAGACTAGGTTAGAGAATTCAGTAGTGGATTTGACTAAAGGAGCAAGCTTAGAGTTAGTTAAAAAAGAGGTGTTGGAAAATAGAAAGATAGTTTTAGTTCCTTGATTTAATGACGAAGAAAATGAAGTAGCGTTTAAGAACGAAAAGTTTGGTTTTGGCGCAAGATGCATAAAAGAAAATATTGATTTAGATTTGGATGAGAAGTGTTTTTATAGTGGGAAAAAAGCAAATGTTTATGCATATTTTGGAAGAAGTTATTAGGATTAATATAGTATGTCAAGTATTAAGTTAAATATTCCTGCAGATCAGGAGCAAAAATTAATTAGCGATTATTCTGAAAAGGTTCAGAAGATTTTTACAAATTTAAAAAATAAGACTAGTCCAGGGTCAGAAATGACTGGTTGGATTGAATGAGTAAATAAAGATCATTCTGAGTTAATTAATAAAGCGGAACAGTTAAGAGAGTCTTGAATTAAGAAAGGAGTTAATTACGTTGTACTAATAGGAACAGGAGGTTCTTATATTGGTTGTAGAGCTGGTTTAGAGTTTTCAAGAAAGAGTTATGGAGAAACAGGTTTGAACTTTATTTATGTGCCTTATTTTTCAGATAGATATTTGTCTGAACTACTAGATTATTTAAAGAATGTCAAGTTTGCTGTTTTAGTTATTTCTAAATCAGGAACTACTTTAGAAAGCGCTATTTCTTTTAGATTGTTGAGAGAACTTTTATTTTCTAAAGAAGGGGATAAGTATACAGAGTATATAGCTGCTGTTACTGATAAAGCTAAAGGAGTATTGAGAGGTGTTGTAGATAAGGAAAAATTGGCTTCTTTTGTTATTGAAGATGATATAGGAGGAAGATATTCAACTTTGACAGCAGTTGGATTGGTTCCAATGATTTTAGGAGGGATAGATGTTAGAAAAGTTTTGGATGGAGCTAAGAGAGCTTATTCAGAGAATTTTGATGGAAATATAGGTACTAATAAGGCTTCTTTATATGGAGCTTATAGATGTTCCATGTTTAATAAAGGTTTGACTATGGAGTGTTTGATTAGTTATGATCCGCATCTGCGTTATACGTTAGAAACTATGAAACAATTATTTGCAGAATCAGAAGGAAAAGAAGAAAAAGGATTGATGCCAGTTATTTTAGATTTCACTCCTGATTTACATTCAGTGGGTCAGTTAATACAAGATGGTAAGAAGTCTTTCTGTGAAAGTACATTGATGGTTAAAGGTAGCAAGGGGGATAGTTTGAAAGTTCCTAAATCTTCATTTGATAATGATGATCAATTAGATTGAGTAGCTGAGAAAACTCTTAAGGAAATTAATAATTGTGCTTTTTCTGGTACGTTTGATGCTCATAGTAATGTTGGGAAGATAGATAATTTAGTTATAGAAATAGATAATTGAGAGCCTGATATGTTTGGTTATTTATATTATTGATTGTCATTAGCTGCTATGTTTTCAGCTTATTTATTGGAAGTTAATCCTTTTGATCAACCAGGAGTTGAAACTTATAAGAAGAGAATGTTTGATTTATTAGGTAAGAAGTAGTACATGTTGAATGTATTTGGTTAATAGGTGAAGACGACTCTCTAATATATTAGGGATCTTTTTTACTCTTATAGCGTTAGTTTCCTTTATAGCTTCAATAGTTTTTTTTGCTCTTGACAATTCCTATTATCAAGTATTTGGCTTTTGCTTATTGTTTCCTTCTTTAACTCTTAATTACTTAATTACTTTATTTCTTTCGTTAGAGCTAATTAATTCAAAACATAGAGAAGATTTATTCATCAATTTCTACTTATTTATATTTTTGATGTTTCCATTTGTTGGAATATTTTTTTATTTTTTATTAGGTTTCGATTCTATTCATAAAGATCATGGGGATAGATATACAGACATATATTTAAGATATAAAAGGTATGAGATTTCCTCTTTGGAATTAGAAATAGATAAGAGAGATCCGAAATTTAAAACTTTCGCTTACAACTTTTTTAAACACAAAGCGCCTGTTTATAAAAATACCGGAATTTGCTTATTAGACAACTCGTATGCAACTATCAAAGAGATTACTTCTCTCATATCTAATGCAAAAAGTTTTGTACATATGGAGTTTTATATATTTAGTGAGGGTTTAATCTTTGATCATATATTTGAATTATTTAAAAAAAAAATAAAGGAGGGAGTAGAGATCAGATTAATTGTTGATTATGTAGGTAATTACTGAAGATTATCGAGGAAGGCAATTAAGAAATTGAAGAGTATAGGAGTACAAGTGCGAGTATTTAACCCTTTGTTTAAATCTAATAATTTATGGTGACAATTTAGAAACCACAACAAGATTCTTGTTGTAGACAACCAATATGCTTTATTTGGTAGTTGTAATATAGCTGATGAGTATTTCAACATTACTGACAAATATTTTCAGACTACCGAGTTGTCCGCTAAGTTGTATGGTTCTATAGTTAATTCAGTTAGTGCTTTATTTTTGGCGCATTGGGATCTAAGCAACAAGAAGAAAAATCGTAATATTCCGGAATTTGATGGCGAAAAATGTAAGTCTTATTTCAGCAGACTTCATTTAGAACAAGAGGAAAATGCGTCCTATTCTCAGTTTTTAGACAATTCACCTATTAGTAATGAATTTATTATTAAAGATAATTTAATGCAATTGATATTTAATGCTCAAAAAAGTATTGTCATTTCTACCCCTTATTTTTTTCCTCCCAAGGAAATAGTTAATGCTTTGAAGTAAGCAAAAGCTATAGGAGTGTCAGTGAAGATATTGGTTCCTAAAGATCCAGATTTAACTGGTTTTTTTAAAGCTATGAATAGACAATTGTTTTCTATATTGTTGGATCAAGATATTGAGATATATGAATATTTCGGCTTTAATCATGAAAAAGTAATGATTATCGATGATGAGATAGTCTATTTCGGCTCTTATAACTGGGATTACAGAAGTTTATATTTAAATTTTGAGAATGCTTTATTAGTTAGATCCGAAAAAGTCTCTGCTGTTATGTCTGATTTTATGAACAGACAGTTTGCAAATAGTAAACAAATAAATCGTTCAGATTTGAAAAAGTCCGTTAATACTCCTTTTAAAAACTCATTTATTAGACTATTTAAGCCCTTTCTCTAATTAGATGAAGAATATTTTGTTTTTTTGTTTTGCGGAAATTATTGGCGAAAATGATTTATCTACACAGGTAGCCAAAAGATTCGGAAAAGAGTTATCAAAGATTGACTGAATTAATTTTGCAGATCGAGAAATATTGGTTAGAGCTCATGAGAGTGTTAAAGGAAAAGATGTAGTTATTATTCATTCCCTGTACGGGAATGTGAATAATAGTTTTGTATCTCTTTTAATGGGATTGGATGCTATTAAGAGATCTGGTTCTAAGAGTATTACTCTTATTTTTCCATACTACTTTTATTCAAGGCAGGATAGAAGATCAAATTATTTAGATCCTATTGGATCCAAAATCGTTTCTGAATGCATTGTTAATAGTGCTATAGATAAGTTGGTTTTGATAGAGTTGCACTCTCCCCACATTATGAGTTTTTTTGATAATTCAGTTTACGTGGAACATCTAACTACAACTAAGTTAATTATTAATGAACTTTTAGAGGCTAGTATGTTCTCAGATTCAAGCAAGTGAGCTATTGTAGCTCCAGATTATGGAGATTTGCAAAGAGCAAAAGAGTATGCAGATATATTGAAAGCAGATTTAATTACCATGGATAAAAAACGACAAAGTGCAAATACTTGTTCTGTTGAATTTATTTCTGGAAAGATATGCGATAAGAATTGTTTAATTATTGATGACATGTTAGATACAGGAGGCACTATATTTTCTATAGCTCGCATGTTGAAAGAAAAGGGAGCTAAATCGGTGATTGTTGCTATTACTCATGCATTATTCAGTGAAGATGCTTTGCTTAAATTAAAAGATTTATATGAGTCTTCGATTATTGATAGAGTTTTTGTAACTAATAGCATTCCTAAAGATTTTTCAGAATATGAGTTCATAAAAATTATTGATTTGTCGCCTATTATTGTTGAATCTTTAACGAATAATTAGAAATGGGGAAGCTATATTTAGTGGCTGTCCCAATAGGTAATTTAGAAGAAATTACTTATTTAGGGTTCAGAATATTGAGAGATATTAAGGTTATTTTTTGCGAGGACACTAGAGTTACTAGGCAATTGTTAGAGTTGTTGAAGATTTGAAATAATCAGGAATTAATTAAGTTAAATCAGTTTAATGAGAAAGCTTGTGTTGATTTAGTTATTAAGAGATTGTCTGAAACAGATTGTGCTTTAGTTAGTGATGCTGGATATCCAATTATTTCTGATCCTGGTTATTTTTTAGTTTCTGATTTAAGAAAGAAAGGAATTAATGTGCAAGTTGTTAATGGACCTTGTGCTTTTGTTCATGCTGTAGTAAGTAGTGGAATTGATTCTAGAAGAATATTTTTTGCTAGTTTTTTGACTAAGAAGTATTTGCAAAGAAAAAAAGAGTTTGAGAATTTTAAGTCTATATTGAAGGAAGCAACAGTTGTTTACTATGAGACTAAGAACTTTATTTTGAGAGGTTTAGAGATAATACAGGAAGTTTATGGGGATATAAAGATAGGTATAGGAAGAGAGTTGAGTAAGTTAAATGAGACTTTTTATTATGACAATGTTTCTAATATAAAAGAACAATTAGTAGTAAAAGGAGAGTTTGTTGTAATAATTCCTAGACAGGATTCAATAGCTTCAATTGAAGATAGGAGTATAGAAGAAATTTTGGAGGCGGTACATAAGAGGATGATTAATAAAGAAGGAAAATTAAGGGATATATGTAAGGAGTTGGCTTTAGAAGGAAGATTTTCAACTAAGGAAATATATAAAAGTTATTCTGAGAGATATAGGAATTAATGAAAGAACATAAGGATAAGTTAAAGCAAGCAGAGGATTTCTTTAAGGATTTGGAAGATAGAGGGTTGATTTATAAAAGCACTTGAAAAGATGGTTTGATAGATAAATTTGCTAAGGGAAAAAGGATTTATTGAGGTATTGATCCTACTGCTGATTTTTTACATTTAGGGCACTATTTAGGATTATCTTTCCTTAAGAGATTTACTAAACGTCGTTATCCAGTAGTAGTTCTTATAGGCTCTTTAACTGCAAGAATAGGAGATCCTTCTTTTAGAAGTAAGGCCAGGAAATTTAATCCAGATATAGACAATAACGCTGCTGTTCTTAAGGAGCAATTGAGTAGATTTTTTGAGAAAGAAATGCAGATTGTTGTTGGAGATTATCCTTTATGTGAAATAGTAGATAATTATGAGTTACATAATGATAGGTTGAAACAGGATGCAACAATACAAGAAAAGCCTATCAATGTTTTATTGGGATTTATAGGCGAAGCTTGTTCTTGTTTAAAAGTTAACGAATTAATTAGGAGAGATGCTTTTGCTAATAGATTGGATAATGGTTTAACCCTTGCTGAATTTTTGTATCCTAGCCTGCAGGGTTTAGATTTTTTTTATTTGAATAAAGAGAAAGGTGTGGATGTGCAATTAGGTGGTAGCGATCAGTGAGGAAATATGTTGGTGGGTTTGCAGCTGATGACTAAAGATTTAGACTATGAGCTAAATGAGGAAGCAAAAGAAATGGATTTTAAGAGAGCGGGGATTATTACTTTTCCTCTGTTAACTGATTCTTCTGGAAATAAGTTTGGAAAGAGTGAAGGGAATGCTATTTCTATAAATACCGGAGGAGATAATAAGAATATTTACTTGGTTAGACAGTATTTATTGAATATAAGAGATGATATGGTTCATGGTTTATTTTTGAAATTAACTCATTTAAGTATTGAAGAGATAGATCAGATAAATAAAGAAATGAGTATTAAAGATCAGAAAAATAGGTTGGCAGATGTTATATGCGAGGATATTTTCGGAAATAAACAAACTAAGTCTTCTTCTTTAATTATTAAACAAGCATTTTCTGGAGAATTAGCTCTTGAAAGAGATTATGAAGCTCTTAAAGAATTTGGTTCTTGAGTTCCTTCTAAAGACTTGAGATGAATGAGTAATATGAGATTAAGTTCTATATTTATAGAATTGGATTTAGTTTCTTCTAATTCTGAGTTCAATAGATTGAGAGTGAGTGGCGGCGTTTATGTTCCAGGAATTGATTTAGAAGAATTAGAGAAATCAGATTATATGGTTAAAGAAGAATATGTAGTTTGAGACAAAAAGAATCCACTTAGAGGTATTTTGACAGTTAGAAAAGGAAAAAAACATTGGGGTTTGATACACTTTTCTAAGAATGAGTCAGTGTTTTCATAGATATGTTTTCTTTAGGAGCTAGGGGGATAATAGGTAAATACCTAAAGCATAGAGTACTTTCTAAGGATCCTATTAATGAAAAAGAATTAGATCCTATTCTTAAAGAAATAAGGACTACTCTCTTAAATTCTGATGTTAACTTAACAGTAATTAAAGATTTTTTAGATGAGATTAAGAATGATTTATTAGTTAAGAAGGAATATGAGGTAGGTCATGATGCTGACGTAATAGTTTTCTCGGCTATTAAGAAGAAATTAATAAAGATACTTGGAGAAAAATCAGAGGATTTAAATATTTCTAATAGTAGATTAAATAAGGTATTAGTTATTGGCCTTAATGGTTCAGGTAAGACTACAACAACAGCTAAGTTATCTAATTTAATTAAGAAGAAAAATTCTATAAATGTAAGAAATATTAGTCTTGATATTTATAGACCAGGTGCTTATGAGCAATTGAAACAACTTTCTGATTCTGTAGGCATTCCTTGTATAGAGACTAAGAGTGCGGATAATTTTAAGGAGGTAATTAAGTCTCAGATTTCTTCTTCTGAAGAAGACGGCACTAAGTGTTTATTCTTTGATAACTATGGTTTATTTCCTGACAATGAGAAGTTAATAGAAGAGACAGCTCAACTTAAAAAGTTGATTAATCCTACTGAAACAATATTTGTTTTGGATGCTATGTCTGGTCAAGAAATATTGGAAACAGTTAGATTGTTTCATGAAAAGATAGGGATAACAGGAATAGTTGTAAGTAAGACTGACTCTAATGCTCCTATGGGAGGAGTATTTTCTATTTCTTATTTATTAAAGATTCCAATTAAGTATATGGGTAAAGGAGAACATATTGGAGATATAGATAAGTTTCATCCTGAGAGGGTAGCAAGCGTAATTCTAGGAGAAGGAGACATTCTTTCTCTTGTAGAGAAGGCCGAGAGCAATATGAGTATGAGCAATAGCCAAAGGCTTATACATAGAGTTATGAATGGTCAATTTGATTTGAATGACTTAATGTTGCAGATCAAAGAGTTTAAGAAGATGGGGTCAGTGAAAAGCTTTTTAAAAATGTTGCCGTCTTCCCCTTTGCATGACCCTTCTTTTAATTTCGATAATTTAGATTCTCAGATAAATGTTTGAGAAATTTTAATTAGTTCTATGACTATAAAAGAAAGGAAGCATCCTAAGTTATTTAAGAAACAACCTAATAGAAAAATAAGGGTAATTAAAGGTTCTGGCAGAAAACCTGACGAATTGAATAAATTGCTTAAGAGGTGGGAATCTTCCAAAAAGAAAATGGAAGAGATAGCTGCGTCTTGTAAGAGAGGAAAAAATATATTTAATTTCTTAAGTGGGATAAAAAAATAATATTTAAATTAAGATTATTTAGAGGACAGTTTGCATCAGTAGCTCAGCTGGACAGAGCATAAGCCTTCTAAGCTTAGGGTCAGAGGTTCGAATCCTCTCTGATGTGCCAGTATATTTAATATCTATAGTATGGGAAAAGGATATAAGTCAAAGAATAAACAGTGTAGTTACGAAGTAATGCTTGTTATCGACGGGGATTTAAGCCCTGAAGATGCAAGACAGGAAATTGCTTCTTTATTGGCATTGGTTAATGAGCAACAGGAGTATAAGGAGAGAATGATACCTAACGATAAGTTGGCTTATGTTATTAGAGGTAGAAAAACTTGTCATAGATTAATTCTTAATTTCAAATTGGAAGATACTTCCATACTTGCTGAGTTCAATAGATTAGCTTTGTTAAATAAGAGATTGTTGAGATACTTAGTAATAAATGAAACAAAAGATAGAAGTTTTAGAGCTAGAAATAATCCTAAGAAGATAAAGGACTATCAGATAAGACAAGAGAAGTATAAACAGTTCTTAGAGTTGAAAAAGAACGCTGCTAATACTCCACAAAATGCTTCCTAAAGGTTTTTTGGTTGGCAATGTAACTGCTGATCCACAAGCAGGGGTTGCTCAAGCTAGTCAAAACCCTTATTCCAGGTTTTCTGTTGCGTGTAATGAAAATTTTTTTAAACCTAATACTACTCCTAGAGCGCATTACTTTAATTGTGTAGTTTGAGGAAAGAGATCTCAGTTTGTGCAGAACTTTATTAAGAAAGGAGATAAAGTTTTTATTGAGTTTTCTTTGTTTTCTAATTCTTACATTAATCAAGAAGGTAAGACAGTAAAAACTATAGATTTGATTGTTGAGAAATATAGAGAGTGTTGGCAATAGAACCAGAAAAGAAGCAGCTCCATCGTCTGGTCAGCTACCGGAAGAAAATGTAGTAGTAAAACAAGATGAAACCGATAATATAGTTTTGGATGACCTCTTTGATTAGAGTTTTTTAAAATTCATATAAGATATTAAGAAAAATATGTCAGACGATAATATAAATCCTGTTTCTCCTGAGGCGTCTTCACAGTTAGGTTCTCCTCTTAAGCCTAAGAAGAGAAAGAAAAGAACTAAGAAGATCTGTTGATTGTGTAAATGAGGTTGTTTGCATACTGACTATAAGGATGTTGAGTTTTTAAAGAAAAGATATTTAAAGAATAATAAGATAGTCACTCATAAGATCACCGGGAATTGTTTAAAGCATCAACATCAAGTGGCTACAGCTATAAAAAGGGCTAGAATTGTGGCCTTATTACCCTTTGTAGAAGACTAGAAATAAAGGGCATGTAAAGCGGCATGCTATCTGATGGTGAAAATGATTTTTTCGATCCAGAGGTAGAGGAGTCTGAAAAGGCCGTTTTGTCTTCCGTTCTTTATCATTTCCCTGAAGTAGAGTCTTTAGTAAATATAGATTCAGTTAATTACGACCAATTTTGTTCTAAGGCAGCAAAGAGAATTCTGCAGGCAATCAAGAGTACTGAATTAGTTGATGGCAAATATGATTTTGTTTCTGTTTTAGGCTCTTTAAAAAAAATATGTGTTAACGAAGGAGAGTTAGAAAAATGTGTAGATTACCTTAACAATCTATCTGAAGATATACATTATTTTTCAGTAAATAAATATTTAAAAGTACTCCAATCTAACAAGATTAAGAGGGATTTAAATCAATTAGCATCTGAGATTTCTAGGAAGAGATTGAGTGTAGATAATTATTTAGATGTATTAGAAGATTGAAAAAACAAATTTGATGAGATTATTACAAATAGTCCTAATACTAATTACATAGATGCAGATCATGCAGTTAAGAGCTTTGAGGAGTTAGTTAGTAACTCGGGTAAATTAGGAAGCTCTAACTTCTTAAAAACTCAGTATTATGATGTCGATAAGAAAATTAAAGCTTTATCTGGCGGTCAATTAATAATTATCGCTTCTAGGCCGGGAGTGGGTAAAACTACTTTCGCTTTAAATCTGATCTATAACAATTTTGAATACATAAATAAAAACTCTAAGGAAGGAAAGACTATAGGTGTTTTCTCTTTAGAGATGACTTATTCATCTCTTATAGCTAAATTGATTGCTATAGATGCAAAAGTTGAGCTTAATCAAGTTCAGAAATTAATAGATGGAACTCCTATTACTATTGTTGAATCGCGTTTAATAGAAAAAAGTAAAGTCAAAATTTCTAATCTAAATCTTTTGTTCTGCGATGAGTCCAACATTACTATCGGCAAGATAATTGCAACTATTAAGCAGTGAGTTAAGTCTTACAACTTGAAATTAGTAATTATTGATTATTTGCAGTTAATAAATGTTTCAGACGAAAAGAAAAATGATTTTGTTAATCAATATCAGAAGATTGGAATGATTTCAAGAAGTTTGAAGATTCTTTCTATGGAGATGAATATATGTATTATTGCTTTAGCTCAATTGAATAGAAAAGCAGAAGAAAGAAGAGGCGCAGAGAAATCTCCCATTCTTTCTGACTTGAGAGAATCTGGTTCTATTGAGCAGGATGCTGATGTAGTTATGTTTTTGTATGAGGAAAAGAAAGAAATGGAAGAAGAGTCTCAACAGGAAACAGAAGAGTCAGATAAGAGCGATTCTTATCAACACTTAACTATGTTGAAGATAGCTAAAAATAGGCATGGGCCTATTGGAAAAATAGAGTTTAAATTTAATAAATCTTTGGGAGTTTACAAATTATTTAAATAATGGTGCACTCGGAGGGAATCGAACCCACACATCTTACGATACTAGATCCTAAGTCTAGCGCGTCTGCCAGTTCCGCCACGAGTGCTGGTGCCACTGATAGGACTCGAACCTACGACCTACCGCTTACAAGGCGGTTGCTCTTCCAACTGAGCTACAGAGGCTAAACAATGGTGGATTGTGAGGGACTTGAACCCCCGACCTCCTGCTTGTAAGGCAGATGCTCTCCCAACTGAGCTAACAATCCACATGGCGATCTGTACGGGATTCAAACCCGTGAATGCATGCGTGAAAGGCATGTGTGTTCGTTCACTTCACCAACAGACCAAATATTGGCGGCCACAGAAGGATTCAAACCTACGACCTACCGGTTAACAGCCGGTTGCTCTAATCACTGAGCTATGTGGCCTAGCTAATTTAATTTTATTAACATTTTTAATATGATGCATTTTAAAATCCTCTATTAGATGTCCTGAGAGGGAATTAGTCCGGAAAAGGTACACCACACTATTCTTGATCCTTATGTAAAACAAAGAAAGACTTCGTTGCTGTCTGTCGGTAGTGTCCGGCTGCAGTTTTTGTTTGATATTAAGAAGTTTTCTACCAAAGTAATAATTATTGTTCTTGTTTCCATATTTATGGGAACATATAACTTTTTCATACTTGAAAGAACTGGTTTATATAGTTTAGGTATTGGTTCTATTTTTCAGTCTATAGCTCGTTGCGTTAGCTATTTTATGAAAAATAATGGTAATGAAGCAGCAGCAAAAGCCACACATACCTTCTTATTCTGAGGTATGTCCTTGGCTATGAATGTTCCTTTGGCTATTTTTGGTTATCGGAATATTGGTAAGAAATTTGCTATTTTGACAATCATAAATATATGTGTTTCCAGTTTAACTTCTATGGCTTGATCCTCCTTACCTAGTTCTTGAGGATTGAGAGAATTTTATATTTTTTCTGACCCTAGGACTTTTAATACCCAGTTAATTAATAAGGGTATAAATATTCTTCAATGGAATTATGTGACTGTAATTGATAGCAGTAATAATGGCGTTGTTAAAGCTGCAGCAACAGTAGTTCATAGCGCTAATCAGATAGATATGAATGACAGTTCTAGAGTTGTTCTTATCTTTTTCTATGGAATAGTTCTTGGTTTATTACACACAATTTCATCTATCTTTATTCTTTCTTTAGGCGGGTCCACTGGAGGTATAGATTGAATTGTTTATTACTTAGTTAAGAAGAAATCTTTAAGCTCTCCTAATTTGTACTTGTATATGGGGTTAGTAATTAGTTTCTTGGCTTATGTATGTGGTACTTATGTGCCTTATGCGCATTACATGCTGGCTAATAAAGCGAATGGAGTGGCGGAGACTTTTAATAATCAGAACCATTCAGTTATTTCTAGTCTGTTAGGTCCTATGTATATAGCTACAGTTATTTCTGCCCTAACTAAAAAAATTATGTTCTACTTGTTTTATTCTCATTTCAAAATTATTAATGTGAAGATATTCACTAATAAGATAATGGAATTTAAGAAAGAATTGCTAAATTCTGAATTTCCGCATGGTTTTACTATTAGTTCAGCAGTTGGGGGATATGGCTTAAGACATCAATTTGTGTTTGAAGTTACTTGTTTCGCTTTAGATCTGAAAATGCTAAGAGAATTAGTATCTAAAGTTGATCCTGGTTGTTTGTTGATTGCTATCCCAGTTAAGTCTCTAAACGGTAAATTTGTGTTAAGAGAGACCATTAGTTAGATGTTGGTTTCTAAAGTTGTTGTCTTAACAGGGGGAGTAGGCTCTCTTTCTGTGTGATCTATTTATTCTGCTTCTGCTGAGGATGCAAATATTGTTGTCTTTAACTTTGAAGGCAGTTCTTCTATGAAGCCTATTATGGAGTTTTTGATGAGCAAATATCAGGAAGAGAATAAGAATAAAAGAGAAATAATTTCTTTCAATATTTCTTCTGTTGGAAGTAATGCAGGACTTAAGAAGATACTTAGCGGAGATAGTTCTTTTGCTTTAGTATCTCATGATATTTCTAAATTACCTCAAGATGAGAAATATAAAAACAAATGGAAATCTAGAAAGTTAAAAACTATTACTCTTGCTAAAGAAGCAATGGTTTTGATTTATAAACCTCCTAAAGGTTGCGATAAAGAGATAGTAGTTAGTTCTGAGAATATTTCTAAGATTTATTCTGTTTTGTCTGGATATAGTTACGAAACGCAAAATTTAACTTTTAAGTCTTTAATAAATGAAAATGATGAAAGTGGAAAGTGTGATTCATTTATTTTTCCTTGAGTTAAGAGTACTGGACCAATTAAATCTGGTACAGCTAAGGCCTTTGTAGATAATCCTCTTTTAAGTGATTTTTGTAAATCAAAAGATAATGGAAATAAGGACAAATGTGAAGCATGAGTTAAGAATGTTAAGTCAAGTTATGGGAAAGACTTTAGGTTGAATTATGTTCCAGAACCTACTAGATTACATTGAGATAACTTTAAAAGTAATTTGCAAGTAGGAGCAATAACTTATCTACCTAGTCATTTTGTTTTTTTAAATTGAGATGAAATTTCTAAAGAAGGTCTAAAGATAGCTAAATATAAGCCTAATGGTACTGATATAGCTTTAACTAGTGAGAATTTTGAAAGCCAAATAAATAATTACACTTGAAATAGAACTTTTAATTTGGTTTATTCTATAGATGATTTAAATAAAGGAAAGAATAAAGAATTACTTACTTCTTTACTTACTAATGCATGTTTGCTAAAGGATTTGAAGATAGGGACTTTTAAATATAGCGTTAAAAAAAGTGTAGAAAAAATTAATGGCTCAAGCTCTTCTACAGAATGTAATTCTGATGCACAAGAAGTAGATTTAGAAAAACAAGATGAAACAGAAGAAAAAGTTAAATAAATATCTGTCTAGTCATTTCGAACAAGATTATTCCTGTGGCTACAGATACATTTAAAGAGTCTATTCCTTCTTGCATTGGTATATAAACCAAGAAGTCTGAAACACTTTTAAGAATATGTGAAACGCCATCACCTTCTGTTCCCATTATTAAGGCACTTTTAGGTTGATATTCTACTTCTCTGAATTTCTTAGCTGATTTATCTAATTCTGCTGCGTATATTCAATAGTTATTTTTTTTAAGAGTAAGAATGGCTCTGTGAAGATTAGGAACTGTAACTATGTCTATTTTTAATGAATAACCCTGAGAAGCTTTTAGAACAGCATTGTGATTAGTAGGAGCTTGTTTATCTTTAGGTATTATTACTCCTACTACTCCTGCAGCAGCGCAGGTTCTTAGAATAGCTCCTAGATTAAATGGATCTTGTAGATGATCAAGAATAACCACTACTCCTTTTTTATTTTTTTCTATTAACTGTTCTAAAGTTATTTCTTTTTGTTTCTTTAGTAGAGCTATAGCATATTTGTATTTGTATTTAGTTTTGTCTGAGTAATGGTGATCAAAGAATGCTTTATTTTTTATTTCGAATGGTGTATTGTGTTCTTTGCAGAGTTGGATTAGGTAATCTTGTGTGTTTGATAAATATATGACTTTTATTAAAGGTTTTAAATCTGGATCTTGTATTAGTGTTTGAATAGATTTTTTTCCGCTTATTTCCATCTATTAGATTAACTTTAATTTGATTAGCTTATCTCTTATTTCATCTGCTGATTTTCATTCTTGTTTTTCTATATGAGTTTTCCAGGTGGTTAATAGTTCTAAATTTTCAGGAGTGTGTTCGTTTGGTATTTGAAATCCTAGCCATTCAAGATGTGTTTTAAGTTCAGATAGATGAGTTTTTATTTCCGATATTTGTTTGTTTTTTATTGAAGTTAATAGAGTTTTTTTAAGTTGTTGAAGTCAAGTTAGGACGCTTGGAAGATTTAAGTTGTTTTCTAGAAAAGATAGAAATTCAGAATTTATTTCAGTAGACGAGTCTAAATCGTACTTATTGTCAGCTATGTAAATGGCAGAAATAGCTTTATTTATTGCAACCAAGAAACTATTTAATTCTTCGTTCAAATCATCTAGTATCTCGTAGGATACTAATGAAGGAGTTGAATAACTGTTCTTAAGAAAAAATAGTCTAAGTAAGTTAGGGGAGTAGGAGTCAACTACGTCTTTTAACAGAAACTTTTTATTTTGCGACTTAGAAATTTTTCCATCTGGTGTGCTTAAATGCCCTATGTGAATTCATATGTCCGCTAAGGGAGTGTTATAAAGGGCTCGACAGTGAGCATTTTCATTTTCATGATGTGGGAATTTCAAATCTATTCCGCCTCCATGTATATGAACTTTTTGGCAACAAAGTTTATCTATGAAAGTAAAACATTCTGTATGTCATCCTGGTCTTCCTTTTCCTCATTTACTATCTCAAGTTTTTCCAAATTGTATTTTTTTTCACAGACAAAAGTCTGAGATATTAGTTAATTCATTTAGGTTTTGTTTGGATAGTTCTCCGTAGGTTGGAATTAAATCTAGTTTGAAGACAACATCTCCTGCTTCGTTTATTTCTGCATAGCCTTTATTCATTAACTGTTCTATTGTGTTTTGAATGTCTTCTATATGTTCGCTTACTTTAGGAGTGTGGGTTGGTCAGATTACATTTAATTTTTTTAGTAATTCGAAATATTTTTCTGCGTAAATGTTGGCTATTTCCGATTCTTCTACTCCTAATTGCTGGGCTTTATTTACTATCTTGTCGTCTATGTCGGTTATGTTGTGTACATACAAGACATTTAGCTGTTTTTCTTTTAGATATCTAATTAGATAGTCAAAAATTATTACTGGAGCTATATTTCCTATGTGAATATCATCGTAGACAGTAGGGCCACACAGATATATCTTTACTAGATTATCTTTATCTAATTCAATTCTCTTTAGTTGCTTGGATAGAGAATCGTATAACTGGAGATTTATAAGCCTACTTCTTTTAAGTTTGATTTGTCTACTAGATATTTGTATTGTTCAAAGTTATTGTTTTTTAAATATTTAAGAAATCTTTTTTTCTTTGCTACTAATTTGAACAAAGAAAGTTTTGTTACGTGGTCTTTCTTGTAATTCTTCAGATGACTAGTTAGTCTCTTTATCCTTTTGTTTAGATCTATAACTTGTTGCGCGTGTGATCCTACTTTAAATTCCATGAATTAAATTTTAAGGTTTCCTTTGAATCATTTTATGTTTTGTAATGAAATTAACAATGAATCCCGCTTGTTGTGGCCAAAAACCAAGCTTTACACTGTCTATTCTTTGATGCGCCATTTTATTTTGAGAAACTGAATAAAGAGTTGTCTTGGTTAGTGTTATGTATTTGACTGGTTCGCTTTGCATTCTTTTTAATTCTTTTTCTTCTATGCAGTAGTCTTTATATTTTTCAAAAACTTCTTTTAGTTTTTCTTCTTGATTACCTCATCAAAGATGAGCGTTTTTGTAGAACCAATCTATTCAGGAAACTGTTCCCCATGGAATTAGTTCTGAAATATCTGTTAGTGTTTGTTCTTTTGCATCTTTTTTTTCCTTGCATTCGTCAGTTATTGCAGAAAAATAGGTATTTGGGATTATGTCGCTATAGCATTGATGTACAGAACAGTAAATTCCGTCTGCTTTGCTATTTATTCTTAAATCTTCAGCTAGATATCTAAGAGCATTCTCTTTTGTTTTTCCCTTTGGAATTATTTGTAATGTAGAGACGTTTATTGTGTAGTTAAATTCATTTTCAAAGCATGTGATGAATTCCATCATAGCTTTTTTTCTTTCTATATTTGTTTTGTGTGGGAAGTAAATCTCGATTGTTCTTACATTGTTTTCGTGTATTAACTCTTGTAATTCTGAAGAGGTTTCCATCATGTATTGTTCATAGTTCATTAGATATGATAGGTTTCCTTTGTACTTCTTGATTATTCATCTGCTGATCTTAAAAGGGTATTTATTTTTGTCTGTGTTTATGGAAAATAGGAGGTTATTTCAGACGCATTTGTAGCATAGATTGTGGACTAAACTTGGATTTAGAAATTCTTCTTGTATTGTTTTGCTTGTAGCTATATTTATGATAGATGCTCCAGCATCTGCTATTAGGTATCCTGTTTTTAAATCTAGGTTTTTAAGAATTTCTATAGCTAAGAATGCAGGGCTATCTGTTAGTAGTATTAAGTTTTGGTTAGCTGCTAATTCAGAAAGTAGTTTTTTGGTATATAAACTTTCGTCCAGAGAGTATTGATTTATTTCTGAGAAATCTAGGTCTACTATTACAACTTTTCTATCGTATATGTTGTTTACCATTATTAGTTCTTGATGATAGTTCGATTTGAGAATTGATAGTTAAGAGAGAATTAATTTTGTTTGGTAAATAGGGAGGCTCATCTTAAAAATTCTGAATGATTTAATGGATATTTTTCTTTTACTAAATTCTCTCTTTCTCCTCTGTTTTTGCTTATTAATTTCATTACGTTTTCTCAATTATTTTGAGATTTGTTTTGGATATCAGAATTTATGGAGATTAACTCTTGAATAGTTTCAGCTTCTTTGTCTCCAAGAATTATGTGGCCATAGACTCTTTTTTCTATTGTTTGAGCTAATCTACGTCCTAGAGATTCATCACTTGCTTCCACAGAAACTCTTATGTTTAGTTTTTGTAGGAATGAGGCAAAGTTTTGGGATATAGTCAGGTGTTTATTTATATTGACTGGGATTACAGCTATTTGAATTGGGCTTATTCAGAATGGTAATCAACCTTGATCTCTTTCTAGTAGATAAGCAATAAATCTTTCTAAAGTACCTATTATTCCTAGGTGAATCATAATAGGAGTTGCTTTTTCTCCTTGTTCTCCTTTGAAGTATTGCAGATTGAATTTCTGAGGTAATAGAAAATCTAGTTGAATTGTGGAGATAGTGATTATTTTTCCTGAATATGTTTTTATTTGAAAATCTATTTTTGGGCCATAGAAAGCTGCATCTCCTATTCCTTCTTCATATTGAATTTTGTTCTTATCTAGGAAATCTCTTAAAGTGTGTTCTGCTTTTTCTCATAGCTCATCATCATCGAAGAACTTATCTTTATTTTTGTCTCTTAAGGAGAGAACTATTGAATGGTATTGTATTTGGAAGGCTTCTTTTACTTCTAGTATGATGTTTAGAGCTTGTTGCAGAGAAGTTATTAGTTTTTCTGGAGAACAAAACATATGAGTATCTATTAATTCCATAGCTCTTGTTCTCTCTAAGCCAAATAAACCTCCAGAGCACTCATATCTGTAAAGCCTGGAGTTCTCTCCATAAGCTATTGGAAGGTGTTTCTCATGTCATCTAGTTCTTTTGTATAGGAGTATGTGATGAGGACAAGTCATTGGTCTAAGCACATAATCATCTGATTCATCTAGTTGAATAGGAGGGAATATATTTTCTCTGTAATGGTCTCAGTGTCCTGATGTTTCATATAGTTCTTTTCTCCCTAATTCAGGAGTTGAAACCATAGTTATTCCATTTTTTATTTGAATTGAATTTACATACTGTTTTATGGTTTCTTTAAGAGTAAAACCATTTTCTAGTCAAAAAGGAATGCCTGATCCTATTAAGGGATCAAAGTCAAATATGTCTAATTTTTCTCCAAACTTTCTGTGATCCTCGTTGTTTACACAACAACAAGAACAACCTTCCTGATTTTTTTCTTTTGACATAGGTATATCTAAAAGTTTAGATAATACCTTTAAATTTCAGCAGTCAATCTAACATATTCGCTTACTCATTTATGTATTTCGTCTTTTACTCTGGTTCAGATAGCTGACCTTTCTAGATCAATTCCTAAGATTTTTAGAGTATCTAAGTTTGATTTTGAAGTACCTGATCTTAAGAACTCAAAGTATTTATCCATGTAGCTTGGATCTTTTTGTAATTCCATTGCTATGATTAGACCTACTATCTTACCTATTGCATATTTGTAAACGTAGAATTCACCACTGTAAAAATGAGGGACAGTCAATACATTTGCTAAAGCTAAATCTTTTCATGGACTCAGCGGTTTAGTAATTCTGTTTCCTTGATATTTTTGTTGTTTAGCTTTGTAAATCATTTTTGCAGCTTCAGCGGTGATTATTCTTCCTGAGTTAACTAATTTATTCATGTCATATTCTCAGTCACTAAGGATTACTTGGTTTATAGTTGCAGAGAAGAAGTTGTTTAATAAGTAGTCATATACTTCTAATTGTTTGGATGGATTACCTTTATATCTTTCTATTAAGTGAAAAGATAGGAGTAACTCATTTAAACTTGAAGGAATCTCAGCTATGAAGATTGTTGTATCTGCGTATTCTCTTTGGTGTGCACAGTATTCAACTGCGTGCATAGCGTGACCTAATTCGTGTACTAATGTATATACGTCATCTAGTCTGTAGTTGTAATTCATAAGAATATATTTGTTTTCTACCCCATAACAACCTGAAATACAGTATGCACCAGTGGTTTTTCCTTTTCTGCATTCTCAGTCAATTCATCTTTCTGAGAAAGCTCTTTTAACGTTTTTTACGTATTCTTCTCCTAAAGGTTTCAGAGCTTCAAGAGCCATATCTTGCGCTTCGCTTATTTCAATTTTTTCTAAATCTGAATTTTTAACGATAGGCATCTTTAAGTCCCAAGGCTTAACTCCTTTAAGGGAATAGATATCTCTAAGTTTTCTTTTTCTTATCTTTTTAAATTTCTTATATTCAGTACAGAATCTAGAAATTTTTTTGTATACATAAGGAATAAATGAAGTTGGCAATTCATCTTCGAATATTTGAGCTTCGTAAAAACCGCCTGGGAAATTACAGTTTCTAGCGTCTATGTTTTGTTCTAGTAATTTGAAGTAAAGTAATTGAGCTAGTGTGTCTTCTATGCTTGCAACAGCTCCGTGTCAACTGTAGTAAGCATTTTTTCTAAATATACGATCTAGAGAAAATTGAGTATTCAAGTATTCCTCATAATTATTGATAGTCACATATTTTCTATTCTTGTCTTTAGCTGGTTTCATAGGAATGTTTTGATCTTTAAGAATTGTGAAAATGCTTTCGTAAGCAGAACTAAGCGGAGCATAAGAAACCATGTATCTTTTTATTTCTGCAGGAGGCTGGTGTTTTGCTGTTCTAAATATCTTGTAGTAGTATCTTTGAAGGTGAACTAGTCTAGGATCTAATAGAAACTCTTTAATTAAATCTTGGTTTTCAATTGCTCTATCTACAAAGTCTGACATTCTTTGATGATATGGAACAGCCTTAATTTTTACTTCCTGAAGGATTTCGAAATTTGTTTGATTTGACAGATCTTCGTTGCATTTACTGTTTAAGTAGTTAAACAGTTTGTTACCAATTGATGAGCACTGAATACTTAATTGGTGAAAGTGTAAAAGTTTTTCTTTAGAAGTAAATACATCTTCTTCATAAAGCTTTATTATGTCTCCTAACTTTGTGAAATAATCATTTATGAGATCATCTATAGTGCCATCCTTTAGAATTTTGTCCAAATCCCATTTATACTCAAAACGTTCCATGGTTTTTGTTTTTAAATTAAATTGATAGTGTTTATATATAAAAAAATCTAGCTAGATATTTTATGGACTTTTTTATCAGAAGAAAACCCTTTATTTTTGTGCAAGAACTAAGTAAAGTTGAAAACACTAAAGAATTACTCGTCTCAAAATTAACTTTTTTATCAAAGCAAATCAAATTAACTTTTGAATCTATTCATAAAAGTGAGCTAGTAATCCCACAATTTGCCACAACTTCTGTTTTCTCGTTGGATTTGCAGGTAAAGATACTTAATAGTTTGATTCATTTAGTTAATGCAGGACACCTTGAATGAGCTTTTTTGACAACTTTCAAAGTAAAGGATACCAGACCTTATATTTTGGGCGAGATAAAAAGCAATTCATTTATTTTGGATACAGGCAGAATACAAAAGGAAAGCGATTTGTTCTTTTTTAGATTGCTTAAGCTGAATATTCTTGATGTTAAATCTTGAATGCATTTGAATAGATTAAGTATTTTTGACGAGTGTATTGGTATTGGAAAAATCAATGATTCTTCTTATTATTCTTATAAGAATGAATTGTTGGTTGAACCCTTAGAGGATTTGAAGATATTTCAAACTTCTTTGGATGAAATGGAGAAAGATTTCAAGGTTAATTTTTTTGGTAGACCTCTCTTATTAAAAAAACCAGAACCTGTTCTTTGGAAACTTTTACACATAACTGATGAGTTGAATAATCGTGATCTTGTAATTTCTACTGTTAAATTTAACAGATTTCAATATGACAACTTGAGATCAAACAAATCTTTGTTGAAGCTTCCCAAAAAGCAATGTGAGATATTTATCGAATCAATATCTAAATTAAATTCTTTCTCTAAGCTGTATCAGGCTATGGAAGAGTATAAGTTGTTTGATGAATCTGGGAAGAACATTGCTCCTTTATTCAAATGCTATCTTGAATTCTTTTTGTCGCAAAATGGTCTACTTCTTCGTTCGGATAACGTCGATTACTCCAAATATTCAATATATGAGAAATTTATGAATGCCTTGAAATGATTGGAAGTAGTTTTATTTATATGCGAGAATGATATCAACTTTGTTCCTAAAGGCCAGGAAAGTAATGTATTTAAGGATAGATTTGTTGAAGCTTGCAAGATAGAGCTATCTGTTCTATTAGATCAACCTTCTATTAGGTATATTATGACCTACAGTCTTTCTTTTGTTACTATGCTGTTGAATGTTATTAATCAAATTAAGAGTACAGAAGCTTATAAGAAATACTATGTAGTGACTATGAACAAATACTTCGAAAATATTTGTTTTGTTGGTTAATTATTTTTAGTTGCTTTTTCGATTATTTTTTGTTTAATTATTTCAACTAGAGGAGATACTCCCTTATTTCCGCATAGATATATTAGTTCACCAGCTAAAGGATCTTTTTCTTCTTCTAGTTCTTTATTTAACATCATGATTTTGTCTATTTCATCGTAAGTATAAGTGTCCATGTAATTTCTTTCAGATCTACTTAATTTATCTTTGTATCTTGATAGAAATATTTCTTTACTTATGTTTACCATGAAAGTTAGATCAGGAACTATAGGACAAACTAACTTATGTGTATCTTGAATTCATTTAATTAATTTCTCATTGCCTAAACCTTGATATATTCTGGTAGATAGATAGAATCTGTCGCAAATTATTAGACGTCTAGGTTTATTAAGAGTTGGGATAATTAGCTTTTCTACATGTTCGGATCTGTTGGCAAAAAATAAAAGAGCTCTTGTTTCGTTATTTATTTCTTTTGATTGAAGAACTAAATTTCTGATAGATGTACAAAACTCTAATTTAGGCGTCCCTGGTTCTTTGGTATAGATGATTTCATGAAATAATTCTTTCATCTTTTCATCTTTTCTAAAGCTCTCTTCTAGCATCTTTACGAGTGTCGTTTTTCCGGCAAAGTCAATGCCTTCAATAACTACGAATAAAGATCTAGGTGTTTTTTCTGAATGATTCAAAACTTAAAAAATTTTAAAAATCTTTTTATTCCTTTTTCTTAACTTTGAAGGATTAATAGAAGTGAAGAGGTAACTTATGAAAAAAGAGGATAACAAAACCAAAAATTTACTGAAAGAGATAGGGGTAAATTTCTTCAAAGAAGTTACCTCCATGAAAGAAACAAAAGTTAATATTTTGCCAACTCATTCTTATTCTTTGAACCGCGCTTTAGGGCTTGGAGGCTTTCCTGAAGGGAAGATTATAGAGATTTTTGGATCTGATTCATCTGGCAAATCTACTTTAGCTTTACAAACGTTAGCTCATACTCAAAAACAAAAGAAAACAAGTGTTTATTTGGATCTAGAGAATACTTTAAATCCTGAATGAGCCGTCAAATTAGGAGTTGATATAGATAATTTGCTTATTGCTAGACCGGAAAACGGAGAAAAAGCTTTTGATTTGATTAACAAGTTGTTGGAAACTAAGGAAGTAGATTTGATAATTGTGGATTCTGTTACTGCTTTAGTTCCTGTTTATGAATTTGAAAGCAGGATTGAAGATCAAAGCATGGGCTTGCATGCTAGATTAATGAGTAAAGGTTTGAGAATTATGCAGAGTCTTATGATTGGGAATAAAACTACTGTTATTTTTATTAATCAGTTAAGAGAGAAAATAGGAGCTAATGCTTATATGCCAGCAACTGTTACTACAGGAGGTAGAGCTCTTAGATATGCTTCGTGTGTTAGGTTAGAAGTAAAGAGAACAGACAGTATTAAGGATGCTAATGGAAGAGTGCTTGGTTTTGAGACTAAATGTATAGTTGTGAAAAATAAATATGGAGTTCCTTTAACTACCGCAAAAACGTTTCTTTATTTTGATACAGGCTTTGATGTTTATGCAGAAGTTATTAATGAATTAATAGAAAGCAAAAAAATACTGAAGAAGGGTTCTTGGTTAGAGTTAGATGGCAAGAATTTAGCTCAAGGAATGACTCAGTTAAGAAACAAAATGATGAAGGATCCAGCCTTGGCTGAAACTTTGAAAAAACTAGCTTTTCCTGAAGACTAGTTTTTACGTGAAAGGTATCTCTTTTCTACTTCTTTTCAGTCGACAATTTTTCATATTTCTTTTAGATAATTAACTTTCATGTTTTTGTATTGCAAGTAATATGCGTGTTCTCATACATCTATACCAAATATGGGATAATGCCCATCCATGTAAGGAGAATCTTGATTTGAAGTAGACATGATTTTTAAGTTTTTTGTTCCTTTTTCGAAAACCAATCAAACTCAACCGGAGCCAAATAATTTACCTCCTGCTGCCATAAATTGCTCAATGAATTTATCTCATCCACCAAAAGCTTTTGAAACATCTTCTTTAAATACACCATCATGTATTTGAGTTTCTTTTTTGTCAAGAATGTCTCAAAGAATTTCATGATTTACTACTCCTCCACCGTTATTTCTAACTATTGCTTGTATATCTTCAGGTATTTCTTTAATTCTTTCTAAAATCTGTGAAACTTCAAATTTGAAAAAATCAGGATATTTTGAAATTGCTGTATTTAAGTTGTTTATGTATCCAAAATAGTGCTGTTTGTAATGAAGAGTCATAATCTCCTCAGAAATTGCTGGAGAGTAATCACTAAAACTAAATTTGAGCGGCTTGGGACTGAACATACGTATTAACCTAGCCATATTCTAACAATAATTAATTTTTTTATTTACGGCATGAAATACATTGACATTTTTATTTATGGGTATTAAATTTATATATAGAAGTACAGGCCTAAAAAAAGGTTAGATAATGTCTCAAGGAGAAAGTATTTATATAACCACCCCGGTTTTTTATCCTAATGATAAACCTCATTTAGGACACGCTTTTACTGTTGTATTAGCTGATTGCTTGAAGAGATATTACTCTTCTTTGGGCTATAAATGTTGAATGTCTGTTGGAACTGATGAACACGGAGAGAAGATATTTAAAGCTGCTGAAAGTAAAGGTATTCCGGTTGAGGAATTTATAGATGGAAATGTTTCTAAGTTTAAGGAGCTTTGAAATGATTTGGGGATTAAGTATGACAGGTTTATGAGAACCAGCGATAATGCTCATAAGCAGTTAGTTAGAAAGATTTTTGAACAGTTTGAAAATACTAATCAAATATACGTTGATGAATGAAAAGGTTGATATTGCACTTCTTGCGAAGAAGGGTATTCTTATAGATCAATTTCTAAGACGGCGGTTTGTAAGTTAGGACATGCATTAAGTATTAAGAATGAAAGAACATTTTTTTTGAGAGTAGTTCCTTTTAAAGCTTGATTAATGAAAGAATATCAAGAGAGAGATTTACTTATTTATCCGTCTCATTACAAAAAAGAAATGATTAATAATTTCATAAATGATTTAGATGATTTATCTATCACTAGAGGAAATGTAGATTGGGGAATAAAGGTTCCTGACAGAGAAGACCAGACAATATATGTTTGGTTTGATGCGCTTATTGGTTATTTATCTGCTTTGCATTATGGTAATTTTGGAAAAGGAGCAGCAAATTCACAACATTTTCATGTTTTTTGAGAGAGTCCCGGCAGGAAAGTAATACATATTATCGGTAAAGAAATTTGTAGGTTTCACAGTATCTATTGGCCGATTATGTTGAAGAATTTGAATTTAGAGCTATTTGATACTTTATTAGTTCACGGTTGACTGTTGATGAATAACGACAAGATGTCTAAGTCTAAACAAAACGTAATTGATCCTGTTCAGGTGATAAATGATTTCTCTAGAGAAGCCTTAAGATTCTATCTTTCTAAATTTAATTTCTTGGTAGATAACCAAGTTAGCATGAGAGAAATTCAGGTTGTTTACAACTCTTATCTAGCTAATACTTTCGGAAATTTAATTTCCAGATTTTATGGAATTGTGAGCAAGAAATTTGATTTGCAGGTTCCTGATGATGTGAATATTGAGGAATTTATAGAGATAGATCAGCTGAATATACAGATTGGTATGTTTTTAGATAAGGAGTACGAGGAATATGTCGAGCAACTTAGTCCTTACTTAATAGTTGAGAAAGTATTTGATTTATTTAGAACTGCTGGAAAGTTAATAGAAAAAAATAAAGCTTGAGAACTTCCAAGTGACAGTAATTTACTTAAAAGTTTAATGCACGTTATCTATAAGCTACTTTGTGTAGGAACATGATCTCTTTCTCCTATATTGATTGATTCTTATCCAGAAATATTTGATGTTTTGAATGTTTCTCATAAAAAGGCAAATCTTGAATATTTAAAGAAAGATAGGTTGTACTCTAAGAAAACAATTAATCCTCTTAATAAAGTTTTCTTTCCAAGAATTACTATTAGTGAATATGAATAGATGAAATGAAATATATTCAAGAGAAATAAGAATCTTTTAGTTAAAGAATTAAAGAAGCAAAATAAACAACTCTCTATTGATAGTAAGGAAGAAGGGATATTTGCTAAAAGCGCTGCTTTTTTTAAACAACTTTTAAGAACTGTTAAGTTTGACGATAATTTAAAGAATCAGATAGAAGAAATACTTATTAGATTGGATTTTGGGCCTTTTGTTTCAGAGAAATTATCTAAGGAAATAGCTATTAGGTTAGAGAAGGAATCTAAATCTAATATTGCTGTAGATGTTTTGAGAAAGATATTTAAAGAAGAACTTCTTAAATTTTACGGAGATTTTGAAGTAGATTTGAATGTTGAACCCGGAAGAACAAATTTAATTTTGGTTGTTGGATCTAATGGATCAGGAAAAACAACAAGTATTGCAAAATTGGCTTATAGGTTTAAAGAACAGGGTTTCAAGATATTAATAGTTGCAGCTGATACTTTTAGGGCAGGAGCAGTAGAACAATTGAATAATTGAGCTATTAAATTGGGGGTAGACATAACACTTCCTTCTAGGCCAAAGGAAGATCCGTCTGCTCTTATATATAAATCTTTGGAAGCTAACAAAGAGAAGAAATATGATTTGATAATTTGTGATACTTCAGGAAAACAACACAACAATCAAAATCTATTGCAGGAATTAAATAAGGTTTATAAGACTATTCGTAAATTTGATGAAAGTTATCCTAACGAGACTTTGTTGATTATTGATTCAACAACTGGACAAACTAGTCTTTTGCAAGCTAAAAGTTTTTTAGATTCTTCTTATGTTACAGGGATAATACTTAGCAAGATGGACAATACAACTAGAGGAGGTATTATTTTTGCGATTAAAGAGAAATTTAAAGTTCCAGTTAAGTTAGTTGGAACCGGAGAGGAATTATTTGATTTAATACAGTTTGATTTATCTGAGATAGTAGATGAGTGAACAGAAAATATGTCTTTAGGAGAGTAATTAGTTTTTAGTTTTAATAAGTAATCTTTTGTAGTTGTTATCCATTTCTTTTGCTGCATTGTAGCCTTGTTGCTTTAATTTCATATCTATAACTGCCAATTCTATTAAGTCGCACATATTTCTACCTCAGGTAACTGGTAATGTGTATAAGGGTATAGGCACTCCTAATAAGTTGTAGTATTTAATCACATCTCCTACGTTTTCAAATTCTTCTCTATTTGGGTTATTGAGATCTAAATGTTTAAGTTCTATGACTACAGAGATATTGGTTTCTCTTATTATTTTTGCTCCTCCATACATTTCTTTTATGTTTAGGATTCCTAGACCTCTAAGATGAATGAAATCTTTGGTTAAGGGATTTGCTTTGGCAAGTATTATGTTTCCTATTCTTGTAACTGATATTGCATCATCTCCTAAAAATAGATGATTTAGTCTTATCAATTCAGAAGCTGTTTCTGATTTACCAACACCAGGATCTCCTATTATTAAAACTCCTTCTCCCCATATGTTTAGTACTGTTCCGTGTATTGTTTTTCATGTAGCAAGAGTTTTTGATAATCAACTTCCTATTAATGTATAGATTTCTGTTGTTGATAGATCTGTATGAATAATTGCGCTTCTATTTTCATTAAATTTTTGATTCAGTTCTAATAGCACTTCGCTATGAGAAAAGTTTTTGCTAAGAATAAATAGAGGAGGATTTCTAACTAGTATTTCCTTGATTATCTTTATTTGTTGTTCTTGGGGAAATCTATTTAAAAATTCACTTTCTTGAGCTCCTCAACATACGCAAGCCAACATTTTTTCATTTAAGAAGATTCCATTTAGTTCAAAACCTAGTCTTGTAAAACTAGGAATTGTGATCTGTCTATCGGCATTATGAGTGCTTCTGTTTAGATAATTTCCCTTGAAACGCTTGTATATTGAATTTACTTTTACTGTTCCTTTCATGGTTTTGAATCTTATTACATTTCTATCAATAGCATATTTTTTGTATTAAGTCGCTAACCTTTATATATATGTATAAGGCTACTGCATTTATAGGAGGAGTAGAAGTTTCCTGCGATGAAATTCAGATTATTAGTCCTATAGATGGACAGGTGGTTGGCACTATACCTGCTTTATCTGAACAACATATAGAAGAAGCTTTTAGTTCAGCTAGAGAGGCATTTGATAAGTGGAAACGAGTAGATTACAAAACGAGAATTAAATATCTTCTTTCTTTTGCAGCTAAATTGAGAGAGAACATGTTCGCACTGTCTCAGATTCTTAATTTAGAGGTAGGAAAAGATATGAAATCGGCTAACGATGAAATTATGAGGTCATATGACTATATTGTTGAATCTACACATGCTTATGCAGATTTGATAGAGAGAGCTGATGAATACAACCACAATAACAATATTCTTGTCCCAAAAGATATTCATGCTACTTACATAAGGGTTCCTTTGGGAGTAGCTCTGACTATATCTCCTTTTAATTACCCAGTTAATTTGATGATTACTAAGATAGTTCCGGCTATTTTAAGTGGAAATACTGTTGTTCATAAGTCTGCTACTAATGGTTCTTTGTGTGGTTGATATATTGCTAAGTTGTTTCATGAAACAACTGTAGATGGTTTTTTAGCTACTCCAGGCATTTTTAATTATGTGACCGGAAGAGGCTCAGAAATAGGAAAGTGAATAATTAAACATCAAAATGTTGATGCTTTTTCATTTACGGGAAGTACTGATGTTGGTAGATCTATAGTTGTTGGTTTGCCTGATGGTATTCCAGTGCAAATGGAATTAGGAGGGCATAATCCTGCAATAGTTTTCGATGATGCTGATTTGGATTTAGCTGTGCAGGAAGTTATTAAGGGTGCATTTAGTTTTTCTGGTCAGAGATGTACTTCTATTAAGAGATTGTTTGTTCATAAGAAGATTTATGCGGATGTTTTAGAGAAGTTGAAAGTGGCTGTTTTTGAGGTTCAGTTAAAGGAACCTTTAATTAATAAGAGGGTAGTTGAAGAGTTGAAGATAGCTTATCAGGATGCCTTGGATAAGGGAGCGCAGTTGATAGGTGGTTCTTTAATTGTAGATGGAAACTTCGTTTCTCCTGTAGTTTTTGCTGGAGTTAGTGAGGGAATGAAGTTGTTTAATGAGGAGGTGTTTGCGCCTGTTTTAGCTATTACTCCTTTTGAGGAAGAAGATGAATTAGTTAAGTTTTGTAATGATTCTAAGTTTGGGTTGCAGTCTGCAATATTTACCAAAAATATCGAGAGAGCTACGGATTTAGCTTTGAAATTAGAGTTTGGACGCGTAAATATAAATACTCTACCTGCTAGATCTCCAGATGTTTTGCCTTTTGGGGGAATAAAAGCTTCTGGTTGTGGATTACAGAGTATTAAAGATTCGCTTTTGTTTTTTACTAACGCAAAAGGTATAGTTCTTAAAGTTTTAGAAGAAGAACGTAGGGAATAATATATTTATTGTTTGCCTTTTTATACTATAATTTCAGTTTTAAGCGGTTGTTCTGTTTAAAAAGTTTCATTCTACGATCCCCCCGTTACTGTCGTTGTCGAATAAAAAGGAATAAAGACTTATAATTTCAATTAAAAGGGTTCTTTTTTAGTCCGTACTGCAGAGAAATTTTGAAATAATATTAATTACGTGTCAGGAGAAATAAAAAATAAAAACATTTATACAGACGAATCTATTCAGGTTCTAGAAGGCTTAGAAGCTGTTAGAAAAAGACCCGGTATGTATATCGGGTCTACTGACTCTAGAGGTTTACATCACCTAATTTGAGAGATATTAGACAATGCTGTTGATGAGGTACAAGCAGGTTACGCTGATGAAATTACATTAACTGTAAAACCCAATCACGTAATAACCATTAGTGATAATGGTAGGGGAATCCCAACTGGTATTAATCCTACTACTGGCACTTCTAACTTGTTAGTTGTATTTACAGTACTTCATGCGGGTGGTAAGTTTGACAATGTTTCATACAAAACTTCAGGAGGTTTGCACGGAGTTGGTTCAACTTGTGTTAATGCGCTTTCTAAATTCATGGAAGTTAGTGTTTGTAGAGATGGAAAAGAACATTTAGTTAGTTTTGAGAACGGAGGAAAAATTAAGCAGGAGCCTAAGGAAATAGGAAAAGTTAGTGAAGATAAACATGGTACTACGGTTACTTGACAACCTGATTTCAGTATCTTTGATAAGGAGGATTACAACTTAGAACTTATTAAGGAAAGACTTTCTACTTTAGCTTTCTTAAACAAACAAAAGAAATTTATATTCTTTGATTCTGTTAATAACGAAAGGCATGTTTATTACTTTGAAAGAGGGATAGAAGATTGAATTACTCAACTTAATGAATCTAAAGAAGTTATTAGTGGCATCGTATATGTGAAGTCAGATGGAAGTGTTAAAGATAGAAGGAAATCTGATCAGATGAACAAGATTGATATTGAATGCGCTTTTCAATATCGAATGGAAGATGAAGCAGAAATTAAGTCTTTCTGTAACAACATTAGTACTTCACAAGGCGGTTCTCATTTAGAGGCATTTAAAGATGGTTTGTTGGATTGCATAAGAGTTAGAGCTTTAGAGAACAAGATAGTTAAATATGCTGATTCGATTGAGAAACAGGATATAGCAAATGCCCTTTCTGCAATTGTTTCGCTTAGGTATTCAAATCCTGAGTATTCAGGTCAGACAAAAGGTCTTTTGAGTAATACGGAAATTAAGAAGTTCATTAGAACTGAGGTTGAGAGCGCTTTACATCAGTTCATGGAAGAGAATCAGGAGGACATGAAAAAGATTCTTGAGAGGGTTAAACAGTCTATGCAGACTAGATTGAAGATTGAGATGACAAAGAAAGCTGATCGAAAGATCGCTAGAGAAGGATTTTTGAGTTATGCAGATAAATTGGCAGATTGTACTTTGAAAGATTCAGAAGTGTCAGAGTTGTACATAGTAGAGGGTGATTCAGCTGGCGGTTCAGCTAAGAGTGCTAGAGATAGAGATTTTCAGGCTATTCTTCCTGTTAAAGGGAAGTTAATGAATGTGTGGAAAGTTAAGAATAGAGCTAAGTTTGCAGATAATCAAGAGATTAAGAACTTAATTGCTTCTATTGGATGTGGTTATGAATATGGAAATGCTAAATTTGATTTTTCAAAAATGAGATACAACAAAATCATAATTATGACAGACGCTGATGTAGATGGCTCTCATATTCGAACTCTGATACTTACGTTTCTTTACAAATTTATGTTTGAATTAATAGAGAAAGGATATGTTTACGTAGCTCAGCCTCCTTTGTATAGAGCTTCTACAGCAAGAGGAGAAACTAGGTATTTTCAAGATGAGAGATCAAAAGATGAATTTATTAAGAATAAAAAAGGTTGAGAGATCAGTAGATTTAAGGGTTTAGGGGAGATGTCACCTGATCAATTATGAGATACAACAATGGATCCTAAGACTAGAACTTTACTTAGAGTTACTGTGGAAATGGCAAAAGAGGCTCAAGATGCAACATTTGAAGATCTAATGGGAGACGATGTAGAACCAAGAACTAGATTTATTAGAGATAATTACCATAGAGCATCTATGGTAGATGTTTAGTTAATTAATGTCCAGACAGAATATAAAAGACAGGGTTCTAAAAATCCTAGAGAATGATGATGCAAACAAGATTAAAGAGGATGCTTTAACTAAAGAAATGCAGAACTCCTTCTTGGAGTATGCAATGTCCGTTATTAAGTCTAGAGCTCTTCCTGATTACAGAGATGGTCTGAAGCCAGTTCATAGAAGAATTATTTATGCTGCTGCGCAGGAAGGTTTAACACACGATAAGAAATATAAAAAATCTGCTGCTATTGTCGGTTCAGTAATGGGATCCTATCACCCACATGGTGATATGGCTATCTATGATGCTTTGGTTAGGATGGCTCAAGGATTTAGCCTTAGATATCCGTTGATACAGGGACAAGGTAACTTTGGTTCTGTTGATGGAGATGCTCCGGCGGCTATGAGGTATACAGAGGCTAGATTGAGTGAGTTGTCTTCTCAGTTTACTGATGGCTTGGGAGAGGATTGGGTTGAAATGTCTGATAACTATGATCAGAGTAAGAAAGAACCAGTTGTTTTACCTACTTTAATTCCTAATGTATTGGTTAATGGTAGTGAGGGTATTGCTGTTGGTTTAGCTACCAAGATTCCTCCGCATAACTTGAGAGAAGTTATTGATGCTTCTATTGCTTTAATTAAGGATCCTAACGTTTCTGATCAGAAGCTTTTTGAATACATTCAAGGTCCTGATTTTCCTACAGGAGGAGAAATTTTGAATTACAGAGGAGTTGAGGATTATTTCTATCTGAAAGAGAGAGGAAAAAGTTTTAGGTTAAGAGCCAAGATAGATATTGAAAAAGATAGTAAGAGAAAGGGTAGATTGATTATTAGGGAGATTCCTTATGGAGTTAAGAAGTCTGCGATTATTAAGCAGATTGTTAGTTACATGGATTCTGAGAAAAAAAGAGGTCTATATATAGTTGAGTTTGATGAATATATTAAGGACATTAGAGATGAGTCAAGTAGAGATGAAATTAGGGTAGTTATTGAATATCAGGGGTGTAATCCAGAGGTAATACTGAATAACTTATATAAGCACACTAGATTACAGATTTCTTATGCTACTGGATTAGTAGTTCTTAAAAATAATGAACCTCAGAGATTATCTGTTCCTGCGGTTCTGAAATTGTATGTCGAACACCAGTTCGACATGATGAAAAAGAGAGCAACCTATAGGATTGCTGTTCTTTCAAAAAGAATACACATTCTTGATGGTAGATTAATTGTCGTTGATGACATATTAGAAGCAGTAAAAATAATTACTCAATCTGAGAATCCAGATCAAGAGTTGAAGAATAAGTACAAGTTATCTAAAGAACAGCTAGAGGATATTCTTGCTTTACCTATTGGTAGATTGAGAAAACTATCTGTTTCTAAGATGGAGACAGAAAGAGATGAGAAAACTAAATTGAAAAAAGAGAATGAAGAGTTGCTAGCTAGTGAAGATAAGCAAAAAGAGAAGTTGATTAAACAACTAGGAGAGCTTAGAGATAAGTATGGAGATGAGAGAAGAACAAGAATTAATAAGTTAGATAATGGGTTTATTTCTAATGAAGATACTAAGAATTATGAGGACATGATGTTTATTTTGTCTAAGAAGTCTTACCTTAGTCAGATTCCTTTATCAAGTAATTTCTTCAGAACGCATAAGAAAAGAAGAAATAAGACTTCAATTGAAGCTGAGATGTATAAGGAGGACGCTCCAAGATTTATGTTGTCTTGTTACGGTAAAGATGATCTATTGTTCTTTACAAGCAAAGGAAAGGTTTATAAGAAAAAGGCATTTGAATTTAATTTAAAGAATGGTCTAAAGAATAAAGGTAAGTTGATAAATAATCTGCTTCCTTCTTTGTCTAAAGACGAGAAGGTTGTTCACATGATGAGACTGAAGAAAGAGGATTACAACATTGAGGACATGTATCTAGTTTTTGTAACTAGAAATGGGAAAGTAAAGAGAACTCATATCTCTTTATTTAGAAGTATTATGTCTAATGGGAAAATTGCCATTAGATTGAGAGAGATGAAAGGAGTTGCCGATCAATTAAGTTTTGTTCTTAAAGCTACTGATTCAGATGATATTTGTTTGGTAGGGTCTGAAGTTAAGACTAAGACTAAAGATCCAACAGTTGTTAATAAATTAGTTAGATGTAAATTAAGTGGATTTAGACCTCAAGGTAGAGCTGCTGGAGGTCAAAAAGGAATTAAATTGAATGTTTCAGGAGGACAACACACACTTGCGGCTTCTACAACTTATGAAGGTAAGTTATTAGCTACTGTTGATAATAAGGGATATGGTAAGTTACATAACTTGGATGGAAAAGATAAGAAGGATAGTGTGAGACTTACTTCTAGAGGAGCTATGGGTATCAACATATTTAAAGCATCCGCTAAAGAAAATAAAAAATGTATTGCATGTATGTTTGTTGACCCTAAAGATGACATATTGATCATGACAGAAGAAGACAAGATTTATACATTTAAATCTACTGAATTGGGCAGCAAAAATGAAAAAGGAGAAATTGTATGTATGAAAAACAAATCTGGTAAAGGACGTAAGTTATTGAACCAAGAATTAGAAAATCAAAACATAACTATTTCTTACTGTACAAAACTTCCATTTGATGCAGTTGCTGATTTAGAGGACGATGGAGAGGAAGATTGAATGGATGATGCTGATAACGAAGAAACAACAACAGAAGCAGCAAGTTAGTAGTAGATATTCAAATATATGGCATTTATTTTTGTATTGAGTGCCAAGTCTCACATTAGTCAATTTTCTTTCGACAACATTACTCTCCATCATAGGGGCGGTAAAGGCATGAAAGGCCCAAAGTTTGAAGAGGGAGATTTACCTGTTTCTATTGTCTCTGCGAGACCGCAGGATTATGTTCTATTTTTAACTGATACTGGTAGAGCTTACAGAGTGCAAGCAAATGATATTCATTTACCTGAGAATTGAAAAACTACTAAGGCTAGACATGTAAATCAAATTTTGAAAGATTTACAGCCTGGAGATAGGATTGTAGATATGTTGGCTATGAAACCTGGATTAGTAAACAAGGATGATGCTTATCTATTCATAGCTACTAAAAAAGGTTTGATTAAGAAAGTTTCAGTGCAGAATGAATTATCTAAATTTACTCGTTCTGGAAAAAGAGTTATTAGTTTTAGGGAAGGAGATGGTTATGGCGGAGCTTGTTTTGGGAAAGATCATAATTTTGTTTGTCTAGTTACTTCAGATGGTCAGTTAGTTAGATTTAACGCTTCTTCTATTCGAGCGAGCGGAAGAAGTTCTGAAGGAGTGTTAGGAGTTAAATTAAGAGATTCTGCTAAGTTAGTTTCTATATTAGTTGGTTCTGATGGGAATAATGTTTTCTTGGTGTCTAGTATGGGTTTAGGCAAGCAAGTGGATATGAATAGGTTTAGAGCAAGTAAAAGAGGTAATTACGGCATGAGATCTTTTTGATTAAGAGATGGAGATAAGGTTGCTTGTGCATCTTTGGTAAATCCAAGTAAGAGTTTGGATTTACTGTTATTAACGAACAGAAATAAGTTGAATAGATTTAAAGTTGATGAGTTTAGAGTTTCAGGTAGAGGTAGTATGGGTATAAAAGCATTTTCTGTTAATAAAGAAGAATCAGAGGAGGTAATTGATTGTTGCTATGTAAGTATCGTAAACACCTATTATTAATTATTTATCATCATATTTATTAGGGTTATAAAGTTATAGGCTGAGTGAGCAAATATACAGTGCCATATATTTCTACTTATATATAGAGTAGTTGCAAACACCATACCAGGGAATATATAGGGAATTATTTGTTTTATGCTGTCATTGTGTAAATGCACTAATCCAAATATGAAAGCACTTACAATTGTAGTTCATCATTTGTATTTTCCTATTTTCATGATGCATCTTCTGTAGATAAGTTCTTCCAATATTGGAGCTGTAATAACTGAACTTATAGCTACATTTATTCATCCGTGTCAACTTGTCTTGAATATGCTTTCTATCATTTTTTGGTTTGTAGATTTTTCTCTAGGTTTTTTTTGAGGAGAACCCATTATTTTGTCTAGTATTTGCATAAGCAATAAGAGTAATATGGAGGATGCAACAACGACTGTGATTGCCATCAGAAGCTTCCCTACTTTTTTCTTTGATATTTTGCTTAGATAAGTTCTATATATTCTTCCTGTAGTGATATCTATTTCTAAGTTGTCGTAGAGTAGTAGTTTTAGAGAGTCTAGATGTACAGGATCGATAGCAAAGAAGTATATAAATAGACCAAATGAAATTATCAGCTTTATAGCTGATACCATACCCATTCATTTCAGGTTGGCTTTTACTAAGCTATCAAATGAAGGGAAAGCTACACAGAATATTCAGAAAATTATTATGTATCAGAGGGATTTTGAGCCGTAGTATCTGAAATTGAAATATATAAGGAGTGCATATCCTATGGCTATTTTTAGTATTATGGTTCAAGTTATTTCTAAATTAAGAGGATATATGTGACTAAATAAATCACTTAACTTTACTATTCCTTGATTAGTTGTAAAAGTAGCTACACATGCGTCTAGTATTTCTTTTATGTAGCAGCCGAATATGAATATTAAAAACTCTCACGTTTTAAAATCTACAGGGCTGTTGTCGCAGTTGAAATCAGATCTGATCTGGTTTACCCAGTCATGCTCCTTGCTTGTTTGATTTGTTAGCCAGCTTTTCAAGGTATTTATTTAAAGGCTATATTGGTTGATTTTCATAACTCTATTAAATTTTTTCTTAGAGAAAAATTTAGTCTGGAAGCAGAGCAAGTAGATTTTTTTGTCATTGCTTTTACACACAGTTCATTTAAAAAAAATAGGTCTATAGAAGATTATGAGAAATTAGAGCTTCTTGGAGACTCTTGCATTTCTTGGGCAATTACTAACCACTTATATAAATTAAATATTTCTCTTAAAGACATTTGTAATACCAGAAAAGAAATAGTTTCAGGAGCAAGTCTAACTTGAATTTCGAAGAATTTAGGTTTAGATAAGTATGCACGATTAGGTAAGGGTTGCCATCTGTCAGATGCTATTCTGGAAGATATGTATGAATCATTTATTGCTGCAGTTTACTTAACTTTTGGTTATGAGACTGCTGAAAAAATAGTTTTAGATACTTTATATAAGAATTTTGAAGCTGGAGAAATTCCATCTTTTATAGACTATAAGACAAAATTACAAGAATGAGCTCAAGCAAATGGAAATAAGAAGATAATTTATTCTTTGGAAGAAACAACATCAGAAAAAGGCAAAGCCACTATATTTACTGTTTCTGTTAGTTGAGGCAATCAGGTTAGAGGATGAGGAAAAGGTACTAAATTAAAGGATGCGGAACAGATGGCAGCCAAAGATTCTCTAATAAAATCAAATGAGATAGGAAAGGTTTAATAATGATATCTGAAAAAATGACATGTTATTTTTAAAAATTAAGGAGCATTTTTCTGGGAATGAAGATCTTGGTTTTCTTCAGAATTCTACAGAAAAAAGTAGGAAGATATTTGGCCTGCTTATGTGAGCCATGCTGTATTTTGGTTACTTTGTTTTCTGTTTGAACTGGATTATTATGGACAACCTTAAGGGGACTACTTCTCAAGGTTGATTGAAAGATTTCATAGGTCATGGTTTAACCGCTGAAACTGCTAAATCTACAGTTCAAACTCAACTTATTGGTTATGCAGTTACTTTCGCAAGAGGATTAGCTACTATAGGTGTTGCCTGATTGGTAGTTAAGTTTACTCACAGAAGAGCAGCTTTAATTGCTCTTTTATTGAACTCCGCTGCACTTCCTTTGATATATATGCCCCACTATTCTCTTTTCGTTTTAGGAAGGATGTTCATGGGTTTTGGTGGAACCATGTTGATTATTCTGGTTCAACCTATTATTGCTAGATTCTTTGATTTACGTGGTAAGGGAATACTTTCTGCAATAACTCCTACTGCTTATTTATTTGGTGCTTTGGTAGCTCATTCTTTGTTTGTTTATGAAGGAACAACTTCAGGCGGACCTCTTAAGTACTTTCAAGATAACTGAAAAACAGTTGCTTCTATTTGTGCTGGTCTTTCTCTTATTCCTTTAGTTGGATACTTTCTGTTTGCCAAAAATTTCAATACTGCTGATAATGCTGAACAAGAATTGGAACAGTTGGAAAAGCCAGAAAACACTTATTCAGGAATTATTAAAGAAAGAAGTCTGTGGTTTTGGATTTTTTGGTACAGCTTTTTATTGGTTGCTTCTTTGATGGTTTCTTGGGTGACTCCAGAGTTGGTTGGGAAGATTAATCAAAGTTTGGTTAAGAGTCTAGATAGTGCGCATGTTAGTTGAAAAAGGATCTACTGCTGCTGTTTCTATGTTGGTTGTTTGGGTGGTATGTGTATCGGTAAGTGGAGTAAATTGCAATTTCAAAGAAAGCCTTGTGTTGTAGGTTGTTGTTTAATTGGTGTTCTTTGTTGAGCTTTAATTTTCGGAGCAGCGCACATTTCTGATACTTCTATAGCTTCTGTTGTTATTTTCTACTCAGTATTCATTTTTGCATTCTTCGCAATGGGTGTTCAATCAGTTATTCTGTACATTCCTCATGAGTATCCAGAGAATAAGAATCCTAAGAGATTGACTATCTTCTATTCATACTTGTGAGGTATCGGATACATCATCTTTACTGTTTACAAAATAATTGTTGATTCTTGTTCTGACAATATTGGAGCAAAAGATAGTTCAACAGGAGCATATGTTGCTTTAGGATTGATTTCATTCTTCGTAGTGATGTTCTTGGTTATGGCTTTAACAATTAAAGAACCAAGACCTGAATACAAATTTACTCCTTGATTTAATAGACCGGCATTCCTAGGAAAAGGTTCACAAGCATTAAGAGTTGAATAAGTTTGTCTCTGAGTATTTCTTTAGGGCTCGGGATATAGTTGGTAGATTTAACGGAGACAATGAGGTAGTTTTGCAATTTTTCCAAAGGGAAAAAAATGCTGTTCTATCTGGAATTAATGAAGCTCTTGAATTACTAAAAGAGAAATTATCTGGAACTTCTACAGTTATTAGATATTTACCAGAGGGAACAATAATTCAACCTAAGGAAGTCGTATTGGAACTAGAAGGAAGGTATCAAGATTTTGGAATATATGAAGGAATAATAGATGGAATATTAGCTAGAGCTACCTCAATAGCTACTAATTCTTATAGATGTATTCAAGCTGCTAAGGGAAAGGAAATTATTTGTATGTCAGATAGATCTGATCATTATTCAAATCAAGTTAGAGATGGACATTCTATGTATGTAGGAGGAATTAGATCTTTTTCTTCTTATTCTCAAGTTCCTGAAGGAAAGGAAAGTGAATGTGTGGTATATGGATCTATTCCTCATGCTTTAATTCAAAACTTTAGAGGAGATTTAATTCAAGTTATGGAACATTATCATGAGTTGTTTCCAGATGAAGATTTAGTAGCTTTAGTTGATTTTCATAACGACGTTATTGGAGATTCTCTTAGAGTGTTAGATAAGTTAGGTAGTAAATTGAAAGGAGTTAGGGTGGATACTTCTTCTTTTGTTAAGGATGTTATGTTTGATAATGACTCTAAAGAGTATGGAGTAACTCCTTTGCAGATAAAAAATTTGAGAGAAACATTAGATAGATACCCAAATGGGAAAGATGTGAGGATATATGTTTCTTCTGGATTTAATCCTGAGAGAATATCTTATTTTGAAGAACAAAACACTCCTGTTGATGGTTATGGAGTAGGAGAGGCTTTACTTAAGATAAATAATACATTTTGCGCTGATGCTGTTAAGTTAAATGGAGAGGAGATAGCTAAATTTGGTAGATTTTATAGAGCTAATGAAAATTTAATAGAGTATAAATGCCAAAAATAAAAATAAGAATAGGTATATTTGGAGGTTCATTTAATCCTGTACATGAGGGTCATATAAATATAGCTAAGTTTGCTATTGAAAGATTGAAATTAGATGAGTTGATTTTTCTACCTTGTTTTCAATCAGTAGATAAAACTCAGGCTGAGTATGCATCTCCTGAACACAGAGTTTCTATGTTGTTATTGGTTCTTCCTGAAAAATGTAGTATTTCTGCTTATGAAATAGGTTTAGGGAGGCCAGTTGAAACTATAGAAACTCTTAGACACTTTAGGGAGATTTATAAAGAAGCTGAGTTGCTTTTTATTTTGGGAGAAGATAACTTAGAAACAATAGATACTTGGGAAGAATATAAGAAACTTGATGAGTATGCTAGATTGGTTGTTTTTAGAAGAAATAACAATAAAAAACCATTAACTAGAGGTTTAAGGGTAACATTTATGGATAATGAATTGTGAAATTATTCATCAAGTTCTATAAGAGAAAAGGACACTAGTGGTTTGGATATAAAGGTGGAGGTTTATATTAGAGAAAACAAACTTTATGGTTATGTTGGTTAGTATTTAATAAATGGATAACATATAAAAAAGTGCCTACAATATCGCAATTAATTAGACAAAAAAGGGTTAAGAAGAAGAAAAAGTCTAAATCACAGGCTCTACTTAGATCATGAAATACTCTTGACAGAAAGACTACCATCAGATCTGCCCCTTTTAAAAGAGGTGTATGTATAAGGGTAGGAACTATGACCCCTAAGAAACCTAACTCTGCTCTTAGAAAATACGCAAAGGTAAGATTGTCTAATAACTATGAAGTATTAGCTTATATTCCAGGAGAAGGGCATAATCTACAGGAACACCACGTGGTTTTATTAAGAGGAGGAAGAGTTAAGGATTTGCCTGGTGTTAAATATCATATAGTAAGAGGGAAGTTGGATACTTCTGGAGTGGAAAGAAATCAAAGAAGATCTAAATACGGAGCTAAAACACCTAAGAAAGATTAGATGCGTAAGAGTAGAAATTTAAATAAAAGGGTACTTGGCCCTGATCCAGTTTTTCAGTCGCCAATAGTTACAAAGACCATCAACATGATTATGTGGGATGGCAAGAAGTTTTTGGCTCAAAGAATCTTCTACAGATCTTTGGATTTAGTTGGTCAGAAGCTAGGAAAAGATCCTCTAGAAGTGTTTCTTGCTGCTCTTCAGAATATTGCTCCAAGTATAGAGCTTAAGACAAGAAAAATTGGTGGTGCTAACTATCAAGTTCCTGTTGAAGCTTCTGCAGAAAGAAAACAAACTTTGGCTATGAGATTGTTAATTAATTACAGTAGAAAGAGAGGAGAGAGAACTATGGTTGAAGCTTTGGCTGCTGAAATTATTGATGCATACAACAATACTGGTTTATCTATTAAGAGAAAAAATGAGATCATCAAGACAGCAGAGAGTAATAAAGCTTTCTCTTATTTCCGTTTTTAATATTTCCCTCTTATGGCTGGTTTAGATTTACGTTTAATGCGTAATTTCGGCATCATGGCTCACATCGATGCAGGAAAGACTACTACAAGTGAAAGAATTTTGTTTCATACTGGGAAGACTTACAAAATTGGTGAAGTTCATGATGGTGCTGCAACTATGGACTGAATGGAACAAGAAAAAGAGAAGGGGATTACTATTACAGCAGCAGCTACTTCTGTTGTTTGAAAGGATCATCAATTGAATTTGATTGATACACCAGGCCACGTAGATTTCACTGTTGAAGTTGAGAGATCTCTTAGAGTTCTTGATGGTGCTGTAACAGTTTTAGATAGTCAGATGGGAGTTGAACCTCAAACTGAAACTGTTTGGAGACAGGCAACTAAGTATTCAGTTCCAAGAATTATTTTCTGTAACAAGATGGATAAGATTGGTGCTGATTTTCATAAGTCAGTTCAGTCTTTAAAAGACAAACTGAAAGTAAAAACAGTATTGATTCAGTTGAACATTGGTAAAGAAGGAGAATTCAGAGGTATTGTTGATTTAGTTGAGAAGAAAGCTTATGAATTTGATGGAGGTCAGGAGGAAAACTATAAGGAGATAGAGATACCTGCAGATATGGAAGAACAGGTAGATCAACTTCATCAGGAATTAATAGATGAAATTCTTGGTTTTGATGAAGAGATTATGGAGAAGTATTTGGATGGAGAGCCTATTACTGTAGAAGAAGTTAAGAAGTGTATTAGAGCAGGAACTATTCAAACTAAGTTATTCCCTGTTCTTTGTGGTTCTTCTTTCAAGAATAAGGGAGTTAAGTTTTTATTGGATGCGGTTATTGATTATTTACCTAGTCCGGCGGATTTACCTACTACTCCTGCTTTTGATAAATCTGGAAACTCTATCACTATTAACAATAAAGCTGACGAGAAATTTGTTGGTATGGCATTCAAAATTGCTACAGATCCATTTGTAGGTAGATTGACCTTTGTTAGGGTTTACTCAGGAGTTTTGACTAAGGGTAGTGCTATTTATAACACTACACAGGATGCTCCTGAGAAGGCTGGTAGATTAGTGAAAATGCACTCTAATCATAGAACCGAGATTGAGAGTGTTCAAGCAGGGGAAATATGTGCTATTGTAGGTCTGAAAAATACTAGAACTGGGGATACGTTGACTATTAAAGGAAATTCAGTGATTCTTGAATCTATGAATTTTGCGGATCCAGTTATTTCATTAGCTATTGAACCTAAGACAAAGGTAGACCAAGAGAAGATGTCTATGGTTCTTTCTAGATTGTCTGAAGAAGATCCTACTTTCAAAATCGCTACAGATACTGAGACTGGACAAACAATTATTTCTGGTATGGGTGAGTTGCATTTGGAGATTTTGATTGACAGAATGAAAAGAGAATTTGGTCTACAAGTAAATATTGGTCAACCTCAGGTTGCCTTTAGAGAAACATTTACTAGAGCATGTGATGTTGAGGGTAAATATATTAAGCAGACAGGTGGTAGAGGTAACTATGGTCATGTTTGAATTAAGTTTGAGCCTAATGAAAATAAAGGATTTGAGTTTGTTGACAAGATTGTTGGTGGAAAAATTCCTAAGGAGTATATTAAGTCAATTAAACAAGGGTTAATTGATGCTATGAAAGCTGGACCCATGGCAGGTTATCCAATTATTGACATTAAAGCAACTCTATTTGATGGTTCTTATCACGATGTTGACTCTAATGAAATGGCCTTTAAGATTGCTGCCTCTTTATCTCTTAAAGAAGCGAGTAAACTTTGCCACTCTATTTTGTTAGAGCCTATTATGGCAGTTGAGATAACTGTTCCTCTTCAATATTTTGGAACAATTATGGGTGATGTAACTTCTAGAAGAGGTGAGATTGAAGGTACAGAACAAGTGGAAAATGCACAGATTATCAAATGTAAGATTCCTCTGAAAGAGATGTTTGGTTACGCTACTACACTTAGATCTTTCACACAGGGTAGAGGAATATATAGCATGCAGTTTTCACACTATCAACCTTTACCAAAACATATTACGGACGAGTTATTAAAAACAAAATAGTAGAAATTGCTGTTTTTTTAGATGAAAAGAGATCGTGATTATTACGAAGTCTTAGGGGTTAATAAAACTGCTTCTGAAGACGAAATTAAGAAGGCGTATAGAAGATTAGCTAAGAAATATCATCCGGATATTAATAAGGAACCAGGAGCTGAAGCAAAACTTAAAGAGATTAATGCCGCTTATGAAGTATTGGGGGATGCCAATAAGAGAAGAAATTATGACCAATTTGGATCTTATAGCGAACAAATGATGGATGGCGGCGGAGGAGGAAGTCCTTTTGATTTTTTTGAGGACATGTTCAGAAGCGGGAACTTTTCTTCTGCAGGGTCTTCTAGACAACAAAGAGGCTACAACACAAAGGCTAGCGAATTAGAGATTTCCTTTATTGAATCGGTAAAAGGAGTTAGTAAAAAATTTACTTATGAAAATGAATTTCCTTGTAATTATTGTGGAGGTAATGGAGCATTTGAGGGTAGTTCATCTTTTTTAAAAGTTTGTAGTAATTGTGCAGGAACTGGTATAGAAACTGTTCAAACTAGAAGTCCATTTGGTATTTTTAGTACTAGGAGAGATTGTTCTAAATGTAGAGGAGCAGGAAAAACAATTACTAAATTATGTAAGGGATGTAAAGGCAGAGGTTGTGAGTCTAAAACAAAAACAGTAACTATAAAGGTACCTCCTGGAATTCCGGAAGGAAGATCTATTGCTTTTTGAGATAAGACAGGATTGGATCCTCTGAAGGTGACTATCCATGTGCATGTTAGACCATCTCCTATATTTACAAGAAGAGGAATGGATATATATACCAAGATATACGTAAATCCTTTTACTGCTATATTTGGAGGAACAGCCTATATACCTAGTATTGATGGAATAAAAACAATTAAGATCCACGCTGGAACTAACTCTGGAAATAAGTTAAAGATTGCTGGATTAGGAGTTGTAACTCCTGAAGGAAAAGGTAGTTTGATCGGAGAAATATATTTCACACAGATACCGAAGTTAAGTAGGGATCAGAAAGAGGCACTTAAGTCTTTGAGTGAAATTAATACCAGCGAAAGTGTTAAGTGATTGGATAAAGCTAGGAAATTTATAGAAGAGGGTTAGAATTTATTCTTATTGATAGTATGGAAAAAGAGGAAGAGAATAAGCAGGAGCAAACTCAAAATGAAGAGTGTTGTTGTGATTGTGAAAAAGAAGAATGTTCAAAGAAAGAGGATAATAAGTCTTTTGATAAGGAGTTAGAGAAGGAAGCAGCAGAGTTAAGAAATAAAGTTAGTTTTTTAGAGACAGAAATAGAGAAATTAAAGAAAGAAGAGAACAAGAAAATACTTGATTTTGTAGAAAAGAAGAGTAAGGAGGCGTCTGAAATTATTCAAAGAAAAGAGGTTGAGTTGACTGAGAAGTATAAATCTGAATGCGAAACAAAGCTTAAATATCATTACTCTTCTCAATTGTCCGATCTAGTTGAAATAGTTTCTCAATTTGAAGTAGTTATTAATGGAGTTACTGATCCTTCAGTTGCTAATTATTTAGTTGGTTTCAATATGTTTTTATCTCAGTTTGATTCTTTGCTTAAGTCATTGTCTATAACTACTATCTCTCCTAAAGTAGGGGATGAGTTTAATTCAGATACTATGGAGGCAACTTCTACCAAGAAAGTAGATGAAGAAGATATGAATAACAAAATTACATCAGTATTTAAAAAAGGCTACATGTTGCACGAAAGAATTATCAAATTGGCTTCCGTGGAGGTAGGGCAAATAGAGGCTAAAGAGTAGATTTTTTATAAAAAAAGGTAATATTGGTTGACTTTTTGGTTAAAGTAAAAATGTAGGGTATTATGGGATTAGTAAGCGCAAGGGAAATTTTACAGAAAGCATATAAAGAAGGTTATGCAGTAGCTCAGATTAATACAAACAACTTAGAGTGAACTAAGGCTATTCTTACTACAGTTCAGGAGCTTAATTCTCCAGTAATTATTGGAGCTTCTGAGGGAGCTATTAAATACATGGGAGGATTTAAGACAGTTGCTAGTCTGGTTAAAGCTATGATTGATGATTTGGGAGTTAAAGTTCCAATAATTCTTCATTTGGATCATGGTAGCTATGAAGGATGTAAGAAAGCTATTGATGCTGGATTTAGTTCTGTTATGTTTGACGGATCACATTTATCTATTGAGGAGAATTTTGAGAAGTCTAAGGAAATAGTGGATTTGGCTAATAGTAAAGGTATTTCTGTTGAATTGGAAGTTGGTACTATTGGAGGTGAAGAGGATGGGGTTGTAGGTGCTGGAGAAGAGGCAAGTGTTGATGAGTGTGTGAAAATAGCTTCTCTAGATTTGAGTATGCTAGCTGCTGGTATTGGTAATATGCATGGACCTTATCCAGATAACTGAAAAGGTTTAAATTTTGATTTGCTTAAGAGAATTTCTGATGCTGTTGGAAAACCTTTAGTTTTACATGGCGGAACAGGTATTCCTGAAGATCAAATCAAAAGAGCTATTTCTTTGGGTATTGCAAAGATAAATGTGAATACTGAGCTTCAATTAGCTTTTGCTGCTGCAACTAGAAGATATATTGAAGAAAAGAATGATTTAGATATGTCTAAAAAGGGTTTTGATCCTAGAAAATTATTGAAATATGGATTTGTTGATATTTGTCAGGTAATTAAGGATAAATTAACTATGTTTGGTTCAGTGAACAAAGCCCTTTAAGGACTTAAATTAAGAGATGGCTTGAAAAGCTATCGCTCCTTCTTTTTTATTTGGAGCTATAGTTTTAGGTAGTTTTTCTTTTGCAGGGTCTCCTATGTCGGAGACAGTATTGGATACTAATTTTTATAGAGATTTAGATCAGATTAGTAAGTTTGATGAAGAAAAGGCATTTGCATATGGAACAAAAATTGAATCTGATAGTTTAGCAGTACAGAGTTATTTGTTTAATAACTCTTTGAATTTATTATGGGAGAAGAATAATGGTAATTCTGAGAATGGTAGTGAAAGGATATCAGGAAATGCTTTCTTGTTGAATATATTTTTGCCAGATTGGATAGGAGAGTTTCATCCAGATAGAGCAAATTATTCTCCTAAGAGTTATTTAGGGGGTGATGAGTTAGTTTTGCTTTTAGGTACTTCTTTTTCTTTTGTGAAGGAGTTGTTTTCTGGCGTGAGTAATTGGAAGTCAGAGGTTAATGAAGCTACAACATCTGTTAAATTAAGTGAAAAATCTAACAGTCAATCTGATCATTCCCTCTATCTATCTCACCCTTGGCCAGTTTTAAAGGAAACAGAAAATCAATTTAGATTTACACAGGACTATTTATATAAGTTAGGCGATCCTCACTATAGTAGTTTTGAGACTGATATAGGTAGACCTTATTATTTCAAGATTGATAATAAGAATGTTGAGGCTATATATGCTGCAGTAGATTTAGAAGTTAATAGCGCTCTTATAGATATAGATTTACGTTCTAGAGGTAGAGCTACAAATTATTTGAGATATATTCAGGGCTTAGATACAAATAATATTTTTTGAAGAAGTGATATATCTGATATTCGTGGTGAGAAATATAAATTTGCAGTTGATTTTGCAGTAATAAAAGTTAAGTTCAATATTGCCCATCTTAAGAAGCATTACATAGATTACTTGACTGATCTATATAGTAAGTTTGAAAGAATTCCTCAATTATTGAGAACTGAATTAGTTGTTAGAGATGAAAAAACAGCTCCATTATTTATTGGAGGTTGAGAAACTCTTAGTGAAAAAGAGACTGATATGAATACTATGTCTAAGTTGTTTGTTGATGCGAAAATTCAAACAAGTAAAACCTCAGATACAGGAAGTAAATCTCCTAGTGAATATGCTAGTGAAGATAAGTTTAAAGAGTGTTGCGAAGCTAAGTTATATGAAACCTATACTCAGAGATTATCTCCAAATGGAAGCAGCCCAACTGAATCAAGAAATTATGAAATGATCGATAAGGAATACTATCCAAATGATGAGATGGGTATTCTGTTTGTTAAATACAAAATAAAAAATAAGAGTAAAAATTGAATTTTCCCAGAAACAAAAGAGTTTTGAATTAAAGGATTTAAGAGTAATAGTTCGTCAACAGATAGTGCTTTTGAGACTTTAAAAAATATAAATGATTTATCCGATAGGAATTTAATCAGGTTCTTAGAGGCAAAGCCTAAGGCTTATGCTGCTTGAAGAGAGTTTGGAGTAAATTACTCTTATTTCCCTTACAAAAATATTCAACAGTTATTTTTTGAAAAGACATTACTTTCTGATAAGCCAGCACAGATGAATATGTCTGAACCTGTTGGCTTGTTTACTGTTGGAAGCAATAAATATCTAAACATAGCTCATCATTTGGATATTCCTAATATGAATTTAAGGAATGCTAAAGGATCTATTGCTTTAATGAAACATCCGGAGAGAAATGAAAAGGTTATGTTGGGTATGTATGACGGAACAAGTAACTGAGAAAATCCTTTATCTCGCAAGATTAGAAATATAGGTAAAGTTGCATTGTTTATTTCTCCTTGAAGATATGACTTATTTAATGAAGATAATAAGTTGTCTAAGCCAACATTGGCTGATTCTCTAAAGAAGAAGCAATTAGATAAAAGGATTATTCAAGTTAATAGATTTAGGATTAAATCGAATGGCCATTAAAGAAATCTTTTACTTGTAAGATATCTGATCTAGCACAGATAATACTTACTATATCTCCTTCTTTAAATACATTAGTTCCGTTCACCGGAACTATAACTGAACCGTCTTTTCTTTTTATGCTTATGATAGTTGTTGTTGTAGATCTAAGATAATCTATATCGCTAATTTGTTTTCCCAATATACTCTTGTTTCCTACTGGTAGTTTTATAAATAATGTGTCTTTGCTTCCGCTATCTACAGAAAAAACATCTACATTTAAATCGTGGATTATTTTGTACGCAACCTTAGTAGAAATTTCTACTTCAGGGATATAAGTAATAGGAACTCCAAGTAATTGCAATATCCTTCTATGAGTTTCATCTTTAGCTTTGCATAAGATATTTGATACACCTAACTCTCTTAGATTAGTAGCAGTGATAACTGATGTTCCCATATCTGTAATTCCAAGCACTACATAATCAAAACTTTCCATTCCAATGTCAGAAAGCTCTTTTAAGTTAGTTGCGTCGCATACTATGGCGTAATCAAAGTTTTCTCCATATGTGTCTATTTTCTTTTTGTCAAAATCTAAGACAGTAACCTTATGACCCTCTCTTGTGAGTATTTTTCCTACTTCGAGATTAAATTTATTTAATCCTATTAGGCAATATTCTTTTTGATGTTTTTTGTTGTCAAATAGTGCCAATTTAAGCATTAAACATTCCAGTTAATTTTATATTTCATGCAAAGTACGTCCGGCGAAGGGAAGCAATTTTACAAGAGTAAAAGTTGGTTTGGAAGGTTAATTGGGAATACCATATACCAAAAAACTTTGCGTATTTATTTTTTGACTATATTAATAGGATCTGTATTTCTTTATCTACCTTTTTCACATAAAAATCCTGATCCTTCTAAATTTAATTTCTTCGACGCTTTTTTTACTGCAATATCTGCTTTTACTAATACAGGATTATCTTCTCATACTACTTCTTCCACTTTTAATTTTTTTGGTCAATTAGTTTTATTGATACTTATTCAAGCAGGAGGAATAGGTTTCTTAACAATAGTTATTTTTCTTTGAGCTATTCTGAGGAAAAAGAGGAAGATTACTGTTGAACATAGACTTTTTTTACATTGGGAGAGGGGAAGTTACAATAAGGTTGAGTCTTTGCCTTCTGTTAAGACTGGAATTATTGTTCTTCTGATTGCTGAATTAATTGGAGCGATAATATTGTTTTTTTATTTCTTAATTGTTGAGCCTGATAATCCTAATAAATCAAATACAAATGATAGTAAATATGAAACAGTAAATACTAGAGGAGATTTCTTTGGATCTCTATGGATGGGAGTATTTCATGCAGTTTCTTCTGCTAATAATGCTGGATTTGATATCTTAGGAAGTCACTCAATTATTCCCTATAGGACTGATGCTAAGAATTTATTGTCAGTAGTTCTATGGTTGGAATCTATTGTTGGAGGTATTGGATATCCTGTGTTCCATGATGTTTGGTACTTCTATAAGAAGAAGAAAAGAGGGGAGGTAGCTCACTTTAGCTTATTTACTAAGATAGGAATTTCTACTTACATATTTATTGCTGTTTTAGGGGCATGGTTAGGAGTAATATCAGAAGTTAGTTTTGCTGGTACTCAGGGTATATTTAAAGCTCGTAGTATTTCAGATGGAGATTTTGGATGAGGTAAAAATGAGACAGCGAACAAAATATGAAACATTATTTATCTAACCTTCTCTTCTAGATCTTCTGGTTTTTCTCCTATAGATACTTCTGAGTTAGCTGAGACGACTAAGTGACTTCTATCTATATTGATGTTTATAGGAGCTTCTCCTGCTTCTACAGGAGGAGGTATTCGTACGATAACTATATTTATTATTTTTGCCAGAATGTTCTATACGGCTATAGGTAAGAAGCACTTGTCTGTTTTCTATAAGACTATTGATCAGTCGATAGTGTATGAAGCATGTAATGTGTTTGTGTTGTCTACTATATTGGTGGTTGGCTCTATTTTCTTTTTAGTATTGGCGGGTAATCATAATTCGGTTGGTGATTCATTCTTTGAATCTACGTCTGCTTTTGGTACAGCGGGTTTAACTATAGGTATTACTAAGAAATCCAATTTCTTAGGCCGAATAGTTCTTATGTTCTTGATGTTTGTGGGGCAACTAGGAGTATCGAATGCTGTTCTTTCTATTACTGATTTAAAACCAAAGTCAAAAAACCAGGAGTATTGTTCAGAAAATCTGAGAATTGTTTAGTTTCTAAAATAAACTTTAAACATGGGAAAGTTTAAGAGTAAGTTTGAAGAATTAGAGATGTCACTCTCTTTCGATGATGTACTTATTAAGCCCGCTTTGTCTGATGTAAGACTTGCCGAAGTTGATTTAAGTCTTCAATTAAATGAGAAGCTTAAGCTATCCATTCCTATTTTTTCAGCGGCTATGGATACTGTTACTGGATATGAGACTGCTAGGGCGATGATTGAAGCTGGAGCTTGTGGAACGCTGCATAAAAATGTTTCTACAGAAGAAAATATAGAAATTGTTAAGAAATTGCATGATGAGTTTGGAAGTAATAGGCCGATAGCTGTTAGTGTAGGAGTAGGAAATACAAAGGAAGAGATTGGGAATTTGATAAATGCGGGGGCGAATATTATTGTTGTTGATTCTGCACATGCTCATACTAATGGAATAGGTGATTTGGTACAGCTTATTTCTACTAATTTTCCTGATGTTTTTTTAATAGCTGGAAATATAGTTACTAAGGAAGCAGCTGCTTTTTTAATAGAGAGAGGAGCTCATGCGGTAAAAGTAGGTATTGGTCCCGGTTCTATCTGTACTACTAGAAAAGTAACTGGTATAGGAAGAGGTCAGGTTTCTTCTATTTCTGAAGTTGCAGATTATTGTCGCGATAAGGGAATATTAGTTATCTCTGATGGTGGAATGAAGGCTACGGACGATATTATGAAATCTTTTGCTTGCGGAGCAGATGCTGTTATGTTGGGATATATGTTGGCAGGATGTGATGAGTGTCCAGCTGAAAAAGTGAATATAGACGGCGAATATTGTATGTTGTATAGAGGTATGGGAAGTATTAGTGCTATGAAACAAGGAAGTGCATTTAGATATGGAAAATCTGGACTTGCTAATACTAAATGAGTAGCTGAAGGTGTTGAGAGTTATGTTAAATGTAAGGGTCAGATAAAGGATGTTTTACATAATATTGAATGGAGTTTAAAGAGTGCTTTTGGGTATGTTGGAGCTTGGAATATAAAAGAAGCTCAAGAAAAGACACAGATTGTCAGAATAACTAATTCTGTATTAAATAAATCTAATTTTCACAGTATAGATAAGCTAATTAAATAATTATTCTCATTCAATAGTTGCAGGAGGTTTAGAAGTTAGATCGTATACCACTCTCGTTATTTCAGGAACTTTATTTACTATTTCGTTGCTTAATTCAGTAAGTATTTCTATAGGTATTAGAGTAGGAGTAGCCGTCATCATATTCTTGCTATTAACTGCTCTTATTGCTACTACGTATCCATAACTTCTTCTATCTCCTATTACTCCTACTGTTCTGGAGTTCATGATTACTGAAAAACATTGAGAAGCAGCCTGATAGATGTTTTTTTCTATTAGTTTGGAAACCAGTATTCTGTCTACTTTTTTTAGTATCTCTATTTTGTTTTCTGTTACTTCTCCTATTATTCTGATTGAATAACCTGGGCCGGGAAAGGGCTTTATGTTGGTTATGAAACTAGGTAAGCCTAATTGGACTCCAAGGTTTTTGACTTCATCTTTGAATAAATCTGCTAGCGGTTCTACTAATTCAAATGTTTCTTTTAGAGAAGAAACGGTATTGTGATGAGTTTTTATAGTTTGTGATTGATTTTTTTGGCCTGATTCAATTAAGTCTGAATGAATTGTTCCTTGGGCTAAGAATTTGCCATTTCCGTGTTTTTTAATTTCTTCTTTGAATATTTCAAGGAATAAATTCCCTATTATTTTTCTTTTCTCTTCTGGATCCGTTATTCCTTTTAGTTTTTCTAGGAATATATCTTTAGCTCTTACGACTATTAGATCGTTTTGAAATTCGTTTTTGAAGTAATTTATGGTTGGTCTGAATTTACTGTCTTCTAATAATCCTGTGTCTACAAAAATTAGTTTTGCTTTACTCTTTGATTTTGAAAGCAATTGAGCTACTACTGAACTATCTAAACCTCCTGAGATAGCTAAATATACGTATTCATTTTTGACCTTATTTTTTATGTATTCTATTTTCTTGGTAACTACATCTCCTATGCTTCAATTCTCCTTTAGACCACATACTAGGAATAAGAAATTTTTTATTAGTCTCAGTCCAAATCTTGAGTGTTCAACTTCTGGATGGAATTGCACTGTATAAATTTTTCTTTCATCATCTACAGTTACTGAGTGGCAGACATCTGTTCTAGCTACGGAGACAAATCCTTTTCCTAGCTCAATTACTGAGTCATTGTGAGACATTCATGTTTCAAAAATAACTGGAATTCCATCTACTATTGGATGATCTTTATAGATTCTTATTTTTGCATTTCCAAATTCTGAGCAGTTTCCATAGTCTATTTCACCTCCTGTTATCTTGTGCATAACTTGCATACCATAACATACGCATAGCATTGGTTTTTTAAGCTCCATAAGTTGTTTAAAGATGTTTTCATGAAGTTCATCTTTTGCAGTGTGATGACTGCCGCTTAAAACTATTGCTGAATATTCAGATGCTTCTTTTATTAAGTTAGGGTTGTTGCAACTTATTACTTCTGCGAACACTTTTGATGTTCTGATGCTTCTTACTAGAAGCTCTGTATATTGGGAGCCGAAATCTACTACTAGAACCATTTTTATTTTTGTTCGTTATTTAAAAAATTTTTTATAGAAATTGCTGCAATAGAACCATCACTAGCAGCAGTTATGACTTGTCTTAAGTCTTTATGGATAATATCCCCAGCAGCGAAAACCCCCCTTTCGGAAGTTTCCATTTTTTCATTTACTTTTATGAATCCTGCATTATCTAATTCTAAATTTAGATTTTTTAAAAAATAGTTTTCAGGAATTAAACCTACATAGAAGAATACGCAATCCCCAGGAATTAATTTTTTTTCTTGAGTTTCTGTATTTTGGACAGTCAACCCTATTACTTTCTTGTCTTTTACGGTTATCTCTATTGGTATGTAGGGAACATTTTCTTTTATTTGGACATGTTTTTTCATTCTTTCGACGAATATGTTGTCTGCTCTGTATTCCCTTCTTCTGTGCACTAATTGAACTCCTTGAGTTATATCGGCTAAGTAAAGTGCTTCTTCTACAGCTGAATTTCCTCCTCCTACGACAACTACTGGTTTTGTGCTGTATAGATTTCCATCGCAGATAGCGCAGTAAGATACTCCTTTTCCATAGTATTCATGTACATTAGGGATATCTAATACTCTTTCTTTCATTCCTGTAGTTATTAATACTGTCTTACTTTGATATTTTTTCCCATTTGAAGTTTCAGTTTCTCATATATCTGATGTTTTTCTTATATCTATTACGTTTCCCATTATTTGCTCTACTCCTAGATCTAGTACTTGTTGAAGCATATATTCACCTAATTTAGGGCCATTTATTTCTGTGTATCCTGGGTAATTTTCTATTGATAGGGTCTTATTTAGTTTTCCTCCAGGAAATTCTTTTTCTATGAAAGCTACTTTTAAACCTGCTCGGGCGCTGTATAGTGCAGCAGATAAGCCAGATGGGCCAGCACCTATAATGACAAGATCATATACTTTCAATTTATTTTTAAAATGGTGGGGCTAACGGGGCTCGAACCCATAACCTTACCCTTATAAGAGGTACGCTCCGCCGATTGAGCTATAGCCCCAAGTTGCTATATTTATATATTTTCTCCTAATGTGTTTATATGTTGCTTAATATCTAATTGCAAAAGTTAAAATTTACAAAAAGAGTTTTGCAATTCGTACGATAGGTAATATAAGTGTTATGTTTGTTGGCTGATAAAGTCTAAGAGACATTCATATCTAATAGTTATTTTATTTGGTTTTTAATAATAAGCCTTTGTTTCTAAATGTCAGATCCAGTTAAGAAGAAAAGAACTAAAAAAGCGGCTGCTTCAACAACAAAGCCTAAGGTTACTAAGAAGAGACAGCCTAGAAAAGGCGGTAATTATGAACAGGTTTATGCAAAGTTGATGGAGATTAAAGCAGAAATGGAAGAAGTTATAAGGAAATTTGAAGAGGATGTTAATGAAGACGAATATAGTGGATTTATCCTAGAAGCTAATACTAGAAAAATTAAGTTTGATTCCAAGACTGCTGTTGGTAAGTTATTGGAACCTTTAATACAGCAGTCGTACAACGTTAAGAAGGGGAGATTTAAGTTATCTAAAGAAACTATTATTTTGGCTCTAGAAGACTACATGCCTATTGCAGATGACAAGTGAGAGGAGATAGCTCAGAAATTATCACTTAAGAATATTTCTATTGAGGAATTGACTCCTGAAGAAAGGGAGGCTCATTTTGATTATCAAGATGGTATGAGTCATGATGATTGGAAAAGTTATGTTAATTCTGTTAGAGATAGGAGTCAGGACTCTTCTAAGTCATTTTTATCTACTCTTTGTTTTTCTAAGATGTTAACAGCTGATGAAGAAAGGAAGTTGGCTAAGTTGATGGATAATCCCGCAACTAGACCATTCGCTGTTAAACAGTTGATGACATCTAACTTAAGATTGGTTATTTCCATTGCTAAAAAGTACCTGAACAGAGGATTTAATTTAGGCGATTTGATTCAAGAGGGTGTATTTGGACTTATGAAGTCCATTAATAAATTTGATTACAAGTTTGGTAATAAGTTTTCTACCTATGCTACTTGATGGATTAGGCAGTCTATTACTAGGTCTATAGCTGATCAATCTAGGATTATTAGGATTCCTGTTCATATGGTAGAGATCATTAATAAATACATCAAAGCAGAAAAAGATTTGATTCTTGCTAATGGAGTTGAGCCTACTCTTGAGCAGTTGACTGAAGAGTTGCAGAAGACTAATCCAAACTTGACAGTTCAGAAGGTTAGTGATATTAAGAAGTTAAATATTGATTTGGTTTCTTTGGATAAGCCAATTGCTACAAACGAAACTTCTAATTTTGCTGATTTTGTTCCTGATCACGATTCTTCTACTCCAGAAGAAGTTGCCTTTAAGAGTTATCAGAGTCAGGAGTTGTATGAATTTCTTAAGTCTACTCTTGATGAAGATGAGTTGATGATTATATGTATGCACTATGGGATAGCTGGTCATTCTTCTGCTTATTCAGTAGAGCAGATAGTTAGCGAAAAATTGTTGAGTATAGAAGGGTCTAAATTAATTAAGAATAAGGCAATTAAGATAATCGTTGATGGTATGTTGCAGAGTCAGAAGAACACTAAATCTGATGAATGGAAGAAAGATAAAGCTAAGTTAGAGGATTGAGTTAAGAAGAAAATTTCTCAAGCGTTGAGAAAACTGAAGAAACCTTCTAAAAATGGTAAATATAGGGCTATATTTGGTTATGCAACTGATTAGATGTCAGATCTGAATAGTAAGGTAATAATAGGGGGATTAGAGGAGCAGGGTGAGGAGTTTTTGCAGAAAAAACTAGATAGTTTAAACACTCAACAGCAAATACCTACCAAGTGCTTTGCTTTAGGGGGTATAGAAGAGATTGGTAAAAACACCTATTGCTTTGAACACGACGATGAGATCATTGTTATAGATGTAGGAGTTAAGTTTGTTAACAGAAGGCATTTGCCTGGATTAAGTGGAGTTATTCCTTCTGTTAGTTATTTAAAGGCTAATCAACATAAGATTAAGGCTCTTATTATTTCTCATGGTCATGAGGATCATATTGGAGGGATAGTTCATATACTTAAACAGGTTAATTTTCCAGTTATATATAGTCCTATTATGGCTTCTGAGTTGATTAAGAGGAAGATTTCAGAGAATTCTGTTCCTAGTCAGAATATTGTTCTTTATTCAGATAAATCTGTTTTTGTAACTAAACACTTTGTTATTGATTTCTATAGAGTAAATCACTCTATTCCGGATTCTTTTGGAGTTGCTTTGACTAGTCCTAATGGTGTGATAGTTTTTTCTGGGGACTTTAGATTTGATTTTGCTAGTAAAGAAGATAAGTTTGATTTACATAAGGTAAGCAAGATTTCAGATAGAGGAGTTGATTTACTTCTTTGTGAGTCTACTAATGCTGAGCAACCAGGGTTTAATGAAAGCGAAAAAGGAATTATTAATGATTTACATAACATCATGTCTTCCGCAAAAGGAAGAATAATTATTACTTTTTTTGCTTCAAATATTGGAAGGATAGAGGAGGTATTTAAGATAGCAGTTAATTTAAATAAGAAGATTGTTATTCTTGGGCATTCTATTGATGTAAATATTGCTGCTTCACAGTATGTTGGTTATTTAAAGTTTGATGAGAAGAATTTAATTTCTGCTAAAGATTCTGGTTCTTATCCAGATAATGAGGTTCTTATTATTTGTACAGGTAGTCAGGGTGAAGATACTTCTGCTTTAAGCAATATTTCTAAGAATAGGCATCCGAATATCAAACTTAAATCTTCAGATAGTATTATTTTCTCTTCTAACGTAATTCCTGGGAATACTTATGCTGTTGAGTCTTTGGTTAATAGATTGCATAAATCAGGCTGCAATATATTTTTAAATTCTCCTAATTTAAGAATTCACTCTTCTGGACATGCTACTAAGTTAGAGCAACAATTATTTGTTTCTCTTATTAGGCCTAGTTATATAGTCCCTATTCATGGAGAGACAAGGATGCTTAAGGCTTTGTCTAGAAACTGTGGAGAGATTGGCTTTGATACCAATAAGGTGTTTATTGTTAAGAATGGAGATGTTGTTCATTTGTTGAATAAGGTTGCTTATGTTTCAGATGAGAAGGTTGATGCTTCTCTTGTTTATATAGATGGAGACGAGACTACAAGCGAAGGTTTAGAGATATCTCAAGCTAGATCTGATTTAGGCAATAGAGGATTGGTTCTTCTTCATGTTTATTTAGATAGTGCTAAAGGTGAAGTTCATTGTGTTTCTCCTTTAGCTAATGCTGGTAGTTATTTTGTGTCAGATTCTAATTTTTCTAGAACACTTCAGTACAACTTACAACAGGATGTGAAGAAGAAGATTAAGGAAAAAGTTTCAATAGATGAGATTAAGAGTAGTTTGGAAAAGGCAATTTCTAAGGAGTTGTATAACCAGAAGAAGCAGAAACCAATAGTTGAAGTCTTTATTACTGATTTATCTAAGGAAGATATGATGAAGGATCCTATTATGCCTAAGGAAATAGAGGGAGCTACTCCTGCCCCTGCAAAGAAAGAGGGAGAAGACAAAGGAGGTAATGGAGATTTAGATGATGCAGGACTTATAGTTGGAGCCGAGGATTCTACTGAAGGATCTGTTGTCTAGTTAGTAAGATATTTTTGATTTCTTCCGCTATATCTTCTATAGTTCTTCCATCGCTATTTATTTCTATGGCATCATTTGGTTTAGTAAGGGGATCTAGTTCTCTTTTTGAATCTGCAGAATCTCTCTGTTCTATTTCTAGTTTGATATCTTCTATGGTTCTGTTTTCAAGCATATTTGTTTGTTTGAGTTCTGTGTATCTTCTTTCTGATCGGGTTTCTATGCTTGCGGTTAGATAAATCTTTAGTATGGCGTTTGGAAATACTTTACTTCCTATATCTCTTCCTTCCATAACTATGTTGTTCTTAGAAGCTATTTCTTTTTCTATTAGTTGGACATAATTTCTAATAGAGGCTATAGCAGCGATTGTTGAAGCTTTTTTAGTTATGTGTTTTGTTTTTAATTCTTCTGGGGAGATAGATTCTCCGTTTAGAAACCAAGTGTTGTTTTCAAATACAAAGTTTTTGTGTTTTGCTATGTCAGTTATTGCATAATTAATGGAATTATCAGGTATTTGATACTTGTCTAGATATCATGCGATTCCTCTAAAGATAAGGCCTGTATTTACGTATAGGTAACCTAAAGTTTTGGAAAGAGATTTTGCTAATGTCGATTTTCCTACTCCACTGGGACCATCTATTGTTATTTGTGAATACATCTATATATAGTATTTAATATTTAAACATCATGAATAATAATAATTATCATCCAGATCTTGAACGTGTAGATAATTGAGAGTATAGTCCTGATCCAGCAACTATTAAGGGAATTGCTAGAAGTTCTGAAGCTATAGATACTGAAAATTTTTTTAGTAATAAGAAGAAGAAGTGGTTTTTGCTTTGAAGTTGCTTGTTGATAGTAATCATTATTATTGCTATTAAATTTCTATTAAATATCAGCATAGTTGAATTTTTCATTAAGTTAAATGCAGTTAATCAGGTACCTTATTTCTTAGCAACACTTCTATTTGGTTTCTCTACCTTTTTTTTCTGCGAAGTATTCATAAAAGTAAAGATTATCAAAGAAAAGCTGGGAAGTCAATTGCAGCATGTAAGCAAGCTTGAGTGATTTAATTTTTCTGTTATTTCTTTCTTAATCCAATCTATTACTCCTTTTTCTGTTGGTTCTGAGCCTTACAACATTTGATGATTGCATAAAAGAGGGGTCTCTCTTAGAGAAGCAGGGGCTGCTACTGCAGTTAATTCAATATGTTGATTTATCAGTCAATTTATAGTTACTTGACCTTCCTTTATTTACTTGACTGTTAATAATTGAGAGAAGATTTCAAGTCTCAATATCACTAATACTTATTGATTGATTTTGGTCGGTCTATTAATTGACATTATTGTTGGTACTTTTATATTCGTTATTAGTTATGTAAATAAAGCTCATTTCTTTATCTCTAAACAAGTCAATGAAATTAAGAGATACTTTGGATTTTCTTATTTAACAAGAGATGAATTGTTTCAGAAGTATTTGCATGAGAGTTCATTCAAAACACTTTATGTTCAATTTTTGTTGCACAGATCTACTCTTAAATTGATTCTCTTATATGTAATTTCTAATGTTTGGTCTTATATGTTGTTTGTTGCTATACATAGGTTATTTCTTTCAGTTGAAGGTACTGATGGAAAAGGATATTGAGATCCCAACTTCTCTGCTTTAAATTCCTATAACTTGATTAATGTAGCTACAACATCTAATAACTTTTTCCCATTGCCTAGTGCTGAGGGTTCTTTGCAAGTTGTGTTGCAGAAATTGATGGAGGATATGTCTAGTGTTAGATCAGGTGTAGATATGACAACGGAAGCAACTAAAAAAGCACTAGCTTCGGCTAATGATAATACTATTTTTCTATGACGTATATTTGGTAAATACTTTGGTTTATTTTTAGGTTTAATCTTTATTCTTTTCTTTGGAGTTAATGCTAAGACTAGAAATGGTAACTTCAGTGAGAAATTACAGAAGATTAGAAGTTGAAAAAAGACTGGCCAAACTCCTCACGAACTAGTCGTCTAATATATTGAAGTCTTGCTTTTAAAGAGATTTCAGTTAGTGCAAGTTGTTTACAAATTTCTTTGTTCTTATAACCTTGAGACTTCAATAGGATTATTTCTGCATACTCAGCATTTTTTGATTGCAGGAAGAAGATTACCCTTTCAAAAACCTCTCTCAAGTTAATTTCTCTTATGTGTTCTTCTTCGCTTGATATATCTTGTCTGATTTCTGCATGTGTTTTCTCTATTTCTTGTGTGTAATTAGTAATTACCCTATAGTTAAGTGTAGTCTTTAAATCTGAATATATTTGATATCTGATCATCAAATAGAAGTAGTTCTTGAAAGACAAACCTCCTTCTTTTTCTATCTTTATGTTTTTCAAAGTTTTTTCGAATGACTGATAAACAAGACTTACAATTTCATCGTCAGTTGGAATTATTAAATCTGTATATATAAGGCTGCTTATTACTTTTTTAGCTCATTTACAACCATCTGAAAAGTATAAGGAAAGAAGAGTGTTTTTTGATATTCTATCTTTTTCTTCCTTTGCTTTTTTAATTAACGCTGCTATTATTTTTGGGGTCTCTGTCATTGTTATTCAAATTACTTCGAATGAATGCGATTCTATGTTTTAAAGCTCTAAAAGTGAAAAAAATATATTTGTTTATAAGTTTAGGTGACTAATTTGTTTGAAATTTGAATATTTTATTCCAGTTTATTTATAAGAATTGTTGATTATTTCCTCCACTTTTTTTATTTTTTTACTTATATTTAAGTTCTTTAATTCCATTGGATCGATTTCTATTTTTTCTTCTTTAATTTCTTTAGGTTTAGATTTATTAGAAATAGGTTTTCCGTGTAGCTTATTGTCTAGATATCTAGTTATTTCTTCTCCTATAGGTGCATTTTTAATATTCAAAATTTTTTGTACTACTGATTTACCACATAGAATCAATAATTCTTCAAAGGATTCACCTATTTTTTCTATGAAGACGTTAAGAGGTGATTTTTGTTCTAGAGAGTGAAAGTGAACGTTATTTCTTAATTTGGTGACAAAGTCTAGATGTCATTGTCAAGCTTCATCAATAGAGATTAGGAATATTCTTTTTAAGAAATCGTTGTATTGTTCTAGTACGTATTTATTTTTTTTTATTTCTAGAGCTTTAGTTAGAACATCAGAGATGATTGCTTCTATTTCTGTTGTGTTTTTGTGTTCAAAGTCCATTTCTTTGAAAACTGGGTAGAAGAAGAATTCGTCATTTAAGCATTGAATTAAATTTCTTACATTAAGTCTCTTAAGTTCGTTGTTTTCTACAAAGTCTTTCATTAAGCTCTTTACTATTTTTTTTGCGACTTTTATTAGTATTTCTTGGTTGTTTTTGTTTGTTAATAGGAAGTATCTTTGCTTATAGATAAGTTGTTGTTGTTTAGATAAGATTTCGCTGTATTCAACCAGATTTTTTCTGGTATCGAAGTTTATTGACTGTATCTTTTTTTGAATATTGGTTAGAGTTTTTGAGATGAATTTGCTGTCGAAGAATTCGTCTTTTACTTTTTTAGCTAATTTATCGAATCTGTCTCCTCCAAATCTTTTGAATATATCGTCTTCTAGTGAGATAAAGAAAATTGATTTTCCTGGGTCTCCTTGTCTTCCTGATCTACCTCTTAATTGATTGTCTATTCTTCTGGATTCGTTTCTATCTGTACCTAAGACGAATAGTCCGCCTAGTTTTTTTACTTCATCAGTTAGTTTTATGTCTACTCCTCTTCCTGCAATGTTTGTAGCGATTGTTACAGCGTGTTTTCTTCCTGCTTGGGCGATGATTAAACCTTCTTTATCGTGGTTTTTGGCATTAAGAATTTCGCAAGGTATTTTTTGTTCTATTAGCTTTTGACATATTCTTTCTGAGTCAAAGACTGAGGAGGTACCAACTAGAACTGGTTGTCCAGTTATGTAGTGTCTTTTTATTTCATCTACTATTCCTTTTATTTTTGCTTTTTGAGTACCAAATATGATGTCTGGTAAATCTTTTCTGATTACTGGTTTATTTGTTGGAACTTGTACAACAATCATGTTGTAGGTTTCTGAGAATTCTTGTGCTTCTGAGATAGCTGTTCCTGATAGTGCCGCTATTCTGTTGTATAGTCTGAAGAATGATTGATATGTGATGTTGGCAACTATTTTGTTTTCTGGTTTAATTCTTATTCATTCTTTGGCCTGTATAGCTTGATGTAATCCTGCGTTGTAGGTTTGACCGTAGAGCAATCTACCTGTATAGTAGTCAACAATTATTATTTCTTCTTCTCCCTGACTATTTGTCGCAACAATATATTCTTTTCCGTTTTCGAATAGGAAGTTGGCAACTAGAGCATTTTGTATTTTGTGTATTAGTTCTGAGTTATCGAATACGTATAGTTTGGGTATTCCAAGTGCTTTTTCTATCTTTAGGATTCCTGTACTTTGTAGCGAAATAGTTTTTGTTTCGTGATCTATTATGTAGTCTTCTGGCTTTAAGTCTTTTACAAGCAAGTGAACATCTATGTATTTACTTACTCCTTCTTCTGCTGGACCTGAAATAATTAGGGGCGTTCTAGCTTCATCAATTAGGATTGAATCACCTTCATCTATTATTGCGAAGTGTAGTTTTGGTATAAGGATATCGTTTTCTGAATAGACCATGTTATCTCTTAAGTAATCAAAGGCTAGTTCTGAGTTAGTTGTGTAAGTTACATGACATGCATACATTTTTTTCTTAAGCTCTTTGCTTAAGTTTGAGGTTATGAAACCTACTGTAATTCCTAAAAAGTTAAGTATTTTTCTACAGAATTCTGCATCTCTTTTTACTAGGTAATCGTTTACTGTAACAACGTGAACCCCTTTACCTTCTAAGGAAGCAATGTAAGCAGCTAGAGCAATAGTTAGGGTTTTTCCTTCTCCAGTTTTCATTTCTGCGAAGTTTCCTCCGTAGATAATTAATGCGCTAGTTAATTGAGTTCTGTAGGCAAACATGCCATGAGCTCTGTAGCATGCTTCTCTTACTGTAGCTAGAGCTTCAGGAAGCAGGTCATCCATGCTTTCCCCTAGCTCTATTCTTTTTAAATAGCTTTGTGTTTTGTGTTTAAGTTCTAGATCAGAATAGGATCTGAATTCTTTCGTTAAATCGTCAATCTGGTTAAGTACTCCTTGGATCCTATTTAGTATTAAATGAGATGGCTTGAATACCGATACTATGTTCACTTTCTAAATTCACTTAGGGAAGTTTTCTGACCTCTAGACAAATAATATTTGGATACTTGTTGTTTAAATGAAGATATTTGACCTACATCTCCTTCAATTAAATCATATTTAGGGAATATTATTTTTCCGTTTTCATATAAACCTTTTGATCTAATAGGTTCTACGTAACCTTGTTTATCTGATGCATCGTACATTCTATATAGACCTATAACATGTCCATTCTCATCTGTAGCTAGAGAACCAGAAGCCCCGGCTCCAAGAATAGAGTTGTCTAGTAGATAGTTGTATCCTCAGTTGTTGTAAGGAATTCCATTCCAGTAAATAGATGTTTTGTTTCCGTATCTGAATGTTTCATCTATTTGTCCAACATCCACATGGCCTATGATTGGTTGATTATCTTTATTTTTTATTTCGTGTTCGTCTACAGATGAAAGTCTGTGATTTAGATAAGTTAATCTACTTGCTCCTTGTCTAACAGGAGAATAGTTACCGTAACTTCTGTATTTGTCTGGTACATTTGATGCATACCCTGCTATGAAGTAGTCGACTTTTTCATCAAATAATTGATCACTTGTCTTTTTAAGCATTAGTTCTTCTGAGAAGAAGTCAAGGGCTTTATTTTTTAGACTTCCGTTTGTTCTATCGTATTTTCCGTAGAAGTCTCTAGTTATTAATTTGGCAGTTTCTTCATTTTTGAAATCTATTTCTAATACTGCAAAGTCTTTGTAATAGTTAGTTTTTGTTCATTTGTAGCCTAGCCCCCTTGGATTTAGTCCTATGTAGTTCATTGGGGCATAGAAGAGCTTTACGTCTTCTTCTACGAAATATAGGTATTCTGGTTCTGTTGAATTTCCCCATGCTTTAGGTTCGCTTGCGTTGTATGCGTATGTATTTCCTATTGAATAATGAGAAACTTTACTTCATAGTTCTGGAACAAAGTTAACTAATTCTTTTGTGTCAGTTGTTTGACTTATCTGTTTAGTTTTTTCTTTGAATAAGAAAACAGGTGTTTTGTATTCTCCTCTTCTTAAACAACCACGTCATCTAGGTTGCGGTAGAAGTTGCTGGTAGGGATTATCTCAGAAGGAGATTTGGTCTATTACGTGAGCATTGGTTGCAACAAATCATTTAGTTGGATATTTTTGGCTTCCTGTTGGAAGAACATAGTCTAGAAACCATCCTGTTCCTGAACCACATGAGGTTTGTATTTTTATGCTGTAGTCTTGAATTATGTGTATTCTCTCTTGGCCTCTATCTGCGTTGATTGGTTTATTTCTTACTTGATAGTAATCTGGATAGTAAGTTCTAAGGTCATAACTGTCTCAGTGCTCTTTAACTCCTTTTGTGTTGTGACTGTTGTAGGCAGCTAGAGAAGGAGAGTAACCAGATTCTTGAGATTTTTTTAAATCTTCTACTAGTTCTATGTTTTCTGAAGCAAATGGTATATGTATGTAATTTGCATATCATTTTGAGGGATTGTTAGCATAATAAAGACCAAGACCAGTTGCTCCGAAAACTGGTATAAGTACTGATAATAAGAACGTCCTTTTCATCTTTGTATTAGATTAACTGAATCTTAAGATAATTATTCATTTTTGCCTGCCATTATATTAATTCATATAAAAAGTATTGTTTTTTATAGATTAATAGTTGTATTGATAAGACAATTCTTAGAGTATTTTTTAATTTATTTTCTTGGATTTAAGTTAGTTGACCTTAAAAAAGTTTTTGCATTTGGATAATACTTATCTAATTGTGATCTGTAGCTCTCTTTTTGACCCGGAACTCCTCTAATTAAGTCATATCTAGGAAATACTATCATTCCATTTCTGTATACACCTTCGGATCTAAGTGGAGTTACTGTTGATCATAATCCATTTAGTCGAGACGTGTATAAACCTAGGACTCCTCCATCAATATTAGTTACTAGAGAGCCGGAAGTTCCTGGACCCATTCCCAAATTATTTACTACGTATTTGTAACCTCATTCCTGGTATTTTTTTCCTCCTCAAAGTAGTTTTGAAAATGGACATTTTTGAGTGATTAATCCTGTGTTAGCGAAACCTATGAGATCTTGATTATTGTTGTTTTTTACAGAGGTAGGTCTACCTTCTATGCTTGTACTTCAACTTTCTAGGTGAGAAACAGTTCCAGTTGCGGGATTGTAATTGTCAATTGGTTTGTATTGATGTTGTGGATCGCCTGCATATCCTAGAGAGAATAATTGTGGATTTTCACTTACCATTTGGTTTCCGGTGTACATATACATTAGGTCTGGATATAAGAAATCTAGTCTTTTAAATTTATGGTTCTTTGTATAGTACTTGTTGTAAATATTAGAAGTCATTACTCTGGCCTCTTCTTCGCTGCTGAACTCAATTTCTAAAATTGCAAAATCTTTAAAGTAATCTTCGTAACGTCTTGTTTCTGTGTTGAATTTTGGTCCTAAGAAGTTAAGTGGAACATAGAAGAGTTTTGGGTCTTCTATTCAAGAGAAAAATACTTTTCTTTCTGTATTCTTTTTTCTAGTTACAGTTGGAGTTTGAAACCTATTTCAACTTAAAACTCTTTCAGGTTCTTGGATGTTTATTTCTTGTCTTCTATCTTTCGAGATGATGATTGGCGTGTGTTGGAAATTGTAGTTTCAACATCATCCATTAGGTTGTGGTTGATTGTATGGATTGTTTTTGAATCTCATACCAATAAGCACATGAGCATTGGTTGCTACAAATCATTTAGTTGGGTATTTTCCATCTTCTGGAATTATGTAGTCTAGAAACCATCCTGTTCCTGAAAAGCATGGATATTTAAGGCTGAAAGTATGATCTCTTATTCTTTGCATAGTTTCTCTTACTTCTTGAGAAGTTGGTTTTGGTAAATTGGATATGTATTCTTCGTATTTCTCTACTTTTACTGTTGGATGTTCTTTGGACATAAGATCCAGCCATATTAGATCTTCGTTTTCTGGGGTTATTTTTTCTGTTAGCGCTGGCAGAGGTCTTCCTAGCCCATATTGCCTTAAATCTGCTCTTAATTCTGGATTTGATTCTATGTATCCTCCTTGGTTTTCTGTTCATGCAACGTTGGTTGGGCCAACTATGCTTGCATATGCTACTTCTGTTAAGCCGTGAGCTCTAAGTCAGGATAGTGATGGGTAATATTCAAACATTTTTATAAATTTGTTTAGCTACGAGAGGTGATTTTATTTTGAATTTTGTTTAATTGAGTTTTAATTTTTATTTATTGTTTTTAGAGGTTATTTTTTTGCTAATTATTGAAATATATTTGTTGTGAGAAAATTAATCAAAGGGATACGTAATTAAGTATTTAGGGGAGTTATGTTAAAGATTGGTGTAAATATGTATATAGGAGGTGAGTTTTTATATATTTCAAATAGATTATTAGGGCTTAGTATTAGTTAGTTGTTTTTGAGCGCTATATTAATTCTTATAAGTCTAGTTATTGATTATGTTTAAGTCTTTGAAACTTCCTTCAAGTGTTAATTTAAAAAACCCTTATTTATTTGGAGTACCTTTAACAGCTTTAACTGGATCTTCTGCTTATTCTATTTACAAGAATGTTGATTTTGTTCCCCATATAGAACATCACTATCTTGCTAGAGTTCAGTTAACTAAGAATGATGGAGATAGCTCTAGTTCTGATATTCAGGAATTAGCTAAAGAGGATAGAGGTAGATTAATTAATTATTACAAGAGGTATGACTCTAAGTATTCAAGTGTTAATACTTCTGATGATTATACAGACGATAAAGCAACTTTTTTCTTGCATGTAAGGGATAAATCTACAGCTCCTAATCTGAATAATCTTTGACTTAATAATGTTTCTTTAAATCAGCTTTCTATAGATAGATATGGTTATGAGTATGATGAAAGCGGTAATAAGAAAACAGATTCTAATTCAGCAAAGCTAACAAAGTTAGTCGAATGGAAGAATATAGATCTTTCTAATTTTGCCTATAAGACTATTAAGGAAACTACTATTCCTTCTATTTCTTTCAATATAAAAGAAAACATTCTTAAAGATCAAGTTTCTATCTTGATGAACGAGGAAGAAGGCAAATATAAGATAGAGGAAAGCGAAAAAGATGCAAGTAATGATTGGTTTGTTTGATTAGATAAGGATTTATTAACTCTAAAACTTAATTATGCTCTTCAGACTTATGTTTTTAATCAGAGCGGAGCGCATGTTGAATCTACTGTTAAATCAATTGTTGGAGAAAGCTCAAGTAGAAATAATGATCAAAGTATCAAGTGAGAGTCTATTCAAAACAATTTGAAGGAGTTGCCAGAGGGATATGAACAGTTTGCTAAAGACTATATATCTTCTTTTGTAGATACATCTGCTACCAACGGAAAGCCTTCTAATTGATCTACGGTTGTTAATAAAGTTACTTCTACCGATCAATTCATAAAAACAGATGAATTGAATCAAATTTACAATAGATTTCAAAAGACTAGTAAAGCTATTACTTTATTTAAACCTCATGTAGTAACTAAGATCACTTCAGGGAAAACAGGTAACTGGAAAGTTGTTTTAGATTTAGAAAAAAAGGAGGAGGAAAAGAAAGAAGAAGAGAAGAAATTAGAGGACGACAAGAAACAAGAAACAAAGTATGAGGCAAGAGATATTAAGAAACTAGAAACCAGCACTACAAACGATGAAAAAGAAAAAAACAAGATTAATTTAATTTTTGATGTGTCAACTGACACAACTGTTAAATTTGATGAGTTATTTAATAGAGTAAGTAAATATAGCGTTAAGAACTTTAAGTTTGACGATACTGTAAAAACAGTTTCAGCTGTTTATTCAGCTAGTGATTCAGATAGAGCAAAAGAAGCTTTAAGAATACTTGATATTCAACATGAGAATGAGTATGGAATTTATAAACAAGAAAAGTGATTGCCTAGCATATTGTCAGTTGTTTTTTTATTAGGAATAATTGCATATTTAACTACTTCATTTAAAAAACCAGGAGCTATTTTTTCTGCTGGAGTAGTTGTGTCAGCAGTTAATGTTGCTGGAGTATTTTTTGCTTTAGGTTCTAAGTTATCTTTGGTAGGTCTATTTGCTTCTTTTATAGGTGTTTTTTATGCACTTTTCTTGAGTTTGTTTGCTCTTAGTTTCCTTAAGAAAATCTTTTCTATTGAGTTTTTAGATAGGTCTAATGTTTGGGTTGTGTTTAAGAGAGGAATTGTTACTGCTACTGATGTATCTTTACCTCTGTTTGTGTTTTCTACTTTTATTGCTTTCTTAGCTCCTTTGCATTTAAGAGAGTTTGGTATTGTTCTTTCTTTATTTGTACTTATTTCTTACTTATGTGTATCAGTTATGAGTTGCTTGATGGCATTGAAATATGCAAATTCTAAGTTCGCTTCTATTGCTGATAAATATCAATCTGAAGAAGTTAGCTCAGATGTTTTATTGAGAGTATGTAATAGAGGTTTTGGTAATTGTAAGTTACTTACAGGTATTGGTAGTTCTTTAGCTGTAGTTCTATTGGTGGCTACTGTTCTTTTCTTTACAGTTGGATTTAATTCTTTCTCATTCTTAAAAGATAATTCTTTAATTACTTTTGATTTAGGTAGTTGATCTTTAGGGTCAGGAAAAACTTTGTCTGATTCTCAAAGTAAACTTTCTGATTCTGCAATAGCTCAACAATTACAAAGTTATCAACAGTTTGGAATTGGTTCAGGAACTACAAAGAGTTTCTTGATTCATGGATCTAATTGAGCTGGACTTAAAAATTTATTGAGTAGTAATTTAGCTGCAGGAACTTACTATATGCAATCTACAGATATGTTTAGTGATATACAGACTACAAAAGATTTATTTAAGGCTGTTGGATTTGCTGGAGCTTTAATTGCAATCTATCTATTTATTAGATTTGGTTTTAAAAACACTCTTATTTTCTTGTTGAATAATCTAATTTCATTTGCTTTATTTGTGTCTCTATTGCTTGTTACAAGAATAGTTGTGAGTTCTTCTATCTTCTTAGTTGTTTGTTCTTTCTTTGCTATTTCAACTATTTATCATGTGTTGTTGTTTAGTCTGGATAGTCATACTAAATCTACTTGATACTTACCTCTATTAGTAGATATTAGAAATATTCTTTATACAAAGATGAGATTCTCAATTTTGTGATTTATTTGTTGTCTTTCTTTAAGTGCTTTAGCTGGTTTTTGAATGATTTCAATATATGTAGGTCTTTCTGTTGTTATCGTTCACTTGTTAGTTACTTTCGTTTATTTCTTTTTGTCAGATAGATTTGAATTTATTAGAGATAGATATATGTGGAAAAGAGAATCTCTGAATACTGTTGTTTCATATGACAATACTGGTGCAGCTAGATTATCTGAGGAGGAAGAATCTCTTGATCCTTATGATGAGGAGATAATCTTAGGAGTTAATAAGAGTTGTTAGTTTTTAATGCGTATAGATAAAAGCCATTTAAGTTTTCCTGTATCTGGTTATTCAGTTTTTTTGATTGATAAGGATCAGTATAGGGTAGTAAAGGTAAATGATGATTTGTTGTCAAGTGAATATATAGAGGAAGAACATTTTTTAGATTCTGGAAGTTATTCTGTAGATTTAAAAACTCTTAGTCTTGCTGTAAATGGTGAACTAAGGCAGGATGTTGTTTGGTTTCAGGTAATTGAAGATAAGGCAGATAAATATGAGGTTAAGAGAAGAGCTATTGGATTTATTGATTATGTTCTGAGTATTCTTACACTTGGTATATACGGTTTAATACTTCTTAAAAGAAGCAATAATTTCAATTTTGAAACTACTTCTAATTTACAGGATGCGCAAGAGAAGTGTTGCAGGTTATCTCTTATAGAGGATGTAGTTGGGGTTTCTGATTTATTTGAAGATAGTTCAGAAGTATCAGTTGCTAAGAATTTAAGAGATGATTATGATGGTTTTTCTAGTATTCAGCAGAAGATAAGTGAATTAGAGGGTAGACAGAAGAGATTAGGTTCTGAAGAGGAAGTAGAAGTATTTGTTGAACTTAAAGATGAATTTGGCGATATTCAAGAAATTAAAGATCAGGTTAATGAATATAGAAATATTAGAAATTCACTTGGATCTAGTCAGAGTATTGAGGATGCTATTAGGTTAAAGAGAAATTATGGTGGTTTTGAAGTTGTTGAGAGAAAGATTAGTGATTTAGAGAACAAGAAGAATGAGCTCTTAATGCAGAGAGCTAAGTTAAATCTTGATGAAGAGTTTGATGTTGCTTTATCTTTAATTAGAAAATATGGAAATTTTTCAAGTATTAATTCTAGGCTAGAGAGAAGCGATTTAGGTGCGCCAGTTGGTGGATTAGAGGAAAATAGTGAATATAGAAGATTAAGAGATGTTTTTAATAAATTTGGTTCTGATGAAGAAATACAAGAGGCAATAGAGTTTAGAAGGAGACATGGTAGTTTTGAGAAGATAGAGAATGAAATAAATGATTTGAAGAAAAACAATTTTGAGTTATCTAATCAAGCTCAGAAGTTGTTGGGATCAGATGAATTTGAACAAGTTATAGAACTTAGAGATACCTATGGTAGTTGAAAGAAATTAAAAGAGAGAGTAAATGATTTAGAGGGAGATAGCCAACTTTGACAGCAAGTAGAACATAAATGAGATTCTTTAGATGAGTTGAATGATTGGACTCTTATAAAGAATAAGTTTAGAAATGCACAAGCTTTAGAAGAACAAATTAGAGAGTTAGAAAACTATAAATCCCTAATATCTCTTGGGGATTTAGGAGAAGTTAATAGTCTTAGAAATGAATTTGGTAGTTTTGAACAAATAAGAAGCAAAATACATTCTTTAAGTGTACTTAAGGAAGAGCTAACTAATAAGTTAGCAGTTATAGGAAATCAAGATGAGATTCAAAGAGCTATTGAACTGAAACAACAGCACGGCTCTTTCAATACCATACTTGAGAAATTAGAGGGAGTTCAAGAGTTACAGAAATTAAGGTTGGAGAATCAACAATTTAGAGATAAGGATGAAGAGATAAAAAAACAGATAACAGATCTTCAAGTTAGAAATTCTCAGTTAGATGCAAACAATAGACAACTATTAGGTCAAGAAGACTTTGATAGTGTAGTAGCTCTTAGAAATTCTTATGGTAATTGAAATAAATTGAAGGAAGAGATTAGTTCTTTATCAGAGAAAAATAGATGATTTGAAGAGAAGCAAAGACAATTGGGTTCAGACAAGGATTTAGAGGAAGCAGCAGAATTAAAAGAAAGATTTGGTAGTTTCCAGAAAATTCAAGATGATTTAGAAGGAGTTGATTCTTTGAAGAATGAGTTTGGTAATTTTGAACAAATAAGAAACAAGATTCATTATTTAGATTCAGATACTAAATCTTTAAGAGAGCAGCTGACAGTTATAGGAAATCAAGATGAGATTCAAAGAGCCATTGAGTTGAAACAGCAACATGGTTCATTCGAAACTATGTCTAATAAATTACAGAAGATTCAGGATTTAGAACAACTAAGACTGGAGAATAATCAACTTAGAGAGAAGAATCAGGAATTAGAAGAATGAGTTCCTATAAGAAATAGATATGGATCAGCAGGAGTTGTTGTGGATGAGATTAGAGAACTAGAGAACTATAAATCTTCAATATCATTTGGGGATTTAGAAAAAGTTAACAGTCTAAGGAATGAGTTTGGTGGCTTTGATCAGATAAGAAACAAGTTAAACAGTTTAGAAGTTGAATCTAATAATTTAAGCAGACAATTGATTTCTATTGGAAATCAGGATGAAATCGCTGCTGCTGTTCAATTGAAACAACAGTATGGATCGTTCCATAATATGTCTGAGAAATTACAAGGAATTAATGAATTAGAGCATTTGAGGTTAGAGAATAAGGAATTAAGAGACAAAGATAAGCAGTGAGAGAATTTAGCTAATAACAAAACTTTAGAGCAAGTTTTAAAAATGAGACTTGAACAAGAGAATGAAAATAAAACTGCTAAAGGTAAAGATTTAGAGTTGGAAATAGAGAATGTATTGGCTGATTTAAGTAATAATGGAGCTGTAGATATTTTGTGAGAGGCTCAACATTATATACCTAATACAAAAGAGAAAGCTGATTTTTTAATTGAATTTAAAGGTAATAAAGGCAATACTTTTAGGGTAGTAGTAGAGAGCAAGAGAAAAGAAGAAGTTGATTCTCTTCAGGAGTTATCTGGTGTAGATTCTCAGATAACTCCTGAGGATTGAAAGAAGTGAATGAATCAATTGTGTAGTTATTACACAAAAGCAGAGAAATCCATACAACTTGGTCTACTTGTAACTAACGCTCATGAAGTAGAAAAAATTGGGTTTAGAAAAATAGGTTTTAAAGATCTGGATAGTAAATATTCAAGTCAAGATATGAATTTATTGTTGGTTCACATTTCAGTATTTAAACAATTGATAACTCTTATTAGGGTGTTGAACAATGTATATGAGCCTGATGTTGAATGAACTTTCGAAAAACAAGAGGCATTCTATAGCGATCCTGATATGAGAAAAAGTTATGAGAAGTTGATTGCTTTCTTCAAGCATTGCAATAAGAATTTCAATTCTGCTGTTAATGCTTCTAAAGAGTGTTCTAAAAAAGCTTCAAGTGTTGAGAAAAACCTTAAAAAATATCTTGAATATTTTGATGAGGTACAGAAAGACTTTGAAAAGGTACTTGATAATGCAGAATATTACATGGATAAACCTTTGTTAGAAGGAACTGTTCCTCTAGAAGAGGAAATGATAGTTGGGGAAGATGAAGAATAGTTTGTTTCATTTATAGGAAGCGTTATTAAATCTAAAGATTTTGTCTGAATTCTTAAAAAATTGAAGAATGAACCTTGTTCTTCTTTAGCTATTCTTTCAGAAGTTAGAGTATTTTTATTAATTAGAAATTATGAGTTTATGTTTATATTGTCTATCTTAGGTTTTTATTTTGGATTTAACTAGTTTTTCAATTAATTTCACGGCTTTATTTATAGGTACTGTTTCAACTACCTGAGCCTTGACAGATAGTACTGATGGGCATGCAATTAGAGTTTGAGATCAGTTTGGAGAGCACTTAAGAAAAATTGAAGATTTAAATGAGAAAGGTGTTTGGGATAAGTGAGTTGAAAGATGGGTTTATTTGGTTGTTTCTTCATTTAGTCAACCTAATAAAAAAATAGAAACAGATTATTGAAAAGAAAAAGTTCTTGAACAAGATATATGGAAAAAGTTTTTAGACGAAAAAAGTGGTAAGAAAACTTCTTCTGCAGCTGATGATAAAGAGAGAGTAGCGGAAGCTCAAAAAGATGAATATAAAACTACTTTGAAACCAGCAATTAAAAGATTGCAAGATGAATGTAAGTGAGCTTACGGAAGATATATAAATAAGGATGTTACTTGGGAAAAGTCTTGATTAAATTCATGATCCATAAGAACGAAAGGCGGGGAAAATAAAAGTGAGAATTATAAATATTGAAAAGATGTGTTCATAGGCTGTTCTGACAAAGGAGATAATAATTCTGCTCCTTTTTATTGATTATCAAGCAGTTCTATTCATTTGTATGAAAAGAATGATAAAACTGCACAGAATAAAAGTTAGACCGCTTTAAAAAACAGATAATTGTTAAACCAATCAATTTAGCTTTAGTATTTAATTTTTTTAATTCTTAACTTATTTTTTTGATTGTCTTTTTATAAAAAACAAAAAAGCACACATCACTATATATAAATAGTTTTCTTATGACAACAATAAATATAGCTGTAAATGCTGTTTCTTTGATTACTGGAACTGCTGCAATAACTTATGTTGCTACTGGGGAAAGTCTAGATTGAACAGCTGTAAGAGTTTGAGATCAATTCTATAAAAATTTGTTGTCAATAGAAGATTTAGAGACTAACGATGAGAATTGAGTTCTTTGAGCGGAAAGATGAGTTTCTTTGGTTCACAATACATATGACTCTACTAATACTACTATAGAATTGAAACTTAAAACTGATTATTGAAAGAATCAAGTTATTAAGGCTGATAGCAATAATAAATTAAAAGAGGGGTCAAGAAGTACGTTAGAAAATAAAAAAACTTGAGCTAAAGATACAGCACAAAGAAAAGAATTATTGGAATCAGTAAAGAAATTACAAGATGAATGTAAATGGGCTTATGGTAGATATATAAACAGATCTATTAATTGAGACAGATCTTGATTTAAGTCTTTATCTAGAAGAGCAACTGGAGAAGATAAGAAAGATACTGATGAAGAAAACTATAAATATTGAAGTGATGTTTATTTAGCTTGTTCTAAGAGTGGAAGTGTTAGTGAATTACCTATTGCTTGGTTGACAGAAAAAAATATTGAACTATATAAACAACATTATGTTCCTGAACAAAAAACTGAATAGATTTTTTTGCAATATATAAATGATCGTTAATTAAAAACTATACAGCTTGCTTGTTGATGTCAGAAACGATTTTATAGGAGTTATTTAATTTCTCTTTTTCAATATCATTTATTGGAATTTCAACAACTCTTTCAATACCTGACTTACCCAACACACAAGGAACGCCCAATACAACATCTTTCAATCCGTATTCTCCATCTAAATAAGAACCGCAAACCATAATTTCTTTTTCATCTCTAGAAACAACACTTAACAATTTAGCCATTGCAGCACCAATACCGTAGAAGGTAGCTCTTTTTCTGTTGATAATTTCATAAGCTTTTCTTGCGACTGCTTTCTCAAGGATCTCTGAATAGTTTTCTTTTGTATATTGAGAACCTAACTGAGAAATGTGTTTTTGTCCTACTTGGATAGTTGAATATGTTGTTACAGATGAATCACCATGTTCCCCTATTACGTAAGCACCTTCTACGCTTGAAGTGGCCACTCCCATGTCTTTTGAAATAGCTAATCTAAGTCTTGCTGTATCTAATACAGTTCCTGAACCAATTACTTTAGATTTACTGAATCCTGTAGCTTTTAGATAGGCGTAGGTCAAAACATCAACTGGGTTAGCACATATAAATGTAATTCCTGTGAATCCGGAAGCTTTAATTTTTTCAGCGATTTCTTTAATAATTCTTACATTATCTTGAACCATTTGAAGTCTTGTCTCTTCTGGTTTTTGTGGTCTACCAGCAGCAATCATTATGTAATCTACGTCTTTAAGATTGTTGTAATCTGTAGCGTAGATTTTGAACTCCCTTGGAACGGATGCAATAGCATCTTCTAGGTCTAGAACGTTTCCGTCTCTTCCTGCTTCAAAAATATCTATGATTCCGTATTCACTTGCTAATCCCTGATTGATGGCAGAATAAAGGAATGAAGTCCCTACTGCACCTGAACCAATTAATACTACTTTGGGCATGTCGTCTGACTTTAGGATACTACAAAATTATATATCATTATTTGACGCAATAACATTATCTTTGACTACTATATCTGGCGGTTATGGTGAAGTGGTTAACACTCCTGATTGTGGTCCAGGCATGCGTGGGTTCGAATCCCACTAATCGCCCCATTTTTATTTGTTAAATAAATGCGTATACATGATTCATTTACTGATAATGAAATCTCTTTAGAGGAAGAAGAACAGAAGAAAAAGAGGCTTTTTAATAGAGGAGTTAAGCTTTCTTGAGCTTTATTTTTTCTGACTTTTGTTTTTTTTGTTTCTTGAATAACTGGTCATCCGAGAGAGCGTCTACTTGTTTCCAATACTAATTTTTTTTCTGAGGTTTTCTTTTTTTTGAATCCTCATTTATTTAGGAAAGTTTTTTTAGAAGGTCATGGACTTGTTTGATTGCAAGGAGCAGTTAGCATGGGCGCATTTGTTTTTTTGCTTTGTTATATAGTCTCTCTTATTTCTTTTGCTTTGATTATTGCTTGTGCTACTTGGTTATTCGTTATTTCTTATTACACATCTATCAAGCCTTTTCATTACATCTCTTGTCTGTCGGTGTTTCCGATAATAGGTTGATTACTTATTAATTGGTTCATATTTAAATTAGCTGTTTATCAATTTCAACGAAAAAGAAAGAAGACTTCTAAATTTGATGATGATTTTTTGCCGGAAGAGTTTGAGAGTGACGAGGCTTTGGAAGAATTGAGTCCAGATAAGTTAGCTACTAGACCGATTACTGTTCCTTTCGGTAAGAGGAATTATGATTTGTATTTCAAGAAAGGTACTAGGGATTATTTGCAGGAGTTTTATGATAAGTTAACTTCTTATATTTCTTAATTCAAAAGTTTTGTTTTTTAGTTGTTGTATGTTTTCTCCCTCTAATGAGTCGCTAAAGATTAATTTATAGGCAGTTAAGACTGGATAAGGATATTTCTTTTTATCTTTTTCTTGCCCGTATTTTTGATCTCCTCTGATTGGATAACCTAGATTTCATAGATGAACTCTAATTTGATGGGTTCTTCCTGTTATTAATTTCACTTCGAGTAGGGAGTTATTTTCGGAAATTAAGTGTTTTATTAATTTCACTTCACTTATTGCTTGTTTGGCACCTTTTGTGGTTTCTTCTACTACTTGCACTCTGTTTTCTTCAGGTAATTTAAGTAGGTAATTTTTTATTATTTTGGTCTTGAATGGAATCAATCCTGAAACTATCGTTGTATAGTATTTTTCTATTTTTCCGACTTTCATAGCAGTGTTTAACTCTAGATAGGCTTTGTAAGTTTTTGCTCCTATTAGTAGACCAGAGGTATTTCTGTCTAGACGGTGTATGAATGTGGGTTTTCATTGTTCTTCTGCATCTTTGTTTTCTCAATTTAAGTGATTCAATAGTCTATTGTTCATGTTATTTAGATTGTTGTGTTTGTCTGCTTGGACTGGAATTCCTATTTCTTTAGAAACTATTATTACTTTTTCATCTTCGTAAATTATTTGAAGAGGTCTTAATTTGCTTAGATTTAGTTTTTTTTCATTAGGTATTTCTGGATTAGACACTCCGTAGAATTCGACTACATCTCCTGTTTTTAGTTTGTAATTAATTTCTGTTTTTTTGTTGTTGACCAGAACATTTTTGGTTCTGATCATTTTTATTGCAAAAACTTTGGTTCAATTTGGTTGTACTATTTTGAGATATTTAAGTAGTAGATAATTGTCGTATTTTTCCGAAATTTTTTTAAATATCTTTTTCAACAAAAGAACAAAAAGTAAAAAATTAGCAAACGAATATTTATTCTGCTAAATATGGGTTTAATATTTATAAATATAGGAGTATAAATCAGGATAAGATATATTTTCTATTAAAAATAAATAGGGCGTAATTTATGGCAAAGGAAATAATTATCGGTATAGATTTAGGGACTACAAATTCATGTGTTGCTGTTGTTGAAGGGGGAAATCCTAAGATTCTTGAAACAAATGATGGAAAGAGAACAGTTCCTTCAGTTGTAGCTTTCAAAGGAGACGAAATAATAGTTGGGGATAGTGCTAAGAGACAGATGGTGACTAATAAAGACACCATTTCCTCAATTAAGAGATTGATTGGTACTGGAAAGAAAGTAACTGCTATAGGTAAAGAATTTACTCCTGAAGAGATTTCTGCTTATATTCTTAAGTACATAAAAAAATATGCTGAAGATAAATTAGGACAGCCGGTTAAGAAAGCAGTTATTACTGTTCCAGCTTACTTTAATGACTCCGAGAGACAAGCGACTAAAAATGCTGGTACTATTGCTGGTTTAGAAGTTGTAAGAATTGTTAATGAACCTACTGCCGCTGCCCTTGCTTACGGTATTAATAATGTAGATAAGGAACAAAAAATAATTGTTTATGACTTAGGCGGGGGTACTTTTGACGTTTCAGTTCTTGATATGTCTGAAGGTACTTTTGAAGTATTGGCTACTTCTGGAGATAACCATCTGGGTGGAGATGATTGAGACCAAGCTTTGATGAGTTGACTACTTGATGAGATTAATAAAGAACATGGAGTTGATTTGAGTAAAGATAAGTTGGCTCTTCAAAGAATTAAAGATGCTGCTGAGAAAGCAAAAATTGAGTTGTCTTCAGTTACACAAACCCAAATTCTTCTTCCTTTCATATCTATGGTTGGAGGGCAACCTTTAAACGTTGATAAGACCGTTACAAGAGTTCAGTTTGAATCTTTGACTAGGAATCTTCTGGATAGAACAAGAAAACCGTTTGAGGATGCTCTTAAGGAATCTAATTTAAGTGCGGGCGATATTGATCAAGTATTGTTGGTTGGAGGTTCTACAAAGATGCCTGCTGTTCAAGAGTTGGTTAAATCTTTATCTGGAAAAAATCCTAACTTGTCCATTAACCCTGATGAGGTAGTTGCTTTAGGAGCATCTGTTCAAGGCGCTATTTTGGCTGGTGATATTAAAGATATTCTTTTGTTAGATGTAACTCCTCTTACATTGAGTATTGAAACTCTAGGAGGGGTAGCTACTCCTTTAATTAAGAGAAATACTACTGTTCCTGCCGAAAAAACACAGATTTTTTCTACAGCAATGGATAATCAACCATCTGTTGATATTCATGTTGTACAAGGGGAGAGACCAATGGCAAATCAGAATAAATCTCTAGGTATTTTTACTCTTGACGGAATTGCTCCTGCTCCCAAAGGAGTTCCACAAATTCAAGTTACTTTTTCTATAGATGCGAATGGTATTCTTCAAGTAAAAGCTGAGGATAAAGGAACAGGTAAATCTAAGTCAATAACAATTAACCAATCTTCTGGTTTAAGCGATGAAGATATTCAAAGAATAATTAAGGAAGCTGAAGAAAATGCTGAGAAAGACCAACAGGCTAAAGAAGCTGTTGAGGTTAAAAATGAAGCACAAGCATGAATTTCTATAGTGGAAAAACAATTGAATGAAAATAGTGCAATTACTGAAGACCAAAAGAAAGACGCAATGGTTTTAATTGATAATCTTAAAAATCTGATAAAAGAGGAGAAGATAGATGAATTAAAAGCACAAATGGAGGCAATTAGGAAGTTAAGCCAAGAGTTAGTTAAAAATAATGGCAGCTCAGAAGGTGATTCCGGACAACAAGGGGATGAAACAAAGGATGCGGAGGTGGTTGATGCAGAAGTAGAATAGAGCTCCACTGTTTAGATGGATCCCAAGCTCAAGGAGGATTTACAAAATTCAATAGTTAAAGTTTTGGAAAGTGATCCAAGACCTATGACACTAAACTTTATGATGCATAAGGTCTTTAAAGAGATACAAGAGTTGCATCCTTCAGTCTACGTAACTCATAAGGATTTTTCAGTAGTTCTTGATGAATTACTTAAGAAGTATTGAGTTGGAAGAACCAAACATAATAAGTATTATTTGGATTATTTAGATTATGAAGAAACAGGTGTTGAAGGAGAGGGGTATTTAGAAGTAGATTTTTTTACTGGGCATGGTTATATAACTGTCAAAAGAAACTATAGAGAATATAAGAAAGCATCTTATTTTGTACATAAGAAAAATATAGGATCATCTAAAACTGGGGATTATGTTAGATTTGTTGGATTAAATAATACAAAACCAAGAGATTTTTCTTTTAAAGATGCAGCGGTTAAAGAGGTATTGCCGAAACCAAAAATCGCTCTTTAAATAGACATCAGAAATTGGATAAGGAATTAATAGAAGGTTTAAAACGTTCAATCGTCAAAGTCTTAGAGAATGACTCTAGGACAATGCCCTTAAATATTCTTATGCATAAGGTATTTAACGATATGAGGAATACATACAAAGAAGGAAGTTCTTTGTATGTTAAAAAAGAAGAATTCGATTTTGCTTTAGATGAATTAATGTCTAAATATCTTGTAGGAAAAAATAGGTTTGGAAAGTACTTTATAGATTACTTAGATTATGAAGAAACAGGAGTTGAGGGAGAAGGATATATAGATTTAGATAAGGATGGAAATGGTTTCATAACTATTAAGAGTCATAGGAATGAATATAGAAAATCATCTTATTTTGTACATAAGAAAAATATAGGAGAAGCTAAATCAGGCGACTATGTTAGGTTTGTTGAACTTAAGGTTACAAATAAAAAACAATTTGTTAAATTTGCTCTTATAGATGTAAAGGTAAAAGAAGTTTTAAGTCCACCTAACATTTCATAAGAATGAAGATACTCTTCATTGGAGATATATTTGGTTCTTCAGGAAGATCTGTTCTCGCTACTAATTTAAAAAAGATAATAGAGGAACAGTCTATAGATTTAGTTATTGCTAACGCTGAGAATTCAGCGCATGGAAAAGGTATAACTGAGAAGATATATCGTCAACTTAGTAGTTATGGAATTAATTTTTTTACTATGGGAAATCATACTTGGGCTAAGAAAGAAGGTTTGCCTGTATTGGAGATGTCTAATGTAGTTAGACCTCATAATTTGAAAGAAGAATTTGCTCACTCTAATATTGGTTTAGGTTCAAAGTTATTTGTTTGTAAAGGGTTGAAGATAAGAATTACTAATTTACTAGGAAATAGTGTCTATTTCAAACATATGCAGGAGAACGTTTTTGTTTCTATGAAAAATCTTTTGGAAGCTGTTGATAAACCGGATGTACATATAGTAGATTTGCACGCCGAAACTACTTCTGAAAAATATGCTTTTCTGTGAGCTTTTAATGGGCAGGTAGATGCTATATTGGGGACACATACTCATGTTCCTACTAATGATGCTTGTATCACTAAAGAAGGAACAGCTTTTGTGTGCGATGTAGGAATGACTGGCCCCGCTCATGGAGTAATAGGAGGTAAAAAAGATGAAATTATCAACAAATTTTTTAATCCTTCGGTTAGTTTTACTTTGGAGGTTCAGAAGGGTCCTAAACAATTGTGTTCGGTTATTCTTGAATTTGATGAGGATAAAAAGAGAATGTCTAAGATAACTCCTTTGATTATTAGAGAAGGATTTGAATGACTAGGCAAAAGCAATATTTATTAGTGTTGGAGAATAAGAATATAAATCTCTATAACAAATATAGACCTAAGACTTTCAAAGAAGTAATAGGGCAAAATGTAGTAAAGACCCTGTTGTTACAGACTTTTAAGAGAGAGAAATTATTACAGTCCTTTCTTTTTTATGGTTCGCATGGTACGGGTAAGACTTCTTTAGCAAGAATATTTGCTAAGGCTTGAAATTGTAAGAATTTTGAAAAGCTGGGAGATGTATGTAATGAATGTAAGGCTTGTAAGTTGATTAATGAAGCAAGAACTACTGATATTTATGAGGTGGATGCTGCTTCACATAGTGGAGTTGAGCATGTGAGAGAGTTGACACAGAATAGTCAATATATGCCCCTTGATTTGAGTAAGAAAATTTATTTAATTGATGAGTGCCATAACTTAAGTTCTGCTGCATGAAATGCTTTACTTAAAGCGATAGAAGAGCCGTATTCAGAAAATGTAATTTTTATTTTTTTAACTACTAACATTTCAAAGATTCCTGAAACTATTCTTTCTAGATGTCAGAAGTATAGTTTTTCTAGGTTGAGTGATGAAGAGTTGTTTGAGTTAATTGATTTAGTTGCTGAAAAAGAAGGTAGGAAATTGGTTGATGGAGCTAAGAAGTTATTGGTTGGACTATCTCAGGGCTCTGCAAGAGAATGTTTATCTTTGATAGAACAAGTATTTTTAACTTCTGATAGCGAAAAAGAGGTAGATGTTAAACATATAGAAACTGTATTTGCTCTTGCTAATAAAGATGATCAATTGAAGTTTTTGAATTTATTGGTAGATTGTTACCTAACTAATTCTGAGGATATTAAGTCTCAATTAATTGTTGAGGTTGAGAAATCAGTGGTTCATAGCAAGAATTTATTGAATTATTTTGTTTCCATATTAGGAATATTTATGGATATTTACATATATGAATTAACTAGGGATAGTAATCTTTTGAAGATACTTAGTTTGGAAGAAGTAAATAAATTTGCTTTTAAGGGCATAGATTATCTTAGATTGTGTGATGTTGTTAATAGATCAGTAGATAGGTATAACTTTGCTTATTCAAAAGGCGATTGAGCAAAGATAGCTGTTTTACATATGTTGCCTTTTGAACAACAATCTCTCCAACAACAATCTCTCCCGGTTAAAAACGGAGAGATTGTTAATTCTTCAGATGATTTATCTCTTCCAGAAGATGTGAAATATAAGTTTATGTATGGAATTAAAAAAGAGAATCAAGATAAAACTATCTCTGCTCATAACTATGAAACATATTGCGCATTGAAAAACAAAAATGATTTGCCTGCGGATTTGAAAGAAGTTTTGTTGAAAAAATGTTGTTTTCCTAAGAATTTATTAGCTAGTACAAATAGAACAGTAATTTTTATTTTTCAGGAAAAGAAAGATGCAGATGCATTTAATGAATTACTGAAAAAGAAACCGGAATATGTTGATAAATTAAATAACTTATTTATAGGAAATTTCTTTTGAATAGGGACTACTACGCAGCAGATTTTGCTGTACAAAGAGGAGATGAAAACTGTTGATCAATCGAAGATTAATGAAGCATTTTCTCTTTTAAACGGGAATGATAAATTTGAAACTATGCTAAAGATTTTGACAGAGTAGTAAAAATAAAATAGTTGGGGAATTATGTGTTTATTTAGATAGTAGAGATTTTTAATGAACGATCAAGAGCGAGATAGAAGAAAGAAGTGAGAGAGTCTTAAAAAGAATAATTTAGATCCGTATTCTTTAGAGAAAGTTGAATGTGATTTTTCTATTGCTCAGATAGGAGAAAAGTTTAAGAAATTAAGTGACTACGATTTAAATAATTTAAATGTTTCTTTTATTGGTAGAGTGGTTTCTATTAGGCAAAGTTTTTTAAATGTTAGAGATGGATGAGATTCATTGCAAGTTTACGTATCTAATAAAGATTGTTCTAAAGAGTTGTTGGAGTGTTTCAAAAGTTGTTTAGATATTGGAGATGTTATTTATGTAAAAGGATCTTGTTTTAAGACTAAGACAGGAATTCCTACTGTGAAAGTTAAAGATTTCAAGATAGTTTCTAAGTGTTTAAATCCTTTTCCTAGCGAATATTATGGAATTCAAAATGAAGAATTGAAAGTTAGAAATAGAGTAGGTAGAGCTCTTATTGATCAACAGTTTTTTAATAATTTATTAACTAGATCGAAAATTATTTCTCAAATTAGAGAGTACCTGAATAGTAGGGGTTATGTGGAGTTTGAGACTCCTATATTGGAGCAAGTTTATGGAGGAGCTAATGCTGTTCCTTTTGTAACTCATTTTGAAGCTTTGAAAGAAGATTTCTTTTTAAGAATAGCAACTGAAATATCTTTGAAGAAAGCAGCTATTGCTGGTTTTTCTAAGGTATATGAAATAGGAAAAGTATTTAGAAATGAAGGGATTGATTCTACTCATAATCCTGAATTTACTTCAATAGAGATATATACGATGAATTATGGTTTGAAGGATGTTATGGATTTAACTGAAAATTTAATACATTATGTTTCTGATAAGTTGGGAATTAAAGATGTGCTTATAGGAGAGAAAAGTATAGATATTTCTAAACCTTTTAAAAGAATATCTATGACGGATTTAGTTAAAGAAAAAACGAAAATTGATTTTTATAGAGATGAAGTAACTTTAGATGATGCGCTTTATTGAGCTAAAAAATATTTAATTGAATTAGAGCCATTTGAGAAAACTGTTGGTCATATTTTTACTAAATTATTTGAAAAATTAGTGGAAGGTGAATTAATGGAGCCGACTTTTGTATATTGTTTTCATAAGGATGTTTCGCCTTTAGCTAAGTCAGATCCAGTCAATAAAGATTTTGTTCTTAGATATGAACTTTACATAGGAGGAAAAGAGTTTTCTAATGGTTTTGCAGAGTTGAATGACCCTGATGATCAAAGGGAGAGATTTGAAAAACAGAAAAGAGAAAAAATAGATGGGAATAAGGAGGCTTTTGGTGTAGATGAATCTTATTTATTTGCTTTGAAGTATGGTTTGCCTCCAACAGGAGGAATTGGGATAGGGATAGATAGATTGGTTATGTTGTTTACTCAACAAAAATCTATTAAAGATGTAATTTTTATTCCTCAGATAAAGAAAAATAGTTAATTGTCAGTACCTTCTTTATTAACTAAATCTAATTATTCTTTTCTTAGTTCTGCTTTAACTATTCAAGAGATAGTTGATTATGCAGTTTCTAAGGATCATAAGTATGTGGTTATTTCTGATTTCGAAAATGCACATGCTTGAGCAAGTTTTTATAGAGAAGCAAATAGAAAATCTTTAATACCTGTATTTGGTTTGCAGTTGAACTATAAGAATTCTTCTATTTTGTTTCTGGCTAAGAATAAGGAAGGATACAAGGAATTATTGAGGATTGTTAATAGTAAAAATCCAAAAGATTTGAAACCAGGGAATCTTATATTGATTCATTTGGATGGTCAAGATCATTTTGAAAAATGAGGGGAGGATAAATATATAGCTAATTCTGATGAAGAGAATGGAGTTTATATAAGGGAGAATAAGTTTTTAAAAGCTGATGATTTTGAGTTTTTTTGTGTTTTGAGGGCAATAGCTAATAATACGGTTATTTCTAAAGAATTATCTTTGAATTCACAGTTTGTAAATGATTATTTGGATTTTCCTTTGGATAAGTCGTTTTTGGAGTCTAAACAGGTAAAGAATATTTACAAGATATTGGAGTCTTGCAGTAAGTATGAAATAGATTCTGAGAGGGATACTTTAAATTTTTTTGATAATCCAGAAGAGATAATAAGAGGAATATTAGAGGAGAGTTTTGAGAAGTTAGAAGTTGAAAACAAAACTAAGTATAGGGATAGGTTGGAGAGTGAATTGAAAGTAATCATAGATAAAGGATTTTGTGAGTATTTTTTGATTGTTCATGATGCAGTTAAATGATCTAAGAATAATGGAGTATATGTAGGGCCTGGTAGAGGATCAGTTTGTGGTTCTTTAATAGCTTATTTATTGGATATTACAGAGATAGATCCTATTAAATATGAACTTTATTTTGAGAGATTTTTAAATGCTACCAGATCTACTATTCCTGATATAGATGTTGATTTAGCTAATAACAAAAGAGATTTATTGTTTGAGTATCTAAAGAATAAATATGGAGAGGATCATGTAGCTTTGATAGCCACTTATCAGACATTCAAGATAAAGAATTCAATTAGAGAGTTAGCAAAGGTCTATGAAGTTTCGGATATTGAGATTGATCAGTGTATTAATAGTTTGAATTCTGTGGAATATGGAAATAATTTGAATCTTGATGAGATTTTTAAACTTCCAAATCCTATTAGAACACTTTTAATTAACTATCCAATAATTAGGGAGCATTTAAAGAAAATCAGGGATTATCCCAAGAATTTGTCTGTTCATGCTGCTGGAGTTATTATTTCTTCTAAACCTTTGATTAATTTTGTTCCTCTAATAAATTCTTTTTCTCTTAAGAGCACTCAGTGAGATGCAGATGAATTAAAGAAATTAGGGTTAATTAAGTTTGATTTTTTAGCTCTTCAGTATTTGACCGGTTTGAGTAATATGGAGAGCAAGATTAATGTTGATTGAAAGACAGTTGATTTAAATGACCCTAAGGTTTATGAAACTATTATTTCGGGAAGAAATGCCTTTATTTTTCAATTTGAAAATCCTAAGATTAGATCTTTAATTCAGAACTATAGACCTACTTGTTTGTTAGATTTGGCTTTGATTTCAAGTATTTATAGACCAGGAGCTTCTGATCAGATTCCTGCTTTGTTGGCTAAGAAATCTACAGAGGAGAAAAAGGGATATCACGAAGGATTAGTAGCTATAGATGAGAAAGCGGATATTTTCTCGAAGATGTTGAAGGACACTTATGGTTTTTTGATTTATCAAGAGCAATTGATGAAGCTTGTTTCAACTGTTACTTATTGTTCTTTTGGCGAAGCAGATACTTTTAGAAGAGAGTTGTTAGAGAAGGAAGAAGAGGTTAAGAAGTGATTTTTCAAGAAGGCTGAGAGGAATTTTGAAAAAGAGGAAATTGATGTTATGTGGGAGTCTATATCTAAGTTTGCTAAGTATGGGTTTAATAAATCACATGCTGTGGCATATGCAATGATTTCTTATAGATTGATGTGAATTAAGACTTATTATCCAGAGGTTTTTTATGCTGAACTTATGTCATTGACTATGAGTAAAGAATGTTTGTTTGAGTTGGAGGAGAGGAACTTTTCTATTGCTTTGCCTTCTTATGGTAAGTCTTTGTATGATGAATTTAGATTTATAGATTGTGTTTGTTATTTTCCACTCAATAAGATTGTTGGTTTAAGTTCTGATTTTCAGGAACAGTTTGGAAAAATTGAGTTTAATAAGTCAAATGCTTTAGAAGCAATACAAGAATTTATAAAGGCTGGAGTAAGTTTAGAGAATCTTAAGTTGTTAATAAGAGCTGGCTATTTCAATATTCTTTTCGCAAATTCTGAAAGTGAGTATTATTGAGAAAAAAATTTGCAAGAAATTTATGATCACACAATATATATAAAAAACGAGAAACCTCTTTTTGATTTAAATTTAATCCCTGTCTCTCCTGATAAAGAAGTTATAGAAAAGTACAAAGAGTATAAAAATATTCTTCTAGGGATTAATTTTTATAAGAACAGAATACCGTCAAAAATATTTGAAAAGTATTCAAATTTAAAGAGATTAAATACTTTAATCAGGCAGAAATCTGGTTCTTTTTTTGAAAAATATATAGGTTTTGTGGTTGCCGTTAAAGAGAGAAGGACATTTAAGGATATTCCTTTTGTTTGATTGAAGTTGGCAGATGGTTTTTATACTTCACCAGATATCGCTTTTTTTGGAGATGAAAAGTTAAGAAATGCTTTGAAAGAAGCTGCGGTTGAGAATAAACCTGCAATAGTTGATGTTGAAAGGTCAGAAGATTTTTTTAAAGCTTTAAAAATTAGGGTTATTAAATAATGGATTTTGAAGCTCAAGCAATTGTATTGGATGGAAATTCAATTATGTATAGGGCTTATTATGCTACCCAGAAAGGCAAGGAAGAGATTAAGGCTGAAAAGGAATTTGCAGCTACTTTGGAGGCAATAAGGAGGACTATTAAGAATATAGCTGCAACAGGAGGTAAATATAAGTATGGTGTAGTTGCTTTTGATAGTAGTAGAAAGACTTTCAGGAGAGAGAAATTTAGTGAATATAAGTCAAACAGGATTTCTATGCCAATTCCTTTGGCAAATAACTTAAATAAGATTAGAAACTTGTTTATTAAAGAGGGCTTTGTGATTGTCGATGCGCCTTTTCCTTATGAGGGCGATGATGTGATAGCTACTATTATCGAAATATTTTCTTCTAGTAAGGTGAAAACGCTAGTTTTTTCTACTGATAGAGATTTATTGCAGTTAGTGGGAAAGTATGTTTCAGTTTGTTTGTTTAAACCTATGAAACCTTTTGTTATGCATACTGAAGAGAATTTTGAATCTTTAAATGATGGTTTGAAGCCTAATCAAATTCCTTTTCATAAAGCTTTATCTGGAGATTCTTCTGATAACTATAAGGGATTGTCGGGCATTGGACCGATTACGGCTACATCTTGGTTGATTAAATATGGAGATATAGACAATCTCTATAAAAATTTAGATGATTTGAAACCTAAGCAAAAACAGACTTTATTGGACAATAAAGAAACTGTTTCTACTTTTCTAGAATTAGCTTTATTAGTTAGGAATATAGACTTATCAAATAACCTTAAAAATTATGAATTTTTTAGTAATAAAGTAGATGAAACTGATAGTGGGTCTAGGAAATCCAGGGAGTAAGTTTGAAAATACGAGACATAATGTTGGTTTTATAGTTGTTGATAGTTTTGTTGAATTTTTAAGTAATAAGTTTGGAGATTCTGTTGTTTGGAGGGTTGAGCATCAGGGTTTAGTTTGCAAGAGTAGTTCTGTTATTTTTTTTAAGCCCATTACTTATATGAATTTGTCTGGCAATGCTGTTTGTAGTCTTAAAAATTTTTACAAGATTAGTAATTCAGATATTTTGATTGTGTACGATGATCTTTATTTGGCAGAAGGTAAATATAGATTTTCTATTAACAGGAATTCAGGAGGACATAATGGGGTTAAGAACATAATAGAAAAGTTAGGAGGTAAAGATTTTTTGACGCTTAGAGTTGGGATTGGGCCTAGAGAAAAAGCAACTGTTATTTCTGATTATGTTTTGGAAAATATGAGTGAAGAAACGATGGATAATATAGGCAGTCTTTATCAGACTATTTTTGAGGCTATGGAATTTTTTATAGATGGAGCTAACATATCTGAATTGCAGAATAAATACAACAGATAAATTTTTTTATTCCAAATTTAAAAATCGAAGACATTAATTAAATGTTGTTCGATTTATGGTTGATTGAATTTCTTTGTTGTCTGCTTTATTGGGGGAGAATAATTACAATTCTACTTCTAATTTAGAGATACCTGTTGATTTGCATATTTATGATACCTATTATGGGTATCATGACTCATACAAATTCATAGATGAATATTCTTTCGATAACAAAATATTAATTTTTGATCAGAAGTTACACAGAGATCAAAGTAGTTCAAACAATCACGGTTTAGAAAATATCAAGTATTTAAATAAGACTAGATTTTTAAATAGAGAGTACCAGAAAGAAAAACATCATAGAGATCATAGGATAGATTGGACTAATAACAATGGAAGAACAAACTTAAAAGATATTCTGAGATTAGATCTTACAAAGAAAGATATTTTTACTCCTATAGCGAAGAATATTTATCTTGATTATTCTCACAAACACTCTTCTAAGATTGATTTCTATTCTTTCTATTTTGATAAAGGCGATGAAGATAATAAAGTTTGAAAACTTTCTTTTGGGAAATTGAAGTCTAACAAAAAGACTCTTGAGAATTTATATACATCAGGAGTAAATATAGATCATAGTTCTAAATGTAGTTCTGCTACTAGAAATTATCATAGGTCTCAGATAAAAAATTTTTATTTTGAAGAAGAGGGATTTGAAGGTGTATGTGAACAGTTAGATATTGCTTGGTACAACATAAATTTTCCTAGTCAAAAAACTTTATGGTCTACTCCTTATGTCGCCTATAAATATACTGAAACTAATTATTGAAAAAAATCTTGACATTATTTCATTCTTGGGCACTTATTAGAGAATCAGGGAAGGAGCAGAAACTTAATTCAGAACTCTAAAGATAACCATATCTGATTTGTAAATTATGATGATGTTTTTTCTTTAGTTTTTGAAGAGGGTAAATTTAAGCTTAAGTTAAATGAGTTTTCTGAGTTGGTTCAGAAATTGAAAGAATCTGGGAATAATAAAGAAAATACTCAACTTGTTAATTTTTTAAAGGTATCTTCTTATCTAGATTTCAAGGTTTCTTATTTTGATGGAAATAAAAAACAAGAAAAAGAGTTTAAGTTCAAAGATGTATTAGAAGACAAGGCTGTTTTTGTTGAGTCTAGTAACAAAAATGTCATTTCTCAAGCTTCATTATCTGTTGTTCCGAGTGATAAAAATAAGGTTTCTCTAGTAGATTTTACGAGCTATAAATACAAGATTAATTTAGATAATTTGGCCATCAAATCTAAGATATTTGATGATGTTTATTTTGATGTAAATTTAGCTAATCAATTGTTCCCTTCTGAATTATTAGATGTTGAAAAATTAAATTCTTTGTTTGTTTTTACTTTTGATAATGAGAAATATAAATTTAGTTCATCTTCTGATGCAATTAAACAATTGGATATTAGAGGTTGGATCAACGATTGAGATGGAACTGCGCAAATTAGTTATTTGTTTAACAATAAGAGACATACATATAACTTGAATGATATGCAGAGAATGCCTAATTTAGATGGAATTTCTTTAGAGGGAAAAAATATAGAAGATATTCAAAGTCAATTAAAGGAAAGATATTCTGATGTTCCTTCTTATTTTTGGGGAATGATTAAATACAAACCTAGACTCTTAAATTATTTTTCTAATTCAAATATTAAGTTAGATATTGAATATCCTAAATTTCATGATTCTGCTTTAGTCAATATTGTTAATAGAAAGGCTTGGGAGGTTAAGAGGCAGAACATAACTATTCCTAATACTGAAGATGTTTTTCCTGTTTTGAAGAGTAACTTAAGTAAATATGATCAGATTTCTGATTTGTTTTACTTAAATGAATATTCAGCAAGCGCAGGACTTAAAAAATCAGACTACAAATTTGAGATTGCTGATGTTTCAGAAACTCGTATGTTGATTGATGTAACCCTTGAAAAATCATCAGAAAGAATTGATAGGTTCAAATCAATGAAAGAAAAACCTTACAAAAGATACACAGTAGATTTAGAGAATGTGTCTAATAAGCTAGATAAAGATAAGAAAAATAAGGATGAAAATTCTTATTCAGGTATTGAAAATGGAATTATGTGAGGTGCTGGATCTATATTCACTTTAACTTCTTTCCTGATGCTTATCAAGAAATTTCCTATTTTGAAATCTAAATTTCTGAAATTTAAAATTATGTAAAATTAATTGATAGGATGGCAGTTTCACCTAGGAGAGTTTCAAAATCTAGAAAGAAAATGAGGAATTCTCATGTAGCATTAACGCCTACTCAGTTGGGCGTTTGCTCAAACTGTTCTAAGTATATTAGATCACATGCAGTCTGCAGTTGCGGATACTACAAAGGAAAAGAAATTATTAGGAGAGGTAGTTATTAAGACTACAAAGGAAGAGGAGAAAGAGTCTGAGAGACTTTCTACTCTTTTTAGGAAGTATAAGATAAAGCAATATTTTTGAAGAAATTACAAAGACACTGAAAGACTTAAATCTTCGGTTTTAATTGTTGTAACTACAATAGCCGCAATAATACTAGGAATAATTTTTTGTGGTTTGGTTCTGTAGTTTTAGGAGGTGTACATAATCTTTAGAAATAAGGCTATAGAGAAAGATATATTAGCGGGCTTTTTATCTTTTTTAGCTGGACTAATTTTCTTTTTTGAATTATTAGTAAGTATCTCAATTAATTTTTCTTTTAAGGCTTTAATTGAACAATTAGGAAAAATTACTTGTCAGAGTAATTTATTGGCTTTTTTCGTAGCTGCTTTATACTGCGTTAATCCTAATCATAGAGTTTTTAGAACTAATTTTTTACCTTTAGCTGCCGCTACTTTAATTTGATTTGCTGGATTGGGTTTTTGAATCTTGTTGTTTCCTATTTATTACATTGATTTAGGTAGTTTTTTGATTTCTCCTGAGAATATGGAGCAATCATTTGTCTTTGTATTTTTTTCAATATGAAATCATACTGTTACTCCTTTTTTCTTTCTTATATTTTTCTATTTCTTAAATAAAAAGAAGAATCTTTGACATTTGATTCCTATTAAGACCAAGAATTTGATTTTGGTTCTTCATCTATATGAGATATTGTGAGTTTCTTGAAATATCTTTATTAGTTTGCTTGGGGATATATTCCCTACTTATGGAATCCTAACTAACTTCAATCCCTATACTAAATTTGAGACAGACGATTTTTCTAACTTATTTAGTATTAGATTCTTGATAGCTTCACATCTTTTCTGTTGATTCTTATCTTTAGCTATTGGAGTTATTTTTTCTTCCGTGGCTATTAAATTTAGAGCAATGAATTTTTACGATTTAACGGGATATACTACTGTGAATACTGCTGATAGGGTTTGAAGATAAGAAAGTTTTTTAAAACTGAAAGTCTTCGTCTTTAACTTCTTCTATTTTTGTTGGTTTTATGTAGCCATTTCCTTTAGAGCTAAAGAAATCATGATTTTTAGTTGTTGTTTTTAATCCGTTAAATACTATTGAGCTGATATCTTCAGCTGTTGTATCATATTCTTCCTTTAGTTGTAAGTTTTGTAACGCTTTATTGGCGTTGTATTCTAAAAATTTTTTTACTTCGTCTACTAATCCTATTTTGGTATATATTTCTTTCGTATATTCGATTTCATTTTCCATCAGTTCTTTTAGTAGTTCTCTAGCTTTTTTATCAAACATAGCTTGTTTTTCTGGATTTCAAGTTTTGTAGATTTCGTTTGCTAAAAGTCCTATATATACACCGTGTATGGCTTCATCCCTAATTATTAAATTTATTATCTCTCCGCTGTTGACCATTAATCCTTTTCCTGAAAGGAGGAGAATGTAATAGAAACCGGAGTAAAAAAGAAAACTTTCTAGGAAAACAGATGCTACCATTGCCATGTAAAGTGTTTCTTCATTTTCTATAGTTTCATAGTATTTGACTACTATAGATAGTTTTTTTTGTAAGTGAATTTGTTTTTCTGATCATGCAAATAGTTCGTCTATTTCTTCTGTAGTGCATAGAGTTGAGAAGATAGAAGAGTAACTTTTGGCGTGCATATGTTCCATCATGGCCATGAATTGAAGAACAGCTACAGTGTGATGACTTTCTATAGCGCTAGCTATACTGTTCATCCCTATAGTTCCTTGGTGAGTATCTAGAAGAGTTAATCCTACTAGTACTTTTTTGTAAACATCTCTTTCATCTTCAGACAGTTCATTTCAGACTATCTTGTCTCCGCTAAGAGGTATTTCTTCATCAATTCAAAATTGTCTAACGTTTTGGTCTCAAAACGCTTTTGAATACGTATCGTCTATTTTGTTTCAGTTTACGCCAGTAAAGACAGGTTTTTTGCTTTTAAATATCACTTCTGATAAGAGATTTAATTTTCACTATGATTAAATTTTACGGTTTGTTATTTTTAAAACAATTGAAGTTAAATTTTTTGAAATTTGTATTGCTAAATAATCTATGAAATTAGTTTATGCTTCAAGAACTAATAATATTGAGAGGATAGTTCAAAAGTTGAATTTGCCTGAAGAACAACTTTTGAATATATCGAATGGATATTCAGGAGTTATTAACGAAGAGTATTGTTTATTTACTTATACAGATATGTTGGGTTCAATACCAAAAGTAGTTGATGATTTTTTAAAAATTAATCATAAATATTTAAAAGGAGTAGCAGGAAGCGGCAATAGAAACTTTGGAGCTAATTTTTGTTTAGCTGCAGAAAAAATATCTATAAAGTACGGAGTTGAATTATTGGCTAAATTTGAATTAGCAGGAAGTGATAAAGAGATAGAAAGATTCAAAAAAAAATACAAAGAATTATTTTCTTAAATTCTTTAAATAAAGATTCTTCGAGAGCGTCGAATTAACTTTGACACACATAAAATACTACTTGAGAATTTTCATTTTTTTATTATTGTTTAGGGGTTATGGAAGGGGATAGGTTGAGAAAGTCCTTGGAGTTAAACAGCAGGATAACTCTTAGAAATTCTGATGGTTTTTTTAGGTTGGAATATGACAAGGAAGCCATTCAAGAATTCGAATCTTATGTAAATGAAAATTTAGAGATAGATTTATTCGGTATAGACAAGATTAAGTGATTGATAGAGAATAATTTTTATGTTGAAGATTTGATGCAGGGGTATGAGGAAGAGCAAGTTAAAGAGATAATTGATTTTGTTTATGGTTACAAATTTAAGTTTTCCAGTTATATGGCCATTAAGAAGTTTTATGATAGCTATGTTCTTAAGACTGATGATAAGAAGAAATTTTTAGAGAAATATGAAGACAGAATAATTGCATGCGCTTTATTTTTAGGAAAAGGTAATTTTGCTTTCGCTAAGAGGTTAGCGAAGGTAATGATTGAGCAGAAGTATCAACCAGCAACTCCTAGTTTTTCAAATGCAGGTAAGAAAAGATCTGGAGAGTTGGTTTCTTGTTTTTTATTGGAAATGGATGATTCTATAAATTCCATTAATTTCATTATTTCTACTTCTATTCAATTGTCAAAACTTGGCGGAGGAGTATCAATTAATTTGAGTCGTTTAAGAGCTAGGGGGGCAAGAATTAAGAATATAGCTGCTGCAGCTTCTGGAATAATTCCGGTTATGAAGATACTTGAGAATGTTTTTGATTATGCAGATCAGTTGGGACAAAGAAGAGGTGCAGGAGCTGCTTTCTTGAATATTTTTCATATGGATGTTATTGATTTCTTGGACTGTAAAAAAATTAATGCAGATGAAAAATCTAGGATTCAAACACTTTCAATTGGTTTGATAGTGCCTGATAAATTTATTGAACTTTGCAAGAAAGGCGAAGATCTTTATATGTTTGAGCCGCATTCCATTTTTAGAAAATATGGGGTTTCTATATCAGATATAGATATGAACGAATGATATGAAAAGTTGGCCGCCGATAAAGACGTTATTAAGAAATCTATTTCTGCTAGAAGTATGTTGAATTTGATAGCTCGTATACAGTTTGAATCTGGTTATCCTTACTTAATTTTTGTAGATACGGCAAATAAAAACAATCCTCTTAAAGAGATTGGAAAGATAGGGATGAGTAATCTTTGTACAGAGATATTTCAAATACAGGAGGTTTCAAATATTAAGGATTATGGTGAACCAGATGATATTAAGTATGATGTTTCTTGCAATTTAGGATCTCTTAATATTCATTCTCTTTTTGAGGGAGATAAGAATTTACAGGAAGTGGTTGATGTTGCTATGAGAGCACTTACAGCTGTTTCCGACATAACTAAGATTGTGAATGCTCCTGGTGTTTTAAAAGCTAATAAAGAATTACATTCTGTTGGATTGGGAGCTATGAATTTGGCTGGATTTTTGGCCAAAAACAAAATAGGTTACGATGATCCTCTTACTATAGAGTTTGCTGATGTTTTGTTTGCTGCAATTAATTATTACTCTATATTGTCTAGCGCAAATATAGCTAAAGAAAGAGGGCAAACTTTTAAGGGTTTTGAAAAGTCTGAATATGCTAATGGAAATTATTGGAAGCAATATTTAGAGAATGATTTCTTGCCTAAATCGCAAAAGGTTAAGGAATTATTTGAGGGCATGAAGTTGCCTACGAAAGAGGATTGAGCAAATTTAAAAACGTTTGTAGAAAAATATGGTTTATTTAATGCTTATAGAATGGCTATTGCTCCAACTCAAACTATTAGTTATGTTCAGAATTCTACTTCTTCTGTTGGACCAATAGTGGATTTGATAGAGACTAGGTTGTATGGGAATTCTTTAACTTATTATCCTATGCCTTTCTTGGATAAGAGTACTCTTTTTTATTACAAAACAGCTTATACCCTTGACCAGACAAAAATAATTGATTTGGTTTCTACTATTCAGAAGCATGTAGATCAAGGTATTTCTACAATCTTGTACGTAACCAATAAAACTTCAACCAGAGAATTAATTAAGTTGTATTTGTATGCTTGAAATAAAGGATTGAAGTCTCTTTACTATACAAGAACTAAGAATTTAGAAATAGAAGAGTGTATTGCCTGTTCAGTTTAAAAGTTGTTCTAAAAAAGGATTAATAATCCAGTTGATTGTAACATCTAGGGTAAGTAATAGCATCTTTTATGTTTTTTAATCCGGTAGCGTAAAGAACTAGTCTCTCAAAGCCGCATCCAAATCCTGCTGAAGAGTGATATCCATATCTTCTTAGTTGAACATATCAACTTAAGCAATCTATTGATATTTCTTTCTCTCTAGCTTTTTGTTCTATTAAATCAAGAGTACTTTCTCTTTCTGACCCTCCCATTAATTCCCCTACACCTGGAACTAATAAATCTACTGAACTTACTACTATTCCATCTACTTCTTTCATGTAGAAAGATTTAATTTTTTTAGGATAGTTGTATACGAATACTGGCTTATCGAAAGTTTCAGTTATATATTTTTCTTGTTCTGAACTCAAGTCATCTCCAAAACTTACTTCAAATGAACCTTTCTTCAGGATCTCGATTGCGTCTTTGTATTCTAATCTTTCGAAGTCTCTTTTAACTAGGTGATCTAGTTTCTCAAGAAGCTTTAAATTATCTGGCAGTCTTTCGCTTAAGAATAGTAATTCTGTTTTGAAATCTTTCATAATTCCTTTTATTACGGTTTTCATGAAATGCTCCATTATGTGCATCAATTCGTTTAGATCACAAAAGGCTATTTCTGGTTCTATCATTCAGAATTCGGCTAAGTGGTTAGATGTATTAGATTTTTCTGCTCTGAAAGTAGGTCCAAATGTGTAGACTTTGTGCAAGCCTAAAGCTAACGCTTCTGCATGAAATTGGCCACTAACACTTAACAAAGCTTTCTTTTTGAAAAATTTTTCTGAGTCAGAAATTACGAATGCTTCTGCTCCTCCTTCGCAGTTATTTCCAGTTATTATTGGCGCTTGTATTCAGAAGAAACCCTCATCATAGAAAAATTTATGAATGTAATGGTTAAGACCATTTTTTATTGCGTTAACGGCTGTGAATATGCCAGTTCTATGTCTTATGTGCGCTATTTCTCTCAAATATTCAAATGAATGTCCTTTCTTTTGAATTGGAAATTCTTCTGATCTTCTGATTACTGTTAATTTGTCTGCAGCAAACTCATAGTCTTGTTTTTCTCCTTTTGATGCAACTACTTTGCCATGGGCTTCAATAGCACTTCCTATGCTTATATCTGTTATTGGTTTTCTATAAGTTATCTGTAAGTTTTCAAACGTACTTCCATCGTTTATTCTGATGAAAGAAATAGTTTTTCCGTGTAATTGGTGACTTTTTACTCAACCTCTTATGGTTAATTCTTCACCCAACTTATCTCCTTTTAGTATTTTCTTTATGTTTATTAGGTGTTCTGTTGTATGTGACATTTCAATCCTTTTTTACAAATGTTAATTTTGTTTTTCTTGCTATAAATATTTTCTTTTAAAAAAAGCAACACTTATTATTCTCCTAATTGTTGCAATATTTCTTCCTCTGTAAGTATTTGTATTTCTTTTTCTTCTGCTTTTGCCAATTTAGAACCAGCTTCTTCACCTGCTATCAAGATATCTGTATTAGAGCTGATATTGTTTTGTATTATTGCTCCGTATTTCTTAGAAAGTAGTTTTGAGAATTCATTTCTAGGTTTACTTAGTTTTCCTGTAATGACTATTCTTTTTCCAGTAATAAAGCTTTCTTTTATAGTTTCTTTAGATGGATTAAATTCTGTATTTTTAAATAGCCCGAATTCTTGTAGTTCTTTTATAAGTTGCCTATTTTTTTCCTGATTTATTCAATTGAATATAGATTCAGCTCCTTTTTCTCCAATTCCGGTAACTTGTCTAAGAGATTCTATATTTGTGTCTAAAAGAGCGTTTATATTTGGATAGATCTGACCTATATTTTGTGTCGCTTCTTCCCCTATGAAAGTTATTCCTAAACCGAATAGAAGGTTGGTTCATTCTCTATCTTTGCTTTTTTCTATTGCTTCAATTAGGTTATTAAAAGACTTTTCTTTTATTTTGATATCTGCCTCTATTATTTCTTGTTTTTTGTCTTTTATTTTGTAGATATCTGTTATTTCATCGAGTATTCCTAATTTGTGTAACTTAACTATTATGTGAATGCTTAAGCCCTCTATATCTGCCGCTTCTCTCGAGCATCAGTGAGCTAGTCTGGCATATTTTTTTTCTGTGCAGTTTTCATTTACACAGAATTGAGTAGTTAATTGTTCTCTTTCTTCTAATAAAGATTCACAACTAGGACATTTATCTGTGATTTCTCATTTTGGTAAATCTTCTTCTCTTTTTTCTTTGTTGTACCCTACTATCTTTGGAACTACTTCGCCTGATTTGTAAATTGTTACGTAATCTCCAATTCTTAAATCTAGATCTTGTATGTATTTAGCGTTATGTAATGTTGCATATTGAATTACGCTTCCTTCTATTTCAACTGGCTCTATTTGTGCTGAATAAGTAATTTTTCCTGTTCTACCTACTGTTGCAAATATGCTTAGCAATTTACTTTCTTTTATTAGTGAAGGATATTTGTAGGCTACAGCTCATTTAGGAAATTTACTTGTATACCCTATTTCATCTAATATTCCTAGATCGTTTACTTTTATTACTAGGCCATCATAGGGTATGTTTGATTTAGATTTGTTTTCTCCAAAATCCTTTATGTATTTAAATATTTCTTCCTTGTCTGAAAGTACTATTAATTTTTCATGACATTCAAAACCTAATTTTCCCAGCGTTTCTAAAACTTCACTTTGTTTTTTTAGACCTAAAGATTCTGAATTTAAGATCTGATAGGCTCTTAGTCTTAATTTTTTTCCTTTTATTTTTCCTGCTTCCTTTAGTCTTAGGGTTCCGGCTACATAGTTTCTGTGGTTAGCAAAAGTTTTTTCTCCTGAATTTTTTATTTTTTCAAAATCACTTTTAGTTACATATATTTCTCCTCTTATTATTAGTTTTTCTGGAATTGGCTTTTTGCTTAATATCCTTAAAGGTACGGAATCTACATAGATTATTTTGTTTGTTAGATCCTCTCCTTTTTTTCCATCTCCTCTACTTAATGCTCTTTTTAAAAAGCCATTTTCATAGAATAGGCTTATTGAAGCTCCATCTATTTTTGGTTCGAAAACATATTCGAAATTTTTGGCAGAAGTTATTTCTTCACAATGAATAAAAAATAAGTCTAAATCTTCAAAATTAAATATGTTGTTTAGAGATAGCATAGGAATTTCATGTTCAACATTTATTTCTCCTGAGTTATAGAAACCTACTCTTTGGGTGGGGGAATCTGGAGTTATTAATTCTGGGTTTTGCTTTTCTAGTTCTATTAATTCTTTTAATTTGTAGTCGTATATGTCATCACTCTCTAAATCTCCTAAACCTGAGTAGTATGCTTCCTCTAGTTTTTTAAGCTCATCTCTCAGAGTTTTTATTTTTTCTTCTAGTGTAGACATGTTCTAAATTTCAATAAATAAATAATAAATGTATGAAGGTGATAATTGCTTTGTCAGGAGGTGTTGATTCTGCAGTAGCTGCATTTTTGTTGAAGAAGCAGAATTATGAAGTTATTGGAGTTCATATGCAAAATTGGGATGTTGAATTAAACGAAGGTTTGATTAGAAGTGAAAAAGGCTGCAGTGGGAAAAGGGATTTAGAAGACGTAAAAAGAATATGCGATACATTGAATATCCCTTTACACGTGTACACTTTTGTTCCTGAATATTGAGAGAAAGTATTTATTCCTTATATAGATTCTCTTGAAGAAAATCTGAATACTAATCCCGATATTTTTTGTAATTATCACATCAAATTTGGGGTTCTGTTTGATAAGGTTGTTGAGGATTTTGGAAAAGACATAAAGTTAGCTACTGGCCATTGAGCAAAAATAATACAGGAAAATAACAGGTATTATTTAGGCGTTTGTTCTAATAAGTTTAAAGATCAAACTTATTTTTTAAGTGCGTTGACAGAGCAAAAATTATCTAAAGTTATCTTTCCTCTTGCGGAATTTACTTCTAAAGAAGAAATAAGAGAAATAGCTAAACAAATAGGAATTTTTACTTGAGATAAAAAGGATTCTGTTGGCATTTGCTTTATAGGTAAGAGGAATTATCGAGATTTTTTAAGTAATTACATAGAAGAGAAAGAGGGAAATTTAGTGGATATTGAAACTAATGAAATTTTGGGAAAACATAGAGGAACTCATTTATATGTATTACATCAAAGGGAGGGTTTATTTTTGAAAGGATATGAGGAGAAATATTATGTTTGCGGAAAAGATGTGGAGAAGAATATTGTTTATTTGTGTAGAAAGTCAGCTATTCCTAAATACTTACATAAGTCTTTAACAAGATGTAAAAAATTACATTGAATAAATAAAGATAAGAAATTAAATATTGGTGATGATGTTTATGTTAAGGCTAGACATAGTCCAAAATTTTTTAAGGCAAGAATTTTGGAAATAGATGATTTTGAGTGTCTTATGGAGCATGAAAAAATGTATGTCACTTCTCCTGGCCAGGCTATTGTTTTTTACGAGATGGGAGATTCAATTAAGTGTTTAGGTATGGGAATATACTTTGACCATAAATAAAGATTTTGCAAACGATATTTATAAGGTTTGTGGATGCTATGATTTTGTTTAAAGTAGGGATTTAAGTGATTATTTTTAGTTCTTGATAAAGTCTGAATTTTTGTGCTTGTTTGGCACTTGTAAAAATAAATTTGATTTTTAAAATCAGAACTGTTTGGTAATGGAATGGACGGCAAAAAAAGTAAGAGAGACTTGAATTAATTTTTTTGAGAAGAAAGGGTATAAAGACGTATCTAATAGATCCGTAATACCTCCACCTTCTGATAAATCGCTTTTATTTATTAATTCAGGCGTAGCTGCTATTAAGTCTTATTTCTGTGGGGATATTAGTAGACCTGGAGATAAGTTGGTTAGCGCGCAGAAGGTAATAAGAACAGGGGATATAGATTCAATCGGAGAATCATTTAGACACCATACATATTTTGAAATGCTTGGAAATTTTTCTATTGGCAATGCTTCTAGAAAAGAAGCAATAGAATTGGCTTGAGAGTTGTTGACCGTTGAATATCAGATAGATCCTTCGAAACTTTATGTAACTGTTTTTGAAAAAGACGAGGATGCATACGAGGTTTGGAAAAGTATTTTTGGAAGCGAAGAGAGAATAGTTAAATGCGGAAAAGATACTAATTTTTGGGATATGGGTGTAGGTCCTTGCGGGCCTTGCACTGAAATTTACTATGACAAAGGGGAAGAGCATGACTTAAATAAAAAAGGCTTAGATTTACTGAGATACGACATTGAAAATAATAGGTATCTTGAAATTTGAAATTTAGTATTCAGTGATTTTTTGAATGTAGATGGAGTAATAAAAGAATCTCCTACTAAGAATCTAGATACAGGGGCTGGTTTGGAGAGGTTATTGGCTATTTTGCAGAATAAATCAAATAATTTTGAAACCACTCTTTTTCAGCCGATTATTGATTTTTTGGTAAATGAAACTGGAATTTCAGAACGAAAAAAATTGTGGGCGTCAGCAGATTATTTTCGCACTTCATTTCTATTGTTGAAAGAAGGTGTCAAGTTTGGAAATAAAGGTAGAGAGTATGTTCTTAGGAAGATATTTAGAACAGCTTATTTATCAATACAAAAAGATTCAAGTTGGAAAGCAAATTTCGGATTTTTTTTATCTTTAATAAAAGTTATTGATGAGACTTTGAATTTTTATCCAAGTTTAGATGAGCATGAGTTGAAATTTTTAGCCTCTGAAATGATGGTTGAAGGCCATACATTGCATGTTATTCAAGATATATTTCAGAAGTTTTTGATAGAAATTCTGGATAAATATGAAAAAGAAATTCCTGCACAGGAGGTATTTAATTTAGTTACTAGACACGGCTTATCTTTAAATATGGTTAAGACCGCTTTGTCTCAGCAAGAGAGAGTATTTTCGGAAGAAGAATATGAGAAATTATGAGTTGAACATAAACAGAAATCTTTTAATAAGAAAATTACTTCTGCTTTTTCTAAACAGGCGCCAGACTTGTTGTTGGAGTCATTGCCAACGAAATTTAATTATCGAGCAGAATCGATAGAGACAAAGATTATTTGTGCCTATGATCAGCACTTTAAGAAAGTAGAGGATATAGAAAAGGTTCTTGTTGGATCAGAGATATATGTTGTTTTGGAAGAGACGGTTATTTTTCCTGAAGCAGCTGGTCAAGTTAGTGACGAAGGTTCTATTTGAGATATTTCTCGTAATTTTTGCGTTTCTATACAAGAAACTATTAAAGCCCCAAATGAGCAAATACTTCATCGAATAGTAGTTCCTGATTTTGATAATTGAAAAAGTATTATTTCTAGTTCATTTGTTCTATTGAATATGCCTAGGAGGTTGAAAATTGAGAGGAATCATACATCAGAGCATTTGCTTTATTCAATATTAAAAAAGAAAATTAATTCTGAAATTACCAGGCATTCTGGGATGAAGAATGATCAAGTTTTTAATTTATCAATTCAAGTACCTTCTAAGGTTCAAAAAGAAAATTTTGATTTGTTTTTAATTAATGATGAATTGAACAAAGCAATTAAAGAATCGATTGTAGTTAATACTTATTGAGGAAATTTACAACAAGCGAAATCAAAAGGAATAGTAGGTAAATTTGAGGAAATTTATGAGAAAAATTATGATCGTTTGAGATTTGTAGATATTGGAAATTATGGTACTGAGTTGTGTATTGGAACTCATGTTGATAATACTTCTCAAATAGAGGAGGCTTTGATTGTTTCTTTTAAGAAAGAACAGAAAGATATTTATAAGTTTGAAGTAATAACTGGACAAGCAGAAATTGAGTTGTTTTTAGCTTCATCTGAAATTAAGGATAAGAATAAATTTTTAGATAATTTGCAGAATAAGGAGAAACTTGAAAAGGAAAGACTACAGAAAGAAAAAGAGGCTTTTTTAGAAGATAAGAAAATGTTACTTGAACAACTTTTGAGCTCGGAAGAGTCTTTAAATAAAGTAAAGATTTTGGAAAAAGAAACTAGATCTGATGTGGCTATGGCTACTTTTAAGGATTTAAGGAATTACATTCAGAATCAGATAGTTATTCTCTTCTTTAAAGAAGGGGAAGGATTTAGATTTTTTGCTGCTAGCAACAATATAGATTTGAATAGTTTGTTTGTTAAATTGAGAGAAGTAGGGTGTAAGTGCGGCGGAAGTTCAAATTTTGGTAGTGGTATGTTTTATGGAGAAAACTTTAAAAACTTATTGATTGAATTTTTAAGATAGAGATTGTCCAGGAACAGAACAGTATCTTCAAGCGTCTTCTTTTTCTTGAAGGCTTGGAGATGTTTTCTTATAAACCAGATAACAAGCCCTGTTTAAGGGAGAATTTAAATCGTACGCTCCAAATCCTCCATCTATATTTTTAAAAAGATTGCTCTTTGGAGTTGTGCCTTTTCATCTGTTTTCATAAGACCAATTTCATCATCTTTTATTGTCTACTTTTCTTTCTTCTACAAATGAATCGCTTTTGCTTTCTGCTCAATTAACTTTTGAATTACTACTATTTCTGGTCTTAAGTCCTTCGTAATTTAATACAGGTATTTTGTTTGAGTAAAGATAACCTACCCCCCCTATTAATGCCGCAATAATTCCTCCTGTTCCAAGGTAGATTTTTAGTTTGTTGTTAATAGCCATATTCGGATTAAGAATTTTAAATTTTAAATAGGCAAATAAGAGATCAAAATTAAGATTTAACTTAGGTTACTTAAATTAGATGGCAATAGGAGAATTAGAGAGAAGGCTTTTGTTAGCTAAATCTACTCAAGAGGCTTTAGATGTTAAAAAAAAATGAAATGATGAGTTTATATTGCCTATTCAAAATCAGTTACTTGCAGCTTCTAATGAAGAAAAAAGAGATATCGGGAAGAAATTAAATGTTCTTAAGAATCAAGGGAATGAGATATTTAATCAAATTAAAAATAGATTGGAATTAGGGTTAAGAGTTGAAAAAGTTAAGAATTTGGATTTGTCAGTATCTAATTACGACTTTTTAGATTCTTCTTTTAATCCTCTTTGCGCTATTAGAAGTCAATTAATAGAGATATTTAATAATCTAGGTTTTTTTATTGAAAGCGGGAAGGAGATAGTTACTGTAGAAGAAAATTTTGAAAATCTAAAAGTTCCTGATGATCATCCTTCTAGATCTCCCCTTGAAACTTTTTATATAGATTCTGAAAGGTTATTGAGACCTCATTGTACTGTTCATTCGATTAACTATTTAAAGAAAATAGATAAGAATCTTGAGAATGTTAGGTTAGCTACTATTGGATCTGTTTATAGAAGAGATGATGAGACTTCTAGACATACTCATCAGTTTTCTCAGTTAGATTTTTTGTGATTGCAAAAAGGACTTACAGTTTCGAACTTAAAAAATTTTTTGGAATTCTTATTTTCCTCTTTGTTTGGAAAATCTAAAGAGTTTAGATTTAGAAATTCTTATTTTCCTTTTACGCAACCGTCAGTTGAGTTAGATATGAGGTGTAATTGCGGAGAAGAGAGTAATTGCTCTATATGTGGAGGTTCAGGTTGAATAGAGATTTTGGGCGCTGGTTTGTTTAGAAGAGAAATATTGAGTGAAGCTGGTTTTTCAGAAGAATATGAGTGTTTGGCAGGAGGATTAGGTTTAGAAAGATTGGCTTTGATTAAGTATGAGATTTCAGATATTAGATATTTATATGAGAATAATTTTGAATTTTTGAAGTGTAATTGTTTAGATGATTGTAAGTAGAAATTTGCTAGCAGAGTTTTTTCCTGCTATTAAAGATTTTTCTTTAGAGGAAATATCTAAGGTTTTTTTTAGAAGCGGAATTGAGGTAGAAAAATGTGAGAAGATAGTTGCTCCTAGTGGGATTTACTATGGCGTCATTGAAAAAGTAGAAAAAGTTGGAAATAGTGATAAATTGAATCTTTGTCAGGTATTTATTCCTTTTAAAAAAGAAAGATTTAGTATTGTTTGCGGAGCTAGCAATGTTAGAGAAGGAATAAAAGTTTTGGTTGCTCTTCCTGGAGCTAAATTACTTAATGGAGATTTTGTTATATCTGAGAGAAAATTTGAGTCTTGGGGGATTGTTTCTTATGGAATGATTTGTGGATATACAGAATTGTATAAATCAAATTTATTAAAGGCTATATTTGAAAATCCGTTTGAAAAGGGACAGATAATAGAATTTTCTGAATTTTGAGACACTTCTAAGCCATTTGAACCATCCGATCTTTGGTTGGATGATTGAATTTTTGATTTATCTATACCAGCTAATAGAGGGGATTTGCATTCTGTTTGAGGTTTATCTAGAGAGCTTTGTAAATTGTTAGGAAAAGGTAAAAATGATTTGAAAAACGGAACTTTTTATCAAGATTTAAAAGATATTTGATTTTTGAAGAGAGCTTTATTAGTCAATAATCAGAGAGAAGTAAGTATAGATAGATATTTGTATTTGATTTTTAATGAAACCAATGGAGAAAGTAAGTTGTTAATTAGGAAGAAATCAGAGTACTTTAAAAAACTGAGAGATTGCTTTTTGAAGAAGGAATTATTAGAAGATTTTGAATTTAAGAAAATATCTATTTGTAGGAAAAGAATTTTTGATTTTTTAGGGCTAGATAAAGAATGTGAATTCAGAGGAGATTTTTTCGTTTTGGAAGATGATTATGCTTTAGTTCCTGAATGAAGAGTAGATATTCAAACCGAAAGAGATGTAGTGGATGAAATTGTTTGTTTTATAGGTTGAGACAATCTAATTAGCAAGCCTATTTCAAGTTCTATTGGGTTGTCACATTTAAACAAAAATCAACAGATATTGGCAGTAGAGAAAATAAGAGAGTTATGAAGAAGTTTGGGTTTTTATGAGTGTACTACTTTTAATTTGCATAGAAAAAATATAGACGAAATAAGTGTTAATAATCCTCTGTCAGAAGAACATGTTTCATTGAGAAAACATGCTTTGTTTGAGTTGTTGGAAGTTATTAAAAGGAACTATAGAGGTAAAAATGAATTGAAACCTGTTTTTGAGATATCTGAAGAACAATTTTTAAATAGAGAATCTAAATGAATACTTAATGTTTTGATTCCTGAAAAAAGAGATTTGTTTTTATTGGGGGAAACAAAATTAGCATTTGATTTGTTCGATATTAAAGCTTTAATAGAGAAAACATCTAGGTATTTGAATTCGAATTTTTGTTTTTTAAAGAGCGAAAATTTTGATGATCTTTTTAGCAAAACTAATTATTTAGAAATACAAGAAAATCAAATGAAGATTGGTTCTTTGGGATATTTAAAAACTGATTTACCTTTTAATGTGTGAGGCTTTTACATGGAGATTTTTTTCAATCCTTGCAAAAAAAATAAAACTTTTAGAATTTCCAAGTATCCTCCTTCATATAAAGATATTTCTTTGGAGATAGATAAGTCTAAGAACTTGAGTATAGGAAAAATAATTGGAGAATTAAGAAGTAAATATCTAGTTAGCACAAGAATAGTGGAGAAATATGAAACAGAAGATATTCTTAGTTATTTAATAAGAATTAAATTTCAGTCTTATGAAAATACTTTGTCTGGCGAAGAGATACAGCAAAGTATAAGTGAAATTAATCAAATACTTGAGAAAGTAGATGGAGTCAAGCTCAGGTAATGTTAGGCTGAAGAGTATCTACAGAGAAAAAGAAGCAACAGGCAGTTTCTAGATATTTAAGGCATAAATCAAATGATAAATATAGAAAATATTCTTTTAGGGAATTTAATGAAGGATATTTGATTTACAAAAATTCTTTGAATCCTTTCGTTCGAAAAACACTTAATTTATTTAGGTTATTAATTAAATGAATAATAGATAAAAGAAATGAAAATAGATTTGTTAATAAAAAAATATTTGCTGAAATTGGTTTGCCGGAAGATACTGATTTAGATAATCTCGATGCCTTTTACAGAAAAGAATTTAGAAAGAAGAAATATATCTATTTCTTCAAAGATAAACCCCACAGGGATTTGCGAGAACCGCCTCAATTCTTGTGCGAATACATTCCTAAGAAAATTCAGTCTAAGTCTAAAAAATCAGCCTCAGACTTTTTTAAGACATTTGAAAAGTAATTTCCGAAACTTATTTGTTGAACTTGATGGGAAACCAGAATTCCTGCCAGGAGAAGCAGAGGTTACTAGTTGTTTGTGCGATTATCATAAAAAATACAATGCTAGATTGTTCGATAATTTTAAGAGCTGAAAAGATGACTTTATAAGTCGCGAAGATAAATATCAGAAAAAATGTAGGAAACAAACTTATAGGATCATTAAGAAGCTTAATTCACAGAGAAGAGAGTCTAAATATATAAAGAATTCACCTGGTTATTTAATAGAAGTTAAAGGGGCGTCTAAGTGGTTTTCTAACTCAGTTTCTCTGCAAAATGTGAAAGTTTTGCATGATATTAATCTGAGAATAAAAGAAGGAGATTTTGTTGTTGTTTTAGGTTATTCGGGTTCCGGAAAGTCTACTCTGCTGAATATTCTTTCTGGAATAGAAAGGCCGTCTAATGGTCAAGTAATAGTGGCTAATCATAATTTGATTGCTTTATCTGCAAAAGAATTAACTCTATTTAGAAAAGATAATTTGTCGTTTATTTTTCAGAGTTATGCATTGCTCCCTGAATTGACTGTTCGAGAAAATATTATGCAAGGCGCTTCTCTGCAAGAGAATGTTTATAAAAGACTGGATTTGGATGAATTGGTTGAATTAATAGGAATTGAAGATCATTTAGATAAGTATGTAAATCAGCTTTCTGGCGGGCAACAGCAAAGAGTAGCTATAGTCAAATCAATTATTAAAAATCCTAAAATTTTGTTTGCTGATGAGCCTACTGCCGCTGTTGATGAAGATACAGCTAAAAACATTCTTAAGGTCTTTAAAGATATAAATCAAAAATATAAAACAACTATTGTTCTGATTACACACAATCCTATTATTTCTCTTATTGCTACTAAGAAAATAAAGGTCGCTAAAGGAAGAATAATTGAATGTATAAATCAACGACCGGTTGATATAGATAATTTACCTTGAGTTTCTGCTAAAAAGGATGCATAGCGGGATTCGCTATTCCTTGAAGGAATATTTATTAAGTCAATCAGTTAAGAAAAATCATTATCCATTCGGATATTGAATTCGAAATAAAAATTTATTTATTCAAATTTCTTTTTGATTGTGAGCTTTATGAGCCATATTGGCTATTTTTTCTATTTTTCTTCCTGTTAGTAATCAACAAAAGTTAGGTAGAGGGGTTATTGTAGTTTTTGAAACAGTATTTCAATACATTGTTAGGCTTTTAGGAAGCGATTCAGATGTTGTTAGTTCGGAAGATAAGGTAAATATTTCTCCTCCTTTTTGGAATTACGAGGCTTATTTATTTTTGTGTTTAACTATTTCAGTTATTTTTATAGGTGGTTATTGTGTTTTTTTGATTAGGAATTTTTTAATTGAGTTAGAGTCTTTGATCAAAAGAAATACTGTTTCTGCAGACTTAAGGCTTAAATTTTCTTTTTTTAGTAAGTGAATACATTATTTTTGAATTTTCTCTTCCCTTCTTACTGCTTGAACTGCTTTTTGTTTGTTGTATGTGCCTAAACCTAGCGGAAATGATATTTTTACTTTTTTATATAAATCTTTAGACGTTGATTCCAATAGTTTAGAGAGTACTAGGGTTTATCACAGAGATTTAACTAGTACTGGTTGAGTTACAGCAGGTTTAAATATTTTTTCAGTAGTTATTATTGTTGCTCTTTATTTCAAATATTCAAGAGAATTATTCAAAGGAAAACAATTCTTTTTTAGTAATTTGAGAATGGAGGAAAAAGTTAGTTCTGATGTTTTTATAGATCCTGTTATTAGTAAGGAAATTCTTAGATCTATGAGCATTTCTTCTAAGGAAGATTATGAAAAAAAGAATGATGAAGGCTTTATTGCTCAGTTGAGGGGAGTGAATAAATATTTTCACGTTAAGAATGAAATATTTCATGCCCTGAAAGACATAAATTTGGAAATTAGAAAAGGAGAATTTATTGTTATTTTGGGTTATTCCGGTTCTGGAAAGACAACCTTATTGAATATTCTCTCTGGAATAGATAGACCTACTACAGGGTCATGTGTTATAGCCGATTGCGATATTACTAAGATGGATGATAATGCTCTCAATTATTTCAGAAGAAAGAGAATTGGATATATATTTCAAAATTATGCTTTATTGCCTAATTTAACAGCTGCTGAGAATATTGCGATCGCGCAAGGCATGGATAATCCTTCTTTGAAAGAAAGAGTTAAGAATGTTTATTCACATATGCAAAAGGGTCAAATAAAAAGTAAGTTTGATTTTTTTAAGGAGTTATGCAAGGAGATTTTCTTATCTAAAGGAAATAAAGATGAGCTTTATTACATGATGGAATTTTTAGGTTTAATGGAACATAAAGATAAGTATCCTCATCAACTTTCTGGAGGCCAACAACAAAGAGTTGCTATTACTAGAGCTTTGATTAAAAAGCCACAGATTCTATTAGCTGATGAACCAACAGGAGCTATAGATCACGCCATGACTAAATCTATTCTTAATTTTTTCTATGACATCAACAAATATGCTAAAACTACGGTGATTGTTATTACACATAATCCTCTTATTGCTGAAATGGCTAAAAGAGTGCTGTATGTGTCGGGTGGTAGGATAGTTAAAGATATTGTTAATTCAAATCCTAAACACCCTTTAGAAATAGAGGGGTTGTAAAATAAAAGAGGCACCGAATAACAAAGGAAATATAGTTCAGTAGTAGAACACTCCCCTGATAAGGGAGAGGTCGGTGGTGCGATCCCGCCTATTTCCACCATTGTTCGGGGGGGTAGCTCAGATGGAAGAGCACATGCTTTGCAAGCATAAGGTCGTGGGTTCGAGACCCATCCTCTCCACCATTTTTTAAGGATTTATTCGTCCTCCAAAAAGAATTTATCTTCGTATTCTAGAGAGAATTTGATTTCAAAGTTGTAAGTGTATTCAGCATTTATTTCTCTAAGTGCGAATTGAACTTCTGCTTTCATAGCATTCAATCTGTCTCCGTGAAATTCACTCAATTTAATGAATATGTGTATGTAATTACCAGCATTTTGAGTTTGTACTTTTTCTATTCAAGGAATAACTAGTAATTTGCTTTCAATCATTTTTTTTCTTTGATCTATTAATTCGTTTTGTCTTGGTCGAGCTCCTTCTCTTCCTGCTGAAATTTTGTCAGCTACTTTTACTATTTTTGCGTAGTAGGTGTTAGCGCTTACTTTTCCATGATGAGATTCGATTGCGTTAATTATGTATTCTTCTAATCCGACTCTTTTGGCTATAGCTATTCCTTTTTCTACGTGGTCTTCGAAGTTAGCTATAGCTTTTCCTATGTCATGAAAAAAGCCGGCTCTCTTAGCTTTAACAGGATCTAATTCCATTTGAATAGCTATATCGGCGCATATTTGTGCTACTTCCATACTATGTTCAAGTATGTTTTGGTTGAATGAATAAACATACTCTAGAGCTCCGACGTGTCTAGCTAATTCTTCTGAAATAGGTTCTTCATACTTAAGAAATTCAGAAAGGGTTTTTTTTCCTGCAGCAATACATTCCACTTCTCATTCTTTGCATACTTCGTCATAAATTGATTGCATTTTTTCTGGATTTCATTTTCCAAGAGCCATTAATTTCTCTATTAACTTGCATGCCTTATTTACCTTCTCTGCATTGTATTTGCTGATAACTATAGTGCTAGTCGGTTTTTCTTCTTTATCTAGTTCCATATCAACACCAGTTGTGTTGACAAATATTTGTTTGTATTGACCTTTTCTGCCTAATAATTGACCTATGGTTTCTGTATTGAAATTTGGAAATTTAGAGAGATTTATTTTCTTACAGCATCTGTCTATAGGCTGCTTTATCTTCATGCATCCAATAGAATTTCATAGTATTTTTTTGTAGATCTGTTTCTTGCTTTCCTCTATATATTTTTCGTATGAACTTAATTCTTTTTGTACGTCTGGATCGTTTGATCAATCAAGTATCTTAGTTTTTTTTCTAATATCTTTAATCATGTACTCAGTAATTTATGAAGATGACGAATTTTTAATAGTTAATAAGAGGTCTGGGGTTTTAGTGCACAAAACTAAATTTGAAGAAGAGAATAATCTTGTTGATGAAATATCCAAAGATAGAAGAGAAAGTTACTTTTTAGCGCACAGAATTGATAAATACACTTCTGGAATAGTCCTCTTAATTAAGAATAAAGACAATCTTAAGTCTATTCAACAACTTTTTTCTGAAAATAAAGTAGAGAAGTGCTATTTGGCAATTGTTTCAAAAGAATTACCAGCTAAAAAAGTGAAAATAAGTTTGTCTCTTGGGAGAAGTAAAACTAATAAACTGATGTTTTCTAATCGAAACGCTAAAAATTATAAACACGCGATAACCGAAGTACAAGAAATAGATAGTAAATTTGTTTTTGTAAAGCCTATTACCGGTAGAACTCATCAAATTAGATCTCATTTGCATGATATTGGCTGCACTATTTTGAATGATCCAGTTTATTTGAAAGATAAAAGTCAGGTTTTTAATTCTGAGTTTGGTCAGTTTTTACATGCTTATAGGTTAAGCTTTAGATGTCCTTTTAGTGGTTCTTTTATAGAAGCCAAAGCTCCTCTTCCTGAAGAATTTGTCGCTTTGTTAAAAGAGATGAATGTTGATTATTCGAGTTATGAATAGAGTCAATAGGAGTATAGATCTGTATATATTTCATGGTCTTGAAGATGTAATCTTTAGTTTTTTTGAAGGAGAGAAGTTATTGAAGTGAAAAAATGTGAATAAGAAACAAATAGGAGAAAAATGGGTAGAGAGTTTTGAAATTTGTATGAAGAAATTGGGTATTGGCCTTGAAGATATAGAAGCGATTTACCTAAATAGTTCCTTTTCTACTTGGAATGCTTCGAGGTTGATAACTATATTTGTTAAGACTTTGACAACCTATAGAAATATAAATTTTTACATAAGAGAAGAGTCACAAGATAAGCTAGACCCAAATGTCGCTTTAAAATCTTTTTATAAAGATAAGAAAAACTTTAAGTCTGTACAAGAACCAGAAAGTATCGTACCTCTTTATAAAAAGTGTCCAAATATAAATATTTAATTGTTACAGATTTAGACGGCACTTTGCTTAACAGCAAAGGGGAGCTTAGTCCTCTAACAGTGGATTATGTTCGTAAGTTGAACAAAAGAGATGATGTGTTTTTTTCTTTCTCTACTGGAAGGTGTTGAAGAGATTCTGAGAAGATATACAGGGAACTTGAGCTTAAAGGATTTGTTTCTTGTTGTAACGGAGCTTTGCTATATGATCCTGTTAATGATATTTCCGTTTATTCTTATTTGTCCGAATTAGTTTGAGAAGGTGTTTTATCTAATGATGATTTTTTTAGAGATTTCTTAAAAGGGGATGTTCTTTCTGATAAAGAAAATATAAGTTTTGATGCTTCGACTGATAGAGTTGATCTTATAAGGAGATTGAAGGAGTCAAACGGCAATGTTTATGGCATTAAAACTTATTTTCGACAATTAGGAACTTCAGAAGATCAAGATAATGTCGATAAGAGATTGATGTTTTTAAAGTCTTTTGAATTACCACCTTATGTAACAATTTATTATTATGCTCATAATAAAACCATAAATATTGAAATACAGGCAGATTATGTAAGTAAAGAAAAAGCAGTGGAGTTTTTAAGTAATTACTATGGAGTAAATTTCAGAAATGTTCTTACCTATGGAGATCAAATTAACGATTTACCAGTAGCAGCAGGAAAATCTTTTTGTACATCTGTAAAAAATGCTATAGATTTAATGAAGTTTAAGTCAGATAAAGTATCTGAGTTTACTAACGACGAGGATGTGGTTGTCAGAGAGATAGATTTATTCTTGAAAAAGGCGGGAGTTTTATAGTTATTTATGTTGTCGGGAAAAATTGAAGAGCACAATAAACGTGCGATGAATCAGCGAGATAAAGATAGGAATCATTTTTTAAAGCATTTTCAGAATTTAGTTCTTCAATTTGATCACATTATTGTTTTCCACCACAATAATCCTGATGGAGATTGTTTAGGAAGTTCTTTTGGTTTGCAGGGTATCATTCATGCAAACTATCCGAATAAGAGAGTTTATGTTGTTGGTTCTAACCCTAATCAGCTTTATTCTTGGATGACCATGAAATTTGATAATTTGATTAATTATGATTTTGATTTTTCAAATGCTATGGCCATCATATTGGATGTAGGCCAAAGCAGCAGAATTGATTGTTTTAATAAGTTTTTCAGAAATAGTAGAGTTTCTTTTGGTGCGGTTGTGAAGATAGATCATCATGATTCTGTTTCAGATTTCCACGTTGATTTGTGTTGAGATGATCCTACTTACGCTTCTACTTGTTGTCAGATAGTTCAATTGTCCGAATTTTATGGTTGGAAAATGCCTCCTAAAGCTGCTACTTTCTTGTATATGGGTATTTGTTCAGATAGTCTTAGATTTTCTATTGATAGTGTAGTCCCTAGAACTCTTATATTAGCTGCTAAAACTTGAAGAAATGGAGCTAATTATGTTGACATTCATAGAAGGTTAAAGAGTAGATCTTGAGAACAAATTCAATTATCTAATTATTTGATAAGTAAGGCTATTAAGACAGAAGATGTGATTTATGGAATTGTTACATTGCAGGATATGCAGAAATTCAAAACTACTCATGTTAAATCTATGGTCAATGTTTATGAACATATTGATGATTGTTGAATTTGAATGTTGATGGTTGAGCAACCAAATGACATTTTCGAGGTAAGTATTAGGTCTCTTAATGCTAGTGCTAAAGATTTAGCTACTAAGTATGGCGGAGGAGGCCATGAAAATGCAGCTGGATGTAGGATTACATTGGATCAGATACAAGATTTAGTAAGTGATGCTGAATATATGGTTAAGACCGTTAAAGCTGAGTTGTATTATGAAAGTAATTTGAATAGGGAGGATAAGGATCCTGAAGAGGCTGAGAGAGTTAAACAGGTTGTGGCAAGAAAGAATCCTGAGGTTGTTAGAGATGCGAAAAATTTACTTAAAGATATTAAGAAGGAAAGAGAGGCAGGAGTTTATGATGTAGAACAGAATCCAGATAAAGATCTTGAACTAGGAATAGGCGAGAGGTTTGTTTCAAAAAAAGAAGTTGCAAAAGAATAACCAAAATTTCTACTTTCTATCTGTAGATTCGAGTTCTTCTTCGTGCAAAGTTTGTTTAATTAATTCTAGAACTGGAGAGATTGATTTTCTTTTTACTGAATCTATAAATACTTATTTTCCTAAACCTGGCTGAGTCGAACATGATGGAGATGAGATTTATGAAAAATTATTGTTATTACTTCAGAAAGCTGTATCTATAGTATCTAGGGAGAGAATTATAGGAATAGGAATTACTAATCAGAGAGAGAGCGTAATAGCTTGAGACAAGAACACTCTTAAGCCAGTTTGTGCAGTTATCTCTTGACAGGATTCTAGAAATGAAGATTTTTTGCATCGGTGAAGAGATAAAGAGGAGTTTATTAAATCTAAAACTGGGTTGTATCTAAATTCATATTTTTCTGCTTCGAAAATAGATTGAATAATTAAGAACATAGATTTTTCTTGAGAGGATATTAGATTTGGAACGGTTGATACTTGATTGATTGCCAATTTAACTGGAGGAGCAGAATTTGTTACCGATGTTACTAATGCCTCAAGAACTATGTGTATGAATTTAGAGAAAGAAATTTGAGATTTGGATTTATTAGAGATGTTTGGAATACCTCTTTATACTTTGCCAACAATTAAGCCTTCTGGAAGTTATTTTGGATCTTGAAGAAAGATTCCAATATTGGGAGTAATTGGGGATCAACAGGCTGCTCTTTTGAGCTTAGGTTCAAAGCCTGGAATTATTAAGTGTACATATGGAACTGGCTTATTTGTTCTTATAAATTCAGGAAATAAGAGAGTTTATGTCGATAACGCTTTAACTACTATAGGTTGAAAGATGGAGGGAGAAAAAACTGTTTATGCCTTAGAAAATGGTTCTTTTGTTTGCGGAAATATATTGACCAAATTGAAGAACGGTGGATTTATAGATAACTATTTAATTGAAGACAATACCATTGTGGATTGTATTTATATTGAGCCTATAGATGATAGGTTGTTTATTTTTGATAAGAAGAAATGAAAAAAATTGTCGGATGGAATAGATTTGAGTAAAGATAGAGGGGAGATAGTTTTTAAAGCTTATTTAAATGGTTTGGCTTGTTTGACTAAAGAAATGTTGAAGTGTTTTCAAGTTTTGGATTTTGATTTGAATGAGATATATGTGAATGGTTTAATTTCTACTTCTGATTATTTGAGAAAAGTTCAGTCTTTGATTTTGAATAAGCAGATAATTGCTTCTAAAGATGCTTTGGATAGCGCCTTAGGTGTTGCATATTTAGTTGGCTTATATAGCGGGATTATTACATGGGATCAAATACATGATTGGAATTCATTAGATGTCAAAACTGATTATCCTATTGATGATTTTTCTGCAACAAAAACTCTTGAAATGAAGTGAGAAAAATACAAATCTTCTTTATAATTATTTACAGATATTAATTAGATGTCAAAAGAAAAATTCGATCGTTCAAAAGATCATATTAATGTTGGTACAATAGGCCACATTGACCATGGTAAAACAACTTTAACAGCTGCAATTTGTACAGTTTCTGCTAAGCTAGGTTTAGCTGAGGCTAGAGACTATGCTTCTATTGATAGAGCGCCTGAAGAGAGAGCAAGGGGAATTACTATTAACACTTCTCACGTTGAATACGAAACAAAAACTAGACACTATGCACACGTTGACTGTCCCGGTCACTCTGACTACATCAAAAACATGATTACTGGTGCTGCTCAAATAGATGCAGCTATTTTAGTTGTTTCAGCAACAGATGGTACCATGCCACAAACAAGAGAACATATTCTTCTTGCTAGACAAGTGGGTGTTGAGAGAATGGTAGTTTTTTTAAATAAATGTGACATGGTTGAAGATGTTGAAATGCAGGAGTTGGTTGAAATGGAGATTAGAGATTTACTTACTTCATATGGTTATGATGGGGCTAATACTCCTGTTATTAAGGGTTCAGCCCTTAAGGCTCTTGAAGGAGATCCTAAGTATGAAGAATCTATAAAAGAACTTCTTAACTGTCTGGATGAGTATGTTCCTTTACCTGTTAGGGAAGTTGATAAGCCTTTCCTTCTTTCAATTGAAGATGTTTTAACTATTACAGGTAGAGGTACTGTTGTTACTGGTAGATGTGAAAGAGGTACTCTTAAAGTTAACGATGAAGTTGAAATTGTTGGTTTGAAGCCTACAACTAAAGCGGTTGTTACTGGTATTGAGATGTTTAGAAAACCACTTGATGAAGTATTAGCTGGTGATAATGCTGGTATTCTTCTTAGGGGTGTTGCAAAAGAAGAAGTTTCAAGGGGACAAGTTTTAGCTAAACCAAAAAGTATCACACCTCATAAGAAATTTACAGCTCAGATATATGCTCTTAAGAAAGAAGAGGGTGGAAGACATACAGCTTTCACTAAGGGTTATAAACCTCAGTTCTATTTCAGAACAACTGACGTAACAGGAACTATTGATTTACCTGAAGGTGTTGAAATGGTTATGCCTGGTGATAATTCAAATATTGTTGTTGAGTTGATTAACGTAGTTGCTATTGAAAAAGGTTCTAAGTTTTCAATTAGAGAGGGTGGAAAAACTATCGGTGCGGGGACGGTTGTCGATATTATAGAGTAGCTCCGTGCTCTTTTTTGGGGAGGCGTGAGTAAACAGATAGTTGCTGTAGTCGGTTCTTCTTTTGGAGACGAGGGAAAAGCAAAGATTGTAGATTGTTTGTCTAAAGATTTTGATTACGTAGTTAGATATCAGGGAGGGGATAACGCAGGACACAGTATTTATTTAGATGAAAAATCTAAGTATGTGTTTCAGTTGATTCCTACTGGAATTTTGAATTCTAAAGCAGTTATTTCTCATGGGGTTGTCTTAAATCCTGAACAACTTTTAAAGGAAATTACAAATGTAAGTAATTTGGTTTCTGTTCCTGGAAGATTGTTTATTTCAAACAACGTACATATAATTTTCGATTGAGCTATATCTTTAGATAAGTTAATAGAACAGATTAGAGGAGGAGATAAGATTGGCACTACTAATAAAGGTATTGGTCCATCTTATGCTTTTAAAGCTTTGAGAACTGGAGTAAGAGCGTGTGATTTATTGGATGAAGTTAAATTAAGAAAATGCATAGATTTCAATTTAAAGATATTGAATCCATTGTTTAAAGAGTATGGATACGATTTGTTTGATACTGAAACTTGTTTGAAAAAATATTTGGAATTGGGGCAAAAAATTAAGCCTTATTTGACAGATGTAACTGGTTTTTTACAGAAGGAAATTAGAGAAGGAAAGAAGGTTTTGTTTGAAGGAAGTCAGGGCTTGATGTTAGATCTAGATATGGGAACATATCCTTTTGTTACTTCATCTAATATAGTTGGAGCTTTGGTGAGTGGTACTGGTCTGTCACCAGCTACTTTTAAAGATGGTTTATTGGGTGTTGTTAAGGCTTATTCTTCTAGAGTAGGTTTTGGGGAGTTTCCAACTGAGATAGAAGATGAAAATTTGGCTGATTATATTAGAAAAACTGGGAATGAATATGGTTCTGTTACTTCTAGACCAAGAAGAATTGGTTGATTAGATTTGGTTTTCTTGAAGTATTCTGTTGATTTTTCTGGGATTACTGATGTGGCAATTACTCTTGTAGATGTCTTGAATGGTTTGCCGGAAGTGAAAGTTTGTGTTGATTATTTGGATGGGGATGGAAATTCTGTTTCTTGAAGCGCTATTAGAAAGAATACTAGCATTAAGCCTGTGTATAAAACGTTTAAAGGATGAAAAGATAATTATTCAAATATTAAGAAGTATGAAGATTTTTCGGCTGAGTTCAAGGAATTTGTAGACTTTGTAGTTAAGTTTTTAGGGGTTAGGACAAAAATAATATCTTTCGGAAAGACAAGAGAAGCAATATTGATCCTAGACTAAGTGAGTGTTAAGTTAGAGTGTCCTTTTCATATAAAGACAGCTCTATCTGATATTAAAAAACTCAAATCACATGTTGATTTGTTAATAGCAGTTTCTGATGCTAGGTCTTTGCAAGCTACTAGCGTTTATTCATCTTTGTTAAAGGATTTTTCTAATTCAGGAATAAAAATACTACATTTAATTAGTAAGTTTGATTTAGGAGATCCTAAAGAATTAAAGGAGTTAGAAAAAATATCTTTTAATTTCAAAGATCCAAAGAGTAGGATACCTATTCTTAAATTGATAAAACAATCTTTGCAGGAGAAAATATCTAGATATAAAGATTACAAACCTCATTTTCAGGTATTGATAGTTGGAGTTCCAAATACTGGTAAATCTACATTGATTAATTTGTTGAAAGGAAAGAAAGTTGCTCTAGTAGAAAATATTCCTGGAAAAACAAGACATATATCTAAGTTCCCTATAGGGAACAACATATGGGTTTATGATAGTCCAGGAATTTTTATTCATAAAAAATTAGAACAAAATCTTGCAGATAAATTATTTTTGGTTAATGCTATTCCTGCAAACGTAAGAGATTATTCTGAATTAATGAAAAAAGCTTATTCTTATCTTTTGGATCAATATTTATTAGAGATAAAAAAGATTCTAGATATTTCGGAAGCGCCTGAAGAATATGAGTTATTTTTAGAGAAATTGGCGGACAAATATAACTACAAAATTTCTGGAGGAAAATTGGATTTAGAGCGGGCAGAGAAAAAGTTTTTGGCTATATTAAGAGAAGGGAAATTTAGATTATCTTGAGATAAAGAGTAGAACATGAATAATTTTTATAAGCCTATTTATGCAACTATTAAACAGACCTGCAAATATTATTTGAGAAATCATTTCAAAACTAAATACGACTGTCTATCTAAATATGAAGATCAGATAGTTATTCTTGCTGTTTTCTTATTTATTATTTCTACTTTTATTTTTAAGACTAAGAAAGAAAAAGACTTTGATTTCGATTGGAAATCTTATTTTTATTTTTATAAACCGGGAGGAACACTAGTTCCTTTTATAGTTTGCTCTATTAGATATTTGTTAGATATTTATTCAGATATGGAGAACAAAGATAAGATAATTGCAAATATACCTGATTTAAAAAGTAACTTTATTGATCAATATGAGTTTAGTTTTTTGTCTAAATTTAAAAACATAGATCGTCACGTAGATTTAAGTAAATATCCACATTTGTTGGAATTAGTTTTGAAAATACATAACATACACCAGTATGAGATTAGAAATGATAAATCTAAAGTATTGGATCTTGTGAATTACACCACTCAATGTAAGCAGATTGTGTTTGAAATTTTCAAATACAAAGCTGAATACATAATGTTTTCATTTTTTATTAATTTGAGTAGATAGATGTCCACTATTGTGGCATTAGCAACTCCAGCCGGAATAGGAGCGTTGCATGTTATCCGTTTGTCTGGAGCTGAATCTTTTTCAATAATTAATTCAATTACAACCAGTAAGATCGAAAAAACAGAAGATAGATTACAGATTACTTTTATTAAATCTAGGAATGGAAAACTAATAGATCAAGTGGTTATTAGTAAATATTATGCTCCGCATTCATACACGGGAGAAGATTGTATAGAGATAAGTTGTCATGGAAACATATTGATTTCTAAGTTGATTATTGATGAATTAATTAAAGCAGGAGCTGTTCATGCTCAGAGAGGAGAGTTTACTAAGAGAGCTTTTTTAAATAACAAGATAGATTTAAATCAGGCTTTGAATATAGAAGCTTTATTCCAAGCTAAGACTGAATTAGATATTTATTCTTCAGTCGCAGAGATTAAAGGCGCAAATTCTAAATTGATAAGAAAATATTTAGACAATTTGTTTTCTATTATTGGAGAGTGTGAATTGAATGTTGATTATCCGAGAGAAATAGAGAAAGAAGATACAGAATTTTTATTTTCTATAAGGGATAGAGTTCGAAATTTATTGTTTGAATTAGAGGATTTGTTGGATAAGTCTAAAAAACAGAAGTTGTCAAATTATAGAGTAGTTTTTATAGGTAAACCGAATGCCGGAAAGTCATCATTAGTTAATTATTTAATAGAGAAACCAAAGATTATTGTTTCGGATCAAGCAGGAACTACTAGAGATGCAATAGAGGTAGATTTTTATTTTGAGGGATATTTGTTGACTTTGGTGGATACTGCTGGAATAAATTCAGAAGAGGATTTTCAAAAATATGAAGAGGCAAATAAGAGTAAGTATGAAATAGGAACTTCTGATTTAATAGTTCATTTAGTTTCTTCTGAAGAAAAAAATATTGATGATAATTTTTGATCTAAACAAATTGGAAATAGACCTTGTATAAGGGTAATTACTAAATCAGATTTAAGCGATAAAAGATTGGAGAATTCTATTTCTATAAAGAATGGAGATATTAATTTTTTCTTAAATCAATTAAGAGAGCATTTGAGATCTGGTTATAGTATTGTAGGTATTAAGTCTCAGGAAAATATTAACTATTTGAACAACGCTTGTATATCTTTAAGAGAGTCATTAAGTTCTTTATTGCCTTTGGATTTATTTTTAGAGTATATAAATAATGCATATAGTGATTTAGGCGCAATAATTGGCGTTAATGTAAGTAGTTTTGACAAGATAAATAAATTGTTTGATAATTTTTGTGTTGGGAAGTAAAAGTTGTGAAATTTTTTGAGAAAAGTTTAGATATGCATCTTTTTAGGGCTCTACTTAAATCTCGTTTGGTTTGGATTGGTGCAGGAAGTAGCGCATCTTTGGGAGCATATTCTTTGGTTTCTCATACGAATGTTTTTCATAATTTGTCTTCTGTTTTAAATACAACAGTTGTTTATCCTGTGAAGAATTTTGTGTTTAAGCCAGTGGAGATAGCTGTTAAACATACGATGATTTCTGAATATGAGATTTCCGAAAAAGTAAAAAATTTAAATTTTTCTATTAAAGCAGATGAATCAGTTGAGACCGAAAAAGATTTATTTGTAGTTATTTATCAAGGAGGAAAACAATTGATTTTGACTATTAAAGAATGATTTTCAGAATTTTCTAAATTTATTAGTGAAAAGTTGGTTCCTTATTTGCAGAGCAAGCCATCTGGCGAGATAGTTGAAGATTTTGAGAGTTATTTAGAACCTGCTAGACATTTATTTTCCAGACCTAATACTGATAGATTACAAAGCAATAAAACTAGATGAGAACAATATAAGAAAGCTTTAAAAACTCCTGAGTTTTGATCTTCTTTACCTAGGATGAATAAGTTTTTTTTAGATTTTAAGGATGAGTTGAAACAATTAAGTGAAGCAGAAATAGCTGAGGTAGTTGATATTTATTTGGATAATCCTGTTGAAATGAATGAAAAAGTTAGTTTGATGATGGAAGCTCTGAAAGATGATCCTCAAGCAAAAGCAAAATTTACTCCTAAATTGATGATGGATTTTGTTAGAAGCGAAAATATTGATGAACTTAAAGCGTCATTAGCTGCTGATAAGGTTTCTAGAGGATTGACTGCTGTTTTTGATTTTTTAGGAGTTTCTAAAGAAACAAGTAAGCATCCAGATAAAAAGGGAATTGATACTAAAAAAATGGCTGAAGAAATAAATAATCTATTTACAAGTATTGCCTCCTTTTTTGCTTAATGAGTAGTCCTAGATTTTTTGACGCTCATGCTCACTTAAATTTGAATAAGTCCAGAACATGAGAGAAAGATAGTGATTGGATATTTAACAATGTTTCTACAACTTTTGAGGATTTTCAAGTAGCGCTTAGGCAATCCCTTAAACATGAGAATGTTTATGTTACAGCTGGTGTACATCCTTTAGAAATAAATGAGCACGATTTAGAGAGTACTATTCAGGCATTAGATAAAGAAATAGGAACGCATAGAAAAAGAATTATTGCTGTGGGAGAAATAGGTTTTGATTTTTATAGAGCTGATCAAAAGGAAGTTGAAAATAAGCAGAGGAGATGATTTTATGCTCAATGCGGATTAGCCAAGAAATATGATTTACCTTTGGTTATACATGTAAGAAAAGCGCATGATACTTTATTAGATTTGTTGGAAGGAATGGTTGATTTATATGGAGTTATTCATTGTTTTGAGGGGACAGAAGAGTATGCTTTAAGGTATTTAAGTTTGCCAAAAAAATGAATGTTGTCTGTTTCTCCTATTGTTTTTAGGCCAGGAAATGAATTTAGAACTTTTATTAGAAAAATTGATATAAACAGATTATTGGTTGAAACAGATTCGCCTTTTTTAACTGAAGATCATACTAAAGTAAAAGAGTTAATTGCTTTTGTTGCGAAAGAAAAAGAAATTGATTTCGAAGAGTGTAAAAGAATACTGTGAGAGAACTTTTGTAGTTTTTTTAAATTAAGCTTTAATAAGTAGATGGCAGAAAAAAAAGAAAATCAATTGTGATTAAGGGTGGCAACTATACAAGGAATTGTCTATGAAGATTATGTTAAGTTTGTTCAGGTAAAGAAACATAATGGTTTAATGATTATTAATAGAAACTACTCTTCTGTTATGGAACAATTGGCTGATGGAGAGATAGTTGTTCATGAAAAGTCAAATAAGGTAGTTATTGATGTTAAAGATAGTTGTCTTTCTGTGAATGATAATAGATGCAATATATACGGTACAGAAGCAAAAATTGTTGGTAAATAAGTCTCGTTTTTTATTTAATAAAGTTGTTCCTGAAGAGAATATTAGTTCGATAGAAAGAATATTTCAGGGATATTCGAACTATGTTTTTAAGGTTTTTACTGATAAAGGCAATTACTATAAAGTCAGAATAGGAAATCATAATGAATTAATTGATAGAGTAAATGAGCAAAATATTTTTAAGAATTTAAATTTAGAAGCTATTTATTATGAAATAGAAACTGGAAATGGAGTTTGGCATTGGATAGACGGAAGGAGTTTGCGTTTTGAAGAAGTGAATGAAGAAATAATTGGAAAATTGGTTTCTTTAATTGAAGATATTCATTCGAAAGGCACAGTAGGAGTTTTGCAGCATGATGATTTAGAGTTTTTGAATGAAGATAAGCTAGATTTTCAGAATGTGGTTTTGTATAGAAGGTTGGTTAATAAATATAAAAAAGAAATTAGGGTTTTGTCGCATAATGATGTTTCTTTGTCTAATTTAATATATGAACCTAAAACTGGAGAATTGACTCTTATAGATTATGAATGGGGTAGGGTTAATCATCCTTATTGGGATTATGGTAATTTTGTGAAAGAGTCAAATTTATCTAAAGAATTAATGATTTTGTTGGCGCAGGAAGCCAACTTATCTCTTTATAAGTTGTATGAGTTTGCGATTATTGCTACTCTTTATTCTTTTCAATTAAGTTTTGTATTTAAAGAACAAACTATAGGTTTGCAAGAATATAGAAATAGGTTGAGTAATCAGTTGTTGAGATATAAAGAATGTCTTTGAAGCAAGTAGTAATTGTAGGGAAACCAAATGTAGGTAAATCGCAATTATTTAATAGATTGACAGGAGAGAGGCATTCTGTTGTTTTTTCTGAACCTGGAGTGACTAGAGATAGAGTTACTTTGGAAGTTTCCTGATTTGATAAGAAATTTTTATTAACTGATACTGGAGGATATACATTGGATGAAATGTCTTTTCAAGACGAAATGAATAGACAGACAGAAATTGCTTTATCTGAGTCAGATTTAATAGTTTTGGTAGTTTCTTGCAAAGAGGGTATAGATAATGATGATGTTTATTTATCCAAAATATTGAAGAGGAAAAAAGCTAAGAATGTTGTTTTGGTTGCGAATAAATGCGATTGTTTAAAGTCGGGAGAAGATATAGGAGAATATAAATTGGGTTATGGAGATGCTTTATTTATTTCTTCCGAACATGGCATAAATACTGGTTTACTCTTAGAAACAATAATTGAAAAGTTAAATATAGGTACTTTTAAAGAAGAAGAGTTAGTAAGAGATAAAAGTAGATTGAGATTAGCTATTATCGGCAGACCTAATGTTGGGAAATCGTCTTTAGTAAATTCACTTCTTAAGGAAAAAAGAATAATTACTTCTGAAATAGCTGGAACAACTAGAGACGCTATAGATTTAGATTTTGAATTTTTAGGAAAGAAATATAAGTTGATTGATACTCCTGGAATTAGAAGGCACGCCTCTATATATAAAGATACTAAGGAAAAGTATTCTGTTCTTAGATCAAAAAAAGCTATATCTAGATCGGATATGGTTTTATTGGTTTTTGATATTTCTGAAGAGTTGTCTGAATTAGATGAAAGAGTGGGAGGTTTGATTTATGAAGCTAATATTCCTTCAATCATAGTTGTTAATAAATTTGATTTAGTGAAAGAAAATCATGAAGAAGTTAAAAAAGAGTTTGAGAAAAAAATTAAGAAGAAATTTAAATTTTTAAGTTGATCTCCGGTTGTTTTTGTAAGCGCAAAAGAGAGTTCTAAGTTAGATAGGATTTTTAAACAAATTGAATTAATTAAGACTGAGATAAATAAAAAAATACCGGATTATTTGCTACATGATTTTCTTTACAAAATTTCCTTTTTATTCTCTGTTCCTGCTGTTAAGGCCAAAAAATAAAATTATTTTCTTTATCCCAGGTAGATGGGCAAGTTCCTACATTTTTATTTCTTTGTAATAATCCTGATTTATTGCATTTTTCTTATGCAAGGTTGGTGGAAAACCAGATTAGAAGCGGCTTTGGTTATAAGATTGTCCCTATTACAGTTGTTTATAAGAAAAAATAATTTTTGTTTTTTATAAATTTTGCGTATATAATTATTTATGTCAAATATAAAAAATAAATAAAGATAAAGACAATGACAAAAGGAGAATTAGTTCCAAAAATTGCTGACAGATCAGGACATACTCAAAAGGAAGTTCAACAAATTTTAAAACACTTCCAAATTGCTATTCTTGAAGAACTTAAAGCAAGCAAAGAAGTTAAGATCCTTGAGCTTGGACAATTTAAAATTGTTGATAGAAGTGAAAGAACAGGTGTTAATCCACAAGATCCAAGTAAAAAGCTTGTGATCCCTGCAACAAAAGTTCCAAAACTTTCTCCATCAAGAAAATTCAAAGATTTTGTAGCAGGAGACGGGAACGCGGAAGACTTCACATACTAGATTTGTTCACTAGCATATGCCTAGTGATTTGATCTCTAGTTCAAAATATTTTTTAGAATTAGGAAAAAGAATATTCCTTTCCCCCTCCGATAAGGTAGTAGAAGATTGTAAGACCTGCTTGAAAGCAATGCAGGTTGATCTTGATGTTTTGACTAGCATTGATGTTAGTTCAGAGCCTATTCATTATCTTGTTGATGCAATAAAACTAGATTACGATCTTGCTTCCAAACAAATTTCTAATAAGAATTTGCCAGTGGAGAATGAGCATTTAATTAAATCGTTAGTCGAAAATTGTGTCATCTCAAATATTAAAGACCCTAAAGAAGTATAAGAATGTTGAGGAGTTATTACAAGCTCTTGAAAAAGTAAAAAACTCTAATTCTTATTTATTTGATTCTGTAAATAAATCAGGATTAATAAAGAAGTATTCTGAAGGCAGTTTTTTAGATAGCGCAGATAATTTATCTGGATATTTGTTTTCTATTAAAGATTTAATTTCTAATACAGATGGAATAGTTACAGGAGGATCGAAATTTTTAGAGAATTGTGAACCTCCATTTAATGCTTCTGTTTATAAAGCGCTGAATAATGCAGGAGCTTTGAATTTGGTAAATTCGAATTTAGATGAGTTTGGTTTAGGAGGCACAGGATTGTTTTCTTTTACTGGACAAACTCCTAATCCTTTTAACGAAGAATATATTTCAGGAGGTTCTTCTTCTGGAAGCGCTTATTGAATAAAAAATGAATTAGTAGATTTTTCTATTGGTTCTGACACTGGAGATTCAGCAAGGTATCAGGAATCTCTATGTGGTATAGTAGGTTTTAAACCCAGTTTTGGGATTGTTTCTAGATACGGTTTTTATCCTTTTTGTTCTTCTTTTGATACCCCTTCTATTCTTTCTAAGTCTATTGAAGTAATAGCGAAAGTTTTGTCTGTTATTTCTTTTCCTGATTCAAATGATTTATGCACTTTAGGAACTAAGAAAAAAAATTATTTAGAGGAATTGAAAAAACCACTTAATAAGAATTTGAAGATAGCTATTTTTGATCAAACTTTCTGAACTGCATCTAATTTGGAAACTGATGTGAGTAGGACTGTAAAGGATAAATTTGAGAAATTGGTCGAAAATATAAAGTCGGATTTAGGATTTAGTGTTGAGATTTGTAAATTTGAAGATCCTAGGTTATTGAAGTTGTGTGAATTGATTTACAGAGTTATTGCTTATTCTGAGAGTATTTCTAATTATTCAAATTTAACTGGAATTTTATTTCCTTTTAAAAAGAGTAAATCAGGAGTTGAAGTTTTAAATGTAGATAAAGGGAAAAATTATCAGGAGATTTTGTTTAATAATAGGTCTGTTTTAGGAGAAGAATTTGTATATAGGCAAATTTTGGGAAAACATTTTTTAGAGAAAGAGAACTATAAGGAAATATATCTGAGGTGTAAAAAGTTATTGACTGCTATTAATAGAGAGGTTAAAAGTTTGTTTGATAATTACGATTTGATTTTGTCGCCTACAACTATTGATTTGCCACCTAAGAGAAAAGAGTGAAAGAGAGGATATTCACCTAAAAATGTGTTGAATATTCTGTTGTTAGCTAATTTTTGTGGGTTGCCAGCTATTTCTATACCTTGAGAGACTGTTGAGGGCATGCCATTCGGATTACATTTGATGTCTAAATTTAAGAGCGATGACTTTCTGTTGAATGTTTCAAATTATTTAATGGATTGAATAGTTTCTAAGGATTAGATTGTTGAAGTGCAAAAGAACTTAGTTTCTATTGGTTTAGAAATACACGTTGCGTTAATTACAAATAAAAAGTCTTTCGCTCCTGAAAAAACAGATGAATTTTCTTGAATTTCTTTAGGATTCCCAGGAACTTTACCAGTTTTAAATATTGATGCAGTAGAGAAAGCAATTCAATTGTCAAAAGTTCTGAATTGTTGTATTAATTATGACTACATAGTTTTTGATAGAAAAAATTATTTTTACTACGATTTGCCTAGGGGATATCAAATCACTCAATATTTTTTTCCTTTAGGCAAAGAAGGACATTTAATTCTTTCCAACGGAAAAAAAATCAGGATCAACCAGGTACATTTAGAAGAAGATTCTGCTCAGCAGAGTAAGCAAGGGCATGAGGTTAGATTATTTTTTGGGAGATTAGGAAGATCAATAGCTGAAATAGTTACAGAACCAGATTTTCAAACTTATCAAGAAGTAGAGGAGTTTTTGCAAATATTGAGAAGGCTTTTTTCGTTTAATAATATTTCTAACGCATCATATGCTGATGGAGAGATGAGGGTTGATTTGAATATATCAGTTAGAGCTAAGGAATCTGACCCTTTGAATGTCAAGTCAGAAGTTAAGAATTTAAATAGCCTTTTAGCTTTAAAAAAATCAATTAATTATCTTACTGAGGTTCAAACAAAAGCTTTAATTGCAGGACAAGAAATAAATCCTTTTACTTATTTTTGAGTTGATAAGTTGAAGCGGTGTGAAGTTATGCGGAAAAAAGGAGAAGCGTCAGATTATTTTTATATCCCCGAATCTAATATCCCTCCTTTAAGTATTCCTATAGACAGATACGAGAAATTGACTTCTTCTCTTATAGTAGATTTTTCTTCACTAGAAGAAGAGCTACAAAATTCAGGTCTTAAAAAATCTGAAATTGATTATTTGTTAGATAATTATCAGGTTTATTCATACGTAAATAAATTGAACGAGAATTTAGGAAATATTGTTTTGTCTTATAACTGGATTGTGAATATAGTTTCTGGAATTATAGAGAAATTTAATTGAAATGATTTTCCCTATCCTGAAATAGAGAAAGCAGTTCTTGAAACTGAGAAAACAAAAAAAATCAGCTTAAAAATAGCAAAGAGCATAATTAAAGAAATTCTTACTAACAACACTACTTTTTCTGTTGCCTATAAAAAATTAAATGTTTCTTTAATTTCAAATGAAACTACTTTAAAAAATTTCCTGAAAGAAGCCTTTGAAACTTATAAAGATCAAATACCTAATTTGATGATGAATATGCCTAAATTAGAGAGGTTAATAATCGGGGAATGTATGAAGAGATCTAAAGGGCAAGCGGATCCAAGTTTGCTTAAAAAATATTTTGATGAGATGATTGTGCAATTCATATCTAAAAAATAGTTTTAAAATTAGTTTTATTATGGCTATAGATAAAGATTTAATACTTAAGTTAAGAAACGTTAGTCAAGCTGGTTTTGCTGATTGCAAGAAAGCTTTGGAAGAAAACAATAATGATTTGGATGCTTCCATTAAGTGATTAAGAAGCAAGGGAATCGCTAAAGCTAATAATAAAAATGCTCTTAAGGATGCTAAGGAAGGTGGAACATGAGCAAAAAAAGATGATAATGGTGTAGTTATATTGGAATTAAATTCTGAAACAGATTTCACCGCAAATAATAGTGAATTTTCTAAATTGGCGGAAGGAATTGCTAATGTAATTTTGGAATCCAAAACAACAGATAGAGAAACCATTTTGCAGTTGGAAATGGAAAATGGCGAGACGGTTAATAATAATTGTTTGCATCTGTCTTCTATTACTGGAGAGAAGATAGTTTTGACTAGAGTTAGATATTTTGCGTTGTCAGATAATGAATCTGCGGCTTGTTATAGGCACAATAATGGAAAGATTTCCACTGTTATTGTGTTTGATAAGAAGTTGCCGGATAGCGAAATAGCTGGTTTAGCTGTTCATTATGCTGCTAATAATCCTAGATTTATTACTGAATCAGAAGTTGATTCTTCATGAATTAATGATGAGAAAGAAATTATTTTGGAGGCTTTAAAGAAAGAGAATAAACCAGAACAGTTTCATGCAAAGATAGTAGAGGAGAGAATCAAGAAACTTATAGCTCAGAGCACTTTTGTAGAACAGAATTATCTTTATGATCAAACTAAAACTGTAAGAGATGTTCTTGCAAGTTTAGGAACTTCTATTAGGAAAGCTGTTTATTATGGTCTAGGCGGAGCTTAGAAGTATTTCATTTTCTTATCGTCTTTTCTTTTTATAGTTTCTAATTTTTGTTTGTTAGTGTAATTTAGTCGTTTTACTAACATTAGTTTGACTTTTATTTTGTGATTCTTTAAATATAGATTTTCAGGTATCATCAGGTATTTTTTTTCTTTGACTGTTCTTATTATTCGGTCTATTTCGTATCTATTTAGGAGTAGCTTTATAGATTTTCCTGGTATTAGACCTTTTAATCAAAGTTCATTTTTTTGAATTCATCCATAACTACCATTTAGAGATACCCTGTAATTTATTATCTTTTTTATTGAATCGCTATCTAGAACTAGCCCACATTCGTATTTATCAAAAGATTGATAGAATCTCGAATTTTTTTTGTTATTTAATAATTCTTTTGTTTTGTCATATTTCTTCATCTAAAGAATCTTCACTAATTTAAATTCTTTGCTATTGTAAATAGGTCTTACAAGTAATGCCCCTCCTAACTTTAATGATTCTTTGTATTTAACAAAACCTTCTACGTTTAAATCATCTAATCTTACGAATCCACCAGCTTTAGCAGGAGATATAACCTTGGCTTTAAATACTTGTTCAAGTTTTTGATTTAGGAATTGCATTATTTTGTTGTTTTCTATTGTTCTGCCTATTTCAGTAGCCTCTATTTCTTTTGCTGTGCAGTGTTTTGACATTTCGTCTAATTCTTTGTAAATTGGATCTGAGCTATTTTTAGGGACTGGATTTTTTTCAAATAGATATTTCCATAACATTCTGTGAACTAATGTATCTGGATATCTTCTAATTGGAGATGTGAAGTGTAAATAGTGTTGTAGGTTTAAACCAAAATGACCTAAATTTGTTATTGAATATTTAGCTTTTTGAAGCGATCTAAGAAGAAGAGTGCTGATTATTTCTAACAGAGGATGATTTTTGTTGTCTTCAAATCACCTATGAATAGCTTTTTGTGTTATTCCTTCTGACGGCAATTGTTGAATTTTGAATCCTAATTTTTCTACTTCTTGTATGAAATTAATTACTTTGCTTGGTTCAGGTCTTTCGTGAATACGATAAACAGCAGGAATTTTCTTATCTTCGCATATTCTGGCTATATTTTCATTTGTGAGAATCATGAAATTTTCTATCATGATTTGCGCTTCTCTTCTTACGTATTTATTTATGGAGATTATCTTTTTGTCATCATTTAATTGAATTTTTAGATCTGTACTTTCTATTGAAACATAACCTTTAGAAATTCTTGCTTTTTCTATTTCTCTATATAGAGCTAACCCATTTCTTAAAGATTCTCTAATTATTGGTTTTTCGTTGCTTAGGTCTGTTTTTTCTTCAAAGAAATTATTTACCTCTTCATATGTAAATCTTTTATGAGATTTGATGATGCCTGGAGTTACTTTTGTGTCTTTTCAAGATCATTCTCCTTTGGCATTTGTCAAAATTTCTACAACTATTGCGCATCTTTCTTCGTGTGGCACTAATGAACAAAAACAATTACATAACTTTTCTGGAAGCATAGGAACTACTTCGTCAAGAAAGTAGATAGAAGTTGCTCTATGAGACGCTTCTTCTATTAGAGAAGGGGAGTTTTTTATATAACTCCAAACATCAGCTATAGCAACGTATAAACGATAATTTTGACCTTCTTTTAAGACTGCTATAGCATCATCAAAATCTTTTGAGTTTTTAGGGTCTATAGTTACAAAAGGGATGTGTGTGAAATCTTGTCTTTCAGGGTCTTTTCTGTGCCCTTCTATGTCTAATTGAATGTTTTTTGTTTCTTGTTCTGTCTTCTCTGAAAATTTTTGACTTACTCCGTAATCTTCTAGAACTGAAGTTATATCTATTCCTGGGTCTTCTTGGCTACCTATTTTTTGGACTATTTCTCCTTCTAGATTGTCTAGTTGAAAATTAGTTAGTTTTATTTTTAGTTTTGAACCTATTGAGTGTTCGTTTTTAGGTATCGTAACTACTCTATTTAGTCTTTGATTGTCTAAAAGAATAAAGGCTTTATCTTCTTCTTGGTATATTAAAGAACCTACAAAGTATATCTTGGCTCTCTCTATTATTTTCGTTATCTTGGCTTCAAATCTTGTTTTGCAGTCTTCTGGATTATCGATATTTTCAAGTACTACATATTCAACAATATCTTTGTTTAAAGCTGTATTTATGTTGTCTCATCGAACATATAAATCAGTTCCTTCTATAAAGCCATAGTTATCTTGACTTTTAAAAGCACCAACTAGTCTTTGATCGGATGCTAACCTTTGAGCACTTCTAGGATTTTTTGGATTCTTCAAGTATTATTTATTGCTTTTGCTATGCAATATAGTAAAAATAATTATTAGTATTATTATCATGAACATTAGGATTCTCATTATCTTTACAAACCCATAATCCTTGGTTTTCTTGAAAATTTCTAGGTCATGGCCTGAAAGAGCTGCTAAACCTCCTGTAGAGCCCGAATTTGAGAGTAATAAACCTATAATTAAAGCCAGGATTCCTAATACGTAAATAGCTGTTTGATAAAACTCCATGATTTAAATTTTATTTTTATGAATAATAAAAGGAAGAAAGTTTGCCTTAATTGCAAAGGGAATTGAGAAGCGTGTCATGGCTATAAATGTTTATGTGTAGATGGTGCGTGTTGTGATACAGAAGAAGATAGATTAAATAATATGAAACACATGGCTTTTAGTTATGAAGAAGTAGAAGAATAATGTTTTACCTAATTAACAAGTGGTTATTCATAATATCTGCAAAAAGATTAATAAAGCAATACAGAGCTTGCTTTTCTGAATCTAGAAGTAAGCGTATATCAAAACGAGCTAAGGACATAGATGGATATTTGATTAAGTTAATTCAAGAGGTTTCTCAGGCTGGTGAATTTGCTGTTTCTTTTATGATTGATCAGAATCATAAAAATGATTTGCTGAATAAATTATCAGAAGATATAAAGGATAAATCTAAGGATTTTAGCGAAGCTTCTGCTGATACGGAAGATTCAAAAAAAGATTTTTTTGCGCCAGAAACAACTCTTTTGATTACTACTCCTGAATCGGAATTACTTATGGGATTTGATATTGAATCTGAGGATTCTATTTATAGAACTATTTCTACTGTTAAAGAGGATGCTGATAAAGCTTTAAATGATTTAAGGATTAAATTTGGAGGGGAAGCAGATATAGACGGCGATTCTGTATAGTTGATTTATTAATACGTCAGTTACTCCATTATTGGAGATAAATAATAAAAGTAAGTTCGATTTACCTAATCAATTGGATAACTATCTCGAAAGAATATTTCTAATTTTTTTAAATAGATTCAATTTAATAAATAGAAAATTGTTTGTAGAAATAGGAATATTTGAAGCAGATGTTATTAGAAAATTAAATAAGAGATATAGAGGTAAAGATTTAGAAACCGATGTTCTTAGTTTTCCTATGGAACCTCAATCAGGAGAGAAATTGTTGGGGGCAGTGTATTTTTGTTACTCAATAATAGAAAATAAATATGAGGACGTATTATTTGGATTTTGTTTTTTATTTGCGCATAGCTTATTGCATTTAATAGGTTATGAGCACAACGAAGAAATGTTTTCTATTCAAGATGAGATAATTAGAGAGGTGTTTGAATAGTGAAAGAATTTGAGAGAATAGCTAATTTATTTAGCAATAGATCGAGGTTTGAGCAATGGTCAAAAATAGAGAGAGCTTTTATTAAGTTTATTTTTAGGCAAAAAGATAGGAAAAGTTGGCCAAAGTCTGAAGAATTATTGTTGGAATGCAAGGTAGATCCGTTTGAAGTTTTGGGTGTTTTAGAAAAGCATGAAAATGAACATAGCGCTTTCAAAGGAGTTGTTCTTTCTAAGTCTTCCCTTCTAAATGATCCCAAATTTATATATGGTATAGATTACGCAGGTTTCGTTAATACGGGAAATTCTTTGTTAATTAAAGAATGAAATAATAATTTTTTTGTAAAAATAAAAGAGGTACAGAAAAAGTTAAAAGAAATAGCTTTTGAGTATAAGGAATTAGTTCAAATAGGAAGGACACACGGAGTACATGGAGAACCAACATCTTTCGGATACAGATTTGCAATCACTTACAACGACGTTTATCGCTGCTTGGATGCAATTTGTGATATGAGAAAATTTCTTGAAGTGGTTGTATTCGACTTTGATTCGTTATTTGATCCTTCAAATGGTTTGGAGTTGCAGACCTTTATAGCCGAAGAATTAGGACTTTTTTACGATACTGGTAATAGTTACAGAGTACATAGAGGAAGGTATTTAACTTATTTGGGTCATTTAAACGGATTGGCTCAAATCATCAACAAGCAAGTTTTGGATTTGAAGATGATGGGTTCTAAAGAGATAGGAGAAATTAAATTAGATGGTTCTTTGATAAGCGCTTTATCTAAGATTGAGCTTAGTGCTAAGTTGATAAATGAGCATCTGTTTGGATATGAAAGTTTGGGAGATGCTATCAGTTTGAATAGTGAATGTTTTATTAAGCAAAGTGAAGACTATTTATATGGAATCATGAGAGAAACATGACTTTTAATAAATAGGTATTTATTTGTTCTTGAAAATTTGGTTGTAGATAAAGAGAAGGTAAGTAGAAATATATTGAAGTCAGGAGAGTCTGTGTACTCTCAAAAGGTTTTGAATCATCTAATTAAAAAGACAGGTTTAAGTAGAAAAATTATTGCAGAAGATTTGAAGATGGTTGTTTCTTCTGTCGGAAATCAAACCTTTAGAGAGGCGTTGTCCAAATCAAGATACGCGCGTTATTTTTCAAAAGATGAATTTGATGTTATGTTTGATAGGGAAAGTTATTTAGTAAATATAGACCAGATTTATAAGAGAATTTTTGCTTCTGAATTTAAAGCTATAGCACTTAAAAAAGTTGTATGACATGAATGGGAGATTCATGATGCAATCGAAAGACTCGCTGTTGTTCTAAATAAGGAGTATGTTGGTTCTAAATTACCTATTGTCTTAGTCGCTTTTGCGGAGAGATCATTGGTATTTTTGGGGCATTTAATGTTGAAGTTAAATTTCCCAGTAACCTTAATGACATTTCCGCATAAGAGAGAAGATTTAGAAATTTCTGATATCAATTGCGATTTCGATTTAATTAGAAATCGAAGAATGTTGATTGTTGATTTCTTGATTCATAAAGAATCTAATTTGGATAACTTTATAGATAAATTGACTAGAAAGGTTACTCTGACAGATGTTAAGATTTGCGCTTTACTTAAGTTTAAGGATGTTACAGATGAATATTTTGTTGTAAATTGGAGCGCTATTGAATGCGAACCAGATGATTTTTATGCGGGCTTTGGAAAGGATTGTGGTAGTAGTGATTCATGTAGACATTTACCAGACATAGGAATAACTATCTAGTAATTAAAACTACTCTTAATAGATTGTTTAGATCTTTTATAAATTCTATTTTTCACTCTGAATGTTTTATCTTTTGTCATTTTTTTTCGTGTAAGGAGCTGCATTCCAAAACTACTATTTTTCATTCCGAATTGTTTCTCATTCAGTTCAACATTTTTTCGTAGTGTTCTCAACCGTCTAGTTCTGCAAATAGAGCTAAAGGAGGATCATATTTAAGTATTTCTTTATCTATAGGATCTTTTTTTCCAACATAAGGAAAGTTTGCTGTAATTATTTGATATGAATTGTTTGTTAAATGTTCAAATCAATCTTCTTGGATAACTTTAGCATTTATTCTGTGTTTTTTTAGATTTATATTTATATTTTCTATAGCTTTATTACTTATATCTAGAAGAGTTCCTTGTAATTCTTTATGTTGTTTTAGAAGAGTAATGCCTATTGCTCCTGTTCCTGCGCAAATGTCTATGTATTTTCCTGTTAGGTGTTTTTTTTCTAGAATTTCAATTATTAGTTCTGTTTCATTTCTTGGGCAAAAAACATGGTCTATCAGAGTGAATTCTTGGTTATAAAAGTAAACTTTTTTTAGTAATCTTTCTATTGGTTTCGGATCTTCAAAAAGCAACTTAAATTCTTCCAATGAGAAATCTATTTTGCAATTTTTATAAGTTAGATAATCTAATGTATTTTTTATTTTTTTGGATAGGTGAAAAGTCAAGTCATATGCTTTTTTTGAAAAGTTGAATTTAAATAGCAGCTCCTGAAAAGTCAATTATTTAATCATGATTTCATTTAAGCTTTTTTCCGCTTGATCATTGTTTAATACCTCGTGAATTTCAGTTAAGTTACCTCCTAACATAATTTCATTTAATTTGTTTATTGTTAAAGAAACTCTGTGATCTGTAATTCTGTTTTGTGGATAGTTATAAGTTCTTATTTTTTCGCTTCTACTTCCGCTTCCTACTTGTTTTCTGACCGCTTCATTTAATTCTTTAGTCAAAGCTTCTTGCTTTAATTCTCATAATTTAGATCTAAGCATTTTCATAGCAAATGCTCGGTTTTGAAGTTGCGATCGTTCCTGTTGACAAGCTACTATTATGCCAGTTGGCAAGTGAGTAATTCTTACTGAAGACTCGGTTTTATTAACGTGTTGTCCGCCTGCTCCACTTGCTCTATAAACATCTATTCTTAGATCCGATGGTTCTATATTTATTTCTATTTCATCTTGTTCCGGCATAACGCTTACTGTTATTGTTGATGTATGCACTCTTCCTTTTGCTTCTGTTACAGGAACTCTTTGAACTCTATGCACTCCACTTTCAAACTTCATTTTGCTATAGACTTTATCTCCTGTTAAAGAAAAAGCTAGAAAATATATGCCAGCTGAATTTTCGTGCACGTCCATAATCGTCAATTTCCATTTATTTAATTCTGAATATTTTTTGTAGACGTTGAATAAGTCTGCTACGAAAATAGATGCTTCATCTCCTCCGGCAGCAGACCTCATTTCGATTATTACATTCTTTTCATCTAAAGGATCTTCTGGTATCAATAATTTTTGGAATTCAACTTCTAGTTCGTCTACTTTATTTTTTCCTGCATCTAGTTCTGTTTGAGCTAATTTAATTAATTCTGAGTTATTTTCTTTTTTTATTATCTCTAGACATTCATCTATATTTCTTAATTCTTTTTCATAGACAACAAATTTTTCAACTATTTTTTCTAATTTAGATAATTCTTTATTAATTCTTATTATTTCTTTGCTTTCTGTTTCTTTTTCTAACTGATTGTTAAGATCTTCATATTTTTTTTTGAACGACTTTAGCGTCTCATAAAGATGAGGATTTGCATAAGACGACACGTCTATCCTTTTTTATTTTGGATGTAATTCTTCCCTGCTGCAAATTTATCTTTTAGTTTTTCAGCAGGACCTAAACTTCTGTTTAAATTAGTTTGACCTAAATAGAATGGATGACAGTTTGAGCAAATATCTACATTTACTACCTCTTCTTGATGAGAGCTTAATATTTCGTATTGTTTTTTGCAAGAAGTGCAATTGAAACAAACTATTCTAGGATCGAAATTTAATTTGTGTTTTTTGCCCAAGGTTAAATAATTAAATATATCTAAATTTTATTATTTAACTTTTTATATTCTTATAAATCTTTAATTTTGACGATTTTTTCCTTAGTATTTTTCTTGTATTGTTCAAAGAATTCTTTTATTTTTTTGTTTACTTCTTTTTCGTTTGTAATTATTTTTTCATTTTGATCTAATCCCAATTTGAAATTATTTTTGAAGTCATTTTCTTTTAGTTCTTTATTTACTTGATCAAATTCATCAATTATGAAGCTGGCAATTATTTTGTAGCTTTTCTTTTTATTTTCCATTTGGTGTTTTCTAGCGAACACCTATTTTTTAAAAAGATTTTTTTGTATGCAAAATTTAAAAATAAAAGTTTTTACAGAAATGCTTTGGAATTTAATTTAAGTTAGTTTTTTTGTTGTTTATATTCCAAAAAAAATAGTTCAAATTATTCGCTTCAATCTTCAAACTCGTCAAAATCTTCTTCTGGATCTCTTATTTCTAATTCCATCTATCTAACTAATTTATTTCTTACCTTTTCTTTTACTTCGTCATTCAGGCAAACACCTATTTTAGAAATTGCTTGGCCGGCCATGATATTAGCGATTTCAACTGACTTTTCTAATGGATATCCGCTAAAGTATCCAAATAATAAACCCGCTGCAAAGCAATCTCCTGCTCCAGTTGTGTCAACAACATTTTCTACGGCAGGTGCGTTCACGAACATTCTTTTACCTTTATAGATAATGTAACTTCCTTCTTTCCCTAATGTAACGGCTGCCAATTCAAAGTTTGATTTTTCTAGGTATTCAAGCATTTCTTCAATATCATTTTTGTCAAATAATTGCATAAATTCTTCACTTGTCCCAGTTACTATTGAGAAACAATTTATCGCTTGAAGAAGATTTTCTTTGTATCCAGGAACCTGAAAGATACTTGAAATAATTAATATAGTTTTTTTATTCAACTCTTTTGCTTTATGAGCTACCTTTTGAGCTAATCCATTAAGGGAAGCATTGCAGAAATGATAACCTTCAAAAAGAATTCCTTCTCAATCGTTAAGTATTTCTAGATCAAAAGGTTTGATGTATTCCTCGTGGGAAGCGCCAAAGATTGCAAACATTGTTCTTTGAGCATCGCTAGTGATACAAGCAACAACTTGCGTTGTGACCCCCCCAGGTTTAACAAAAGATAAATTTTCTACGTTACAAGACTTTAAAGATTTTTCAACTATCTTGCCTGTTTCATCATCACCATACTGTCCAACTAAACCTACTCTGTAACCTAATATTCCAATTCCTCTAGCAACGTTTGAAGAAGAACCTCCGCAGTCAATAAATACAAATTCTAAATCTTTGGTTATGTTTGATATCTCTTCTTTGGTTAAAATAGCGTTGGAACCTTTTATAAGTTTATTTTTTTCTAAGAATGCATCCTCTACGAATGCATAGGAGTCAATTAGAGGATTCCCGAAACAAAGCAATCCTCTTGACATAAAGGAAGTGGATATGTTAAATATTATAAAAGATCCCTTAGGGGTTTATTAATAAAATTTATTATGTAGTTTATGAGTAATTTGGAAGAATTAGCAGATAAAAATAAAAATTTAGACATTGCCCGAGAGAAGGTTGCGTCTCATTTAAATATAGATCTAAAAGAACCAAAACAGGAGAAAAGGATAGAAGCTCTTTCTAAGTTGTATGAGAAATATGTTGCCGGGATTGATTTGAATGGTTTGCTTTACAACGAAATAATTGAAGATGCTACTAGATTGATAGAGATATATAAAGATAAACAGAACCAATTGAATGATCTTTGTTCTTCAAATGAGACTTTTTCAGCTTTGAAGGTTAGATTGGAGAACATCAATTACAAATATAAAGGAGAAGTTGATGAATTAGAGAAAAGGATTTCCGTCAATCAAAGAGTTATTTATTCGTATGAAAGTAAATATATATATGACGAGGGTATAGATTCATTTAATAGAAAAAGAATTAAAGAGTTATCAGATAAGTGTTGAGACAACTGACTTAGGGCGCTGGATGTAAAAAAAGAGTGATGTAATACAGTTATTGGTTTTGAAAATAGAAAAGCTTTATTAGCTATTTCTAAGGCTTATATTGACTATCACATATTGGTAAACGCTGAGATTTCTAAGTGTTTTGATGAGTTAAGAAAAGATAAGAAGGAGGGTATCAGAGAATACTATGACATTTTGAGTAAGTATCAATTGCCTATCGAAAAAAGGATGGACTTCAAAGTGTTCTTACAAAAAATGATTGAGTCTAGGTTTTCTGATGCTATGGAAATTAAGACAATACTGGGGGATTTTGCCGATTTGCAAAGGAAACAAATAGATGATTTAGTTGAAGAAGTTAAAGAACAATACAGAAGAGATAAGAAGGATATTTATACAGTTATTAATCACTATAAGCAATTTTTGTTAAATAAACAGGTTTTATTCACCAATGAATCAGAACAGTTGGTTATTTACTTCAAGAAAAGATATATTGAAAAAATTGATTTGTTGTGTTCCAGATTTCAAATGCATAATGCTGAGATAACAGCAGAGAACAGAAAATTTACTAAGGAAAAATTGGATTTGATTAGAAAGATTATGACTGAGGAGTTCGATATTCGTTTGAATAATTTAAAGATTGAGTACTCTAAAAAGTTTATTCCTCTTATTGATAATTTTTGAAATATGGAGCAGATTACCGAGACCTCTTATGCTTTGGATGAAGAAAAATTAAATCAAAAATTGAAAGAAATAAAAATTGCTAAAAATTTAGGTTTGAAAGGTTTGATAGCTGATTTTGAGGCTGAAAGAGATAAGTTGAGACAATATTTTGATAAGAAAGTTGAGTTGGTTATGAATGTAAGTAAATTAGGGGTTGGAGATTTTGATTTTTATTTGAAAGATTTAAAGGAGGAATGTGAATTGCTTTGTTGTGAAATAGTTCATATGAATGCTAGATTTTGAAGTAAAGCAAATGCCAGATTTAATTGTGAAGCTAGAAAATATCTAATTAAATTAAGGGATCAGTATGCTCCTTATGTTCAATCTTGAAGAGCTGATAGTAAGCCATGAATTAATGAGTATTTGATAACTAATTTGAATCAAGAATTATTAAAGGCAGTTGCTGAAGCTTTAAGAGGTCTTTCTCCAGAGGCGGCACTTTATGAAAAAGCTTCAAAAGCTTTGTTTAAATTTAATGAAAAAACAAGAGCGGTATTGGTTGTTAGAGATAAGATCGAAACAGAGCAATTGATGTTATTAAATACTTTGCCTAAAGTGAATTTAGAATCAGTTATCGAGTTGTCTAATATTAAATTAGCAGAATTAAAAGAATGATGTGATGAGTATTGAACCAATTACAATAATTTTTACAACTCATTATTAGTTGGTCAAGATGAAATCAAGAATTAGTAATAAGAAACCAATTAAGTTTGGACAGGTTTTAACAATAACTAACTTTTCGTCTCCTAATGTGGACGATTATGCAGCTAATTTGAGAAAACAAAAGCCAGGTATATCTCATGAAGATTTAAACAGAGAGATTTTGGAGTTAGTAAAGAGGGATAGTTACTATAACGCTTTGATGGATGAAGTTGCTAGCGCTTACGAATTTGAATTGGATGAAGACGAGTTAAGGGAGAGAATGGAGTCTGTTTTGCAAGCAAATCCTAGCATGCCTGTGGAAAACGTTAGAAATATGGTTTCTATTCCAATTTATAAAAAATTGATTTATGACGATTTGGCTAAAGATTGAGAAGTTAGCATAACAGATGAGGTAGTTAAAGATACTCTTGAACAGTTTTATAGAGAAACAGGACAACCCATAAGAGAATATTTGATGGATAAAATTAAGTTTGAAGGAGTAAGAAGCACTCTTGTTGAACAGTTGATTACTGGAAGATTGATGAATGCTTTTAAACCGGTGTACAAATTTCCGGAACAATAATTTCCAAAAAAAGTATATAATTAAAAATAATATTGTTTATGGCATTCAAAATAGAAAACATTTTTGCTTATGAAATATTAGATTCAAGAGGAAATCCTACTGTAGCATGTATTGCAAAAGTTTCAACAGGACTTTTATCTAAAAGTTTTTTCTCAGCTAAAGCAATGGTGCCTTCCGGGGCGTCTACAGGAGAAAAAGAGGCCATTGAACTTAGAGACGGTGATTCAGGAAGGTTTGATGGTAAGGGCGTTAAAAGAGCTGTTCACTACGTTAACTATGTGATTGCAACTTCTTTGATAGAAAACAACATTGATCCATCTAAGCAACAAGAGTTGGATAGTTTTCTGATTGACCTTGATGGAACTGAAAATAAAGGGAGGTATGGTGCAAATGCTATATTAGCTGTTTCTCTTGCTGTTGCGAAAGCAGTAGCTAAGGCTAAGGGTATGCCTTTTTATCAATATATTGCTTCATTGATGGGGAATGCTTATCCTTCTAGATTTATCCTTCCGTTACCGATGGTGAATGTTATTAATGGTGGAGCTCACGCAGATAACACAATTGATTTCCAAGAATTTATGTTTATGCCAGTTGGCGCGGCTTCTATGCATGAGGCAGTAAGAATTTCTGCGGAATGTTTCCATGCTTTACAAAAATCTCTTAAAGAAAAAGGGTTAAATACTAATAAAGGTGATGAGGGCGGATTTGCTCCTAACCTTGGTTCTGTTGAAGAAGTTCTAGATATCATGATTTCTTCTATTGAAAGAGCAGGTTATAGACCCGGTTTAATTAATGGACAAGTTGCTATTGCTTTAGACGTTGCTGCTTCAGAGTTTTATGACGAAGAAACAAAATTATATAAATTTAGAAAGGCTATAAAGGCTAGACCTGAACTTGAAGATTCATTAGTTAAGACTACTGCTCAAATGATTGATTATTATGAAGAGTTGATTGAGAAATATCCTATTGTTTCTATTGAGGATCCTTTGGATGAGAATGACTGAGATGGCTTTGTTTTACTTATGGAAAGGTTAGGAAGAAAACTTCAAATAGTTGGTGATGATCTTTTTTGTACAAATCCTAAGATTACACAAGAAGGTGTAGACAGGAGAGTTGCTAATGCTGTTCTTGTTAAGATGAATCAAATTGGAACAATTAGTGAGACTTTGAAAACTATTCAGATTGCTAAAAATGCAGGTTGGGCATGTATCCTTTCTCATAGATCAGGCGAAACTGAGGATACATCAATTGCTGATATTGCTGTGGGTACTTCTGCTGGTCAGATTAAAACAGGTTCTACTTCTAGATCTGAGAGAATTGCTAAGTACAATAGATTGCTTGAGATTGAAATCGAGTTGACTACTTCAAATTCAGTATTCTATGGTTTAAATAGTTTGTTCAGTCTTGATTTTAATGAGGCTGAGTTGTTTAAATCTAGATCTTGTGAGATTGAAAGTATTCCTGAAGGACAACCATTGGCTCCTTCTGATTCAGATTATCCAGTTGTTAAAGAGGATATGAGAACAGATGCTGAAATTGAGAGAGAAACAGAAGAGCAATTCAAACAAGAGATGGATAGAAATACTACCCCAGTTACTTCTGGACTTGAGGATGGCGATTCTGAGTTAGTTTCTGAACCAAGTTCTGAAGAAGGGTTTGAGATTGAAACTGAGTCTGATAATGAAGAAATTAAGAAGGAAGAAGAATTAGTTGATTCAAAAGAAGAACAACAACCTCAAGAGTAGTTGTATTTGGTTAAGTAGTAGTTTTGGCAGAGATAAAGAAGTTAGCAGTTTTGACGTCTGGAGGTGATTCTCCAGCTATGAATGCCGCAGTGTATGGCTTTGCTTCTGCTGCTGCTGATAAGGGAATAGAAGTTTATGGAGTTATTGATGGTTATAAAGGTTTAATCCATGGTAATTATAGAAAAATAGATTTAAGAGAGTTTAAGAAGACTATTTTTTCTGCTGGAACGGATATTGGTTCAAGTAGATGTTTGGAGTTTAAGGAAGCAAAGGTTAGACAAGAGGCTGTAGATTTATTTAAGAAAAATAATTTTGATGGTCTTTTTGTTATTGGCGGAGATGGTTCTTACATGGGAGCCTCACTTATAAGTGAAATTGGTTGTCCTGTTGTTGTAGCTCCTGGAACTATTGATAATGACGTAGCCTCTTCTAAATATACAATTGGTTATTTTTCTGCCCTTGAAGAAATTTTTCAAGCAGTAAAAAAAATAAAAGCAACTTCTGAATCTCATTCTCAGGTTACTTTTGTTGAAGTGATGGGTCGTCACTGTCACGATCTTTCTGTGGCAGCCGCAGTTGCCGGGGCTGTTGATTATGTTGTGACTAATGCAAGTATAAAAACGGAACAGGAATTAGCAACCATTATTAAAGATATGATTGTTGCCGGAAAAAAAGGTATTGTTATCTTGGTTACCGAGAAGGTTTACGGTGTTGAGCATGGCTTTGAATTACCTTCTTTAAGAGATTTGTGTGTATTTTTAGAAAGAGCTGTAGGTAGACAAGTGAGGTATAGTGTTTTAGGTTACACCCAAAGAGGGGCCACTCCTACTTCATGAGATTTGTATGCAGCACAGAGATTTGGTTTGACAGCTTTTCAGTTGGCTTATGAGGGGAAATGAGGTAATGCTGTTTGTTTTGATGGGCACGATTTTGGAGTTGTTCCTCTTAAAGAAGCAGTGGCTATGCCAAAGCATGTTTCAAATAAATTGATAGATTTTGTTAATGCTGCCTATAAAATCTAAAGTCTAGACCTCCGTGAAATACTTACTTAAAAACACCAAGATAGTCTCTACTTTTGGGCCTTCTATTACTTTTGACCTGGATTTAACTACAGGCACAGCTCCTGAAGAACTTAAAAATAAAGTTCAGTGTGTTGTTAAGGATGTTATTTCTGCAGGGGTTAATTGTGTTAGATACAACTTTTCACATGGTCAAGTTGCTGAAAATACAACTAGAACCATGGCTATATTTAATGTTCAAAAAGAGTTTATTTCTAAGCAGGAAGGTTCAAGCAGAAGATATTTAAGATCTGTCGTTTTATTAGCTGATACAAAAGGCCCTGAGATTAGGGTTTTTGATATGGGCAAAGATGGTGTTTCTTACAATAGGGATCAAGAAATAATAGTTAGTTGCATTGAACAAAAAACTGGTTCATCAGAAGGGTTTTCAGTTTTTGATGCAACAGGAACTTACAACATGGCTAATGATTGTGTAGTTGGAAATTTAATTCTTGTTGAAGACGGAAAATTAACTTTAGAAATTTTGGAAGTTGATAAGGAAAGAGGTTTTGTTAAAGCGAAAGTTAAAAACACTTATCTATTAAAGAGAAACAAAAGAATTAATTTGCCTGGAGCTGATTATTCTATGAATTTCTTGAGTGATAAAGATACAAACGACATTAAATATGCTATTGACAATGGTTTTGAGTTTGTTGCTCTATCTTTCGCTAATAGCAGGGACGATGTTATGCAAGTTAGAAATCTAATTGAATCATATTGCAAAGAAAAACAGATTCCAAACATTATGAAGGTTTATTCAAAAATTGAAACTCTTAAAGCATGCAAAAATCTTGATGAGATTATTGATTCTTCAGATGGGATAATGATTGCAAGAGGTGATCTGGGTTTGGAGATTCCTTATTACGAGGTTCCTTATTGGACTCAACAGATTATTAAGAAATGTAGAAAATTACAGAAACCTGCTATTACTGCTACTCAAATGTTGGATTCTTTGGAGAGGAACGTGGTAGCAACTAGAGCTGAAGTTAGTGATGTTTATAGAGCTGCCGAAATGGGTTCAGATTGTACTATGTTGTCTGGAGAGACTGCGCAAGGACAGTTTCCTGTTTTAGCTGTTGAGACTATGACAAATATTGTTTACGAATCAGAAAAATATTTCAATAGTGCTAAATTTGAGAAATTGTTCTATGATGAGATTTTTGATAGTCTTGATAGCGGGGTTAAAAGTCAGTTTGAAGACTTTAAGAAGGCTTTGTCTAGTGTTGGAGGAATTCAAGCTATTGCTATGAAAGGGAAATCATTCTCAATTAAATTCTTGAAAGCGCTTTCAGCATTAAGAATGAAAATAAATGTTTTTGTTTTCCAAATTGTTGAAAATATTGAAGTTTGTTGCGGAGATCCGGATTGAAAAAATGAAGATTATTTGAATGCTAAAGTTCTTTCTGATTTAGCTCTTTATAGAGGGATTGATTTAGTGTTTGTGGATGGCAAAACTGATTCTAAGAGTTCTTGTGATATGTTAAAGGAATATTTAAGCTTTTATGGAAAAGATTGTAAATATCAGTCAGATGTAAAAACTGTGTTGTATTTTGATGAGGACGAAGGAAAGTGAAGATTAAGCAATTAAGTCTATATAGATGAAATTAGGAAAGTACCCCTTAAATAGCTTCAGTAAGCTAGTTAATAGACTAGATTTTGCTAAAGTTAAGTATCCAAATTTTAATCCCCCAGATCTTAAAGGGATTCAGATTCGCGCTTACGACAAGTTTATAAAAGAGGATCTTAAAAAGTTGATTTCTTCTTATTTTCCTATTTATTCTCAGAGTAGAAGTACAGAAATAGTTTTAGAAGATGTTCTGTTTCATGAGCCTGAGTTTAGTGAAGATGAAGCTCTTGAGAAAGGGAAGAGTTTTCAATATTCAATTTATATAAAAGTAAAGCTAACAAGTAAACAAGGTAAGAACACTGAACAAACAGCTAAAGACACTATTTTCTTGGGGAATATACCTGAATTGACTTCACGTTCCAACTATATCATCAATGGTATTGAGAAATTTATTATTAGTCAAATTGTTAGAGCTCCTGGTACTTACATTCTTAATAGATCGCAAATTAAGTTAACTAGTTCTAAGAAAAGGGTTCAGGAAGGTACTATTTGTGAACTACTTCCTATCAAAGGGAGTATGCTTTTGTTCAATTATGTTAAAGAGAAGGGAGGAAAATACATAGTTAAAGCCACTGCTAAGAATAATGTTGGTGATAGCGTAGTTCAATTTCCTGTTACTGTTCTGTTCAAAGCTCTTGGTATGAGTGAAGAGCAAATTCTTGAGCTTTGCGATAATGTCGATTACATTCAAAATACTTTAGACAAAGAAGATTACAACCCTCGAGATTTGATTTTTAAGGAGAATTCTCTTTACATGAAGTGGTTCAAAGCTAATGTTTTGAACGTGAAAGATTTTGATAAGTGATTGGAAGATTCAGAAGACACAATATACAAAACTCTTAATAGATTGTCTTATGACCTTTACAACAAAAATTGGGAGAAAATTGGAGATTTATTGAGTAAGTTGGAGACTGCTGCTGCAGATAGTACTTCAAGTGAGGAGTATTTAAGAGTTAAGGATTCTTTAGAAAAAGAAATTGAAAAATCAAGAAAAATACTTGAAAGCATAACAGTTGAATGGGCTTCTTATTTCTTGATTAATGAATTTGGCATTTCATATGAGTCAGCTAGTTATAGAGTTCATTCTTTCCAAGAGTTGCTTTGGTCATATTTGTTTGAAAGAAATTACTATGACATAGGAGTTGCTGGTAGGTTCAAGATAGATCACAAAATGGCTTTGGCCAATAGAATTTTCCAAAAGGTTCTGGCTCAGGACGTTAAGGATTTTGATGGAAATATTGTTTTCCCTAAAGGAACTTTCATGGGAAGAGCGGAGATTTCTCGTTTCGTAAATTTATCTAAGGAGAAAAAGTTAGATATTTTGAGCAAGACAGAGTTGCCTTATGCTCCACAAGATTTTCCTAATTACAAACATTATTCTTTTATAGAACTTGAATCTTTGTTGATTCATAAGACGAGATCACTTTCTTCCCCGGTTATCAAAATTCATGGTGTTCCTCAGTACAGAGAAGTAGAGCCTATTATTAGATTCGGAGATTATTTTGCGATGATCTCTTATATCGTTCATCTGTGAGATGAAATAGGAGGATTAGATGATATTGACCATTTGGGAAATAAAAGATTGAAGTTGGTCAACGAACTTCTTCAAAACAGAATCGTAATAGCTATGTCAAGAATAGCTAGGTTTGCTGTTGAAAGAGTTAATAATATGGAGGCGAGAATTAATTATGCCACTCTTAGAGATGCTCCTGATACTTCTTTCGTTATAAAGTCAATTTTGAACACTAAGCCGTTTCAGATTGTTATTAGAGAATTTTTTAATTCACACCAATTGACACAGTTCTTGGATCAACAAAATCCTCTTTCTGAGTTGACTAATAAGAGAAAGATTTCAGCTATGGGGCCTGGAGGTATTAAGAGAGAGGATCCTAACTTAAGTATTAGGGACGTTCACTATTCTCATTACGGAAAGCTGTGTCCTGTTGAAACTCCTGAGGGTATGAACATTGGTTTGATTATGGCTTTGGCTTCTTTTGCTCAATTAAATGAGTTTGGATTTTTAGTTACTCCTTATTACAAGGTTGTAGATGGTAAGGTTACAGACGAAGTGCATTGGTTGTCTGCTCTTCAAGAAGAGTATTACATTATTTCTGAAGCTAATGTTCCTAGAGACTCTGAAAATAGGTTAATTGGTTCTGTAACTGTTAGATACAAGGATTCTATTGAGACCGTTGATTCTAAATTGGTAGATTACATAGATGTTGGTTGTCATCAGTTAGTTTCTATATCTGCATCTTTGATTCCTTTCTTGGAGCACAACGATGCTAACAGGGCATTGATGGGTGCGAACATGCAAAGACAGGCTGTGCCTTTGTTATCTCCTAAGTCTCCTATTGTAGGAACTGGAGTTGAACATAAGATTGCTACTGACTCAGGATTAGTTGTTTTAGCTAAAGGGGATGGGGTTATTACTCATGTAGATGGAAAGTCTGTGACAGTTAAGTATGACAAATCCGATTTAGGAACTGAGAATACTAGATTCTATAAATTTGAAAGATCAAATCATAGTACATGTAAAAATCAGTATCCATTAGTTAGGGTAGGTCAAAAAGTAACTAAGGGTCAGGCTTTATGTAATGGTCCTGCTATGCAAAATGGGGAATTAGCGCTTGGTCAAAATTTACTTGTTGCGTTTACTACTTGATATGGGTACAACTATGAGGATGCAATTATCTTGTCTTCTAGATTGATAGAGGAGGATATTTATACGTCTATTCATATTCAGGAACATGTTGTTGAATGTATGAGAACAAAAATAGGTGATGAAGAGATAACTAGACAGATTCCTTATGTGACAGATTCAGAAAAGAAATATCTTGATGAGAACGGAATTATTATGGTTGGTGCGGAGGTTAAAGAAGGTGATATTTTGGTAGGTAAGACTTCTCCTACTGCTGTTACTGAGCAAACTTCAGAAGAGAGATTATTGCAAGCTATCTTCTCTGAAAAAGTTAAATCTGTTAAGGATAGTTCGCTGAGAGTCCCTGCTGGTGGCGGAGGTATTGTTACGAAAATTATGAGATTTTCTATTTACAAAAATGATAAGTTGAATGATGATGTAATTGAGGTTGTTAAGGTTTTCGTCGTTCAAAAAAGGAAAATCCAAGTTGGAGACAAGATGGCTGGTAGACATGGTAATAAGGGTATTGTTTCCAAGATTGCTAGAAGAGAGGATATGCCTTATCTAGAAGACGGAACTCCTGTTGACATTATTGTTAACCCTCTTGGTGTTCCTTCAAGGATGAACATTGGGCAAGTTCTGGAGACACATCTTGGTTTTGCTGCCAGAAAAATGGTGTTTAAACGATTGTTGGAGCTTTATTTTGAAGGAAATAAGGAATTGGCAAGTAGCGTGTTTGGGTTGGATCCTGAGACCACTGATAGATTATTTAAGGTTATGAAAGATCATTTGTCAGAAATAGGCGTGAAAACTCTTAATGATGCTAAAGAAATGAGTCAAGTTAATTTCACAATTATTTTGTCTAAGTTAGGTATGTCTGTTGATGACTTAAATATAAGGATTTCAACTCCTGTTTTCTCAGGTGTGACACATAAAGACTTGGTGGATATTATGAAAGAAGCTGAGATAGACCCTGCTACGAATAATGGTAAGTTCACACTTATTAATGGTAGAACTGGAGAGAAGTTTGCGAAACCGATTACGGTTGGAGTTATTTACATGTTGAAACTAGATCACATGGTAGATGACAAGATTCATGCTAGATCTGTAGGTGCTTACTCAAAAATTACACAGCAACCACTTGGTGGTAAATGTCAAAATGGTGGTCAAAGGTTTGGTGAGATGGAGGTTTGAGCTCTTGAAGCTTATGGTGCTGCTTATAATTTAAGAGAGTTGCTAACTATTAAGTCTGACGATATTCAGTCGAGACAGTCTGTTTTCTCCTCCATCATCAAGAAGCAGCCTCTTCCTACACCTAATATTCCTGAGTCATTTAAACTTTTAATTAAAAAACTGGAAGGTGCTTGCATGAAAATTAATGTTCAATATGGAGATGAGAACAAATTTATTAGTTGTCATGAGTTCATTGAGAAACAATTAAGTAGAGATACTGTTACTGTGGCTCCAGATAATTCTTCAAATAGAGGTTTACCACCAACTAGAAGTGCGACAGTTGCAAATGATTTTTCAATGGCTATAAGTAGAAAAAATAGTAAAACTAACTAAAAGACTTTATGGCGATAGTAAATAAAACACAAGTTTCAAGTACAAAAATACATCCGACTTCTACTGATAGAAGTAAATTTGTGAATGCAAATGAATTTACAGTTAAAGGATTGCAGATAAGTTTAGCTTCTCCTGAATATATTAGATCTTTATCAAAAGGAGAAGTTACGACTTTTGAAACTATTAATTACAAATCTCTTAAGCCAGAAAAGAATGGTCTTTTCTGTGAAGCAATTTTTGGCCCTATAAAAGATTATGAGTGTTCTTGTGGTAAGTACAAACAGGTTAAATATAAAGGCAAGAGATGTGAGAAATGCAAAGTATGTATTACTCAGTCATTAGTTAGAAGGGATTGGATGGGTCATATCGAGTTGGCTTGTCCTGTTGCTCATATTTGGATGATTAAAGAGTTGCCTTTGCCTGCGAAAATTTCTTTGATATTGGGTATCAAATATAAGAATGTTGAGGAAGTTGTTTACTTTAATAATTACATTGTTCTTGATTCTGGGACATCCCAAGTAGAAGATAAGCCTTTATTTAATGAATTGGAGATTATTGATGTTTCAGGATCAAAAGCTTCTGCGCCTTCTTTAGCTAAGTTGAGAAGCCTGCTTAGAAATATTTATGAAGGAATTTCTAAGGAAAATCCAACTAATTATCACATGAATATGGATTATCAACAAGGTAGAGCTTATTACAAAGCATTGACAAATTCCAATCTGCCTTTCTCAATTATGGATATGTTTGAATATCTTGAAAAGCATACTGGTCTTAGAGTTGGTATTGGTGCAGAAGCGATTTATGAGCTACTTAAGAAAATCGATCTTGAATCTTTAGAGTTTAAGTTGACTAAGGAGTTGAACGCAAGTTCTCAAATAAATTATTCTGATCCTAAGGTTAGAAAAATATTAGCTAGATTGCAAGTAGTTAGATGATTTAGAGAATCTGGAAACAGACCAGAGTGAATGATTCTTAAGGTTATCCCTGTTATCCCTCCTAATTTAAGACCTATTATTCAGTTGGAAGGTGGTAGATTTACTGCTTCAGATATCAATACTTTCTATAGAAGAATTATTGTTAGAAACGATAGATTGGCAAGAATTCTTAAGTTAAACGTTGCTCATATTATTGCTAATAATGAGAAAAGAATGTTGCAAGAGGCTGTAGATTCATTGATTGATAATGCGGGTAGAAAAAAACCTTTAACTGCTAAAGACAAGCATCCTCTTAAATCTATTACTGATCATTTGAAAGGTAAGCAAGGATTGTTTAGACAGAACTTGCTTGGTAAAAGGGTTGACTACTCTGGTAGGTCAGTAATTGTTGTTGGTCCTGAGCTGAAGATGTACCAAGTAGGATTGCCTATTCTGTTAATTCTTTCTTTATTTAAACCTTTTATTATTGGTGAATTAATAAGAAAAGTTGATGATCTTGGGAATGAATGCATGCCAATCGCGCCTAATATAAAAACTGCTGCTAAGATGATTTCTGAACAATCAGATGAGATTTGACCTGTCGTTCATAAAGTTATTAAAGAGAGACCAGTTCTTCTAAACCGTGCTCCTACTCTTCACAGATTGGGTATTCAGGCTTTTGAACCTATATTGGTTGAGGGTAAAGCTATTTGTTTGCATCCTCTTGTAACTACTGCTTTTAACGCTGACTTTGACGGTGACCAAATGGCTGTTCACCTGCCTTTGTCTAAGGAGGCTATTCATGAAGCAAGGTCTGTTTTATTGGCTCCTTGACAAGTTCTAGGGCCTAAGGATAGTAAGCCTATTGTTACTCCTTCTCAAGATATGGTTTTAGGTATTTATCATTTGACCACTGAAGATAAGTCAGGAAAAGGTAGTGGTACTATGTTTGCTACTCCTTTAGAGGCAATTGTTGCTTATCAAATGGAAAAAGTGGAACTTCATTCTGTGGTATTTATTCCTACAAGTAGTTTCCCTCAAAGAAAATTCCCTAAGAGCGGAGTGGTGATGACAACTATTGGAAAGATTATTTTCAATCAGATCTTGCCTGACACTTACAAGTATGTGACTGAAAGCAAGAATATGTCTGTGAATGAGAACGATATTTTGACTGGTCCTGTTGATAGAGAGTCAGCTTTAGCTTCTTATGTTGATAAAGATCCTTTCGACAAGGGAGTTATTAGTTCTTTGATTGAAGATCTTCATGACAACTACACATGCGTTGAATTGGCTCCTGTTTTAGATGAAATTAAGAATTTAGGATTTGAATATTCAACCCATTCATGTACTACTATTTCAGCTTTTGATGTTCCGCAGTTTACAGAAAAATATGCTCTTATTGAGGAGGCTGATCTTGAGGTTGAGAAACAAAAACAATACCTTAAAAAAGGTTTGATTACTAATGATGAGAAATATAAAAATGTTGTTTCTATTTGATCTAAGGTAAAAGATAAGGTTTCTGATCATATTAAGACTGCTCTTAATAGCGCAGAATTCAAAAATAATCCAATTATTATCATGGCGAGATCTGGTGCTAGGGGTAATATTTCAAACTTTATTCAGTTGTCAGGTATGAGGGGGTTAATGAACAGATCATATAACTATGATCAGAACTTGGATGCTAAGGTTATTCACGATATTATTGAGGTTCCTATTAAGAGATCTTTCATAGAGGGTTTAACTGTTATTGAATACTTCAATTCTTCATATGGTGCGAGAAAGGGTATGACAGATACAGCGATGAAAACATCTAAATCAGGTTATATGACTAGAAAACTTGTGGATGCTGCTCAAGAGGTAATAGTTAAGTCTGAGGATTGTGGATGTAATAAGGGATTGTTTATTGAGGCGATTATTGATGATGCTCAGAATTTCCCAATCAAAACTCTTCAAGAAAGAATTATGTATAAATGCGCTTATACAGATATAGTTCATCCAGAAACAGGGGAGATAATTGTTGCTGCAAATGAGCCGATTACAGCTGATTTAGCTAATAAGGTTGCTGAAGCTGGAATTACAAGAGTACAAGTTAGATCTGTTCTGCATTGTAGACAGCAACAAGGTGTCTGTCAGAGATGTTTTGGATTTGATTTAACAACCAAGAAACTAATAGATGTAGGCGCTGCTGTTGGGGTTATTTCAGCTCAATCAGTTGGTGAGCCAGCTATTCAGCTTACCATGAGAACTTTCCACTCTGGTGGTGTTGCCGGCGAGGCTAATATTACCCAAGGTTTTGAAAGATTGAAAAGATTATTGGAAATTGTTACTCCTAAAAAATGAGAACAGTCAGTTATTAGCGAGATTGCAGGAATAGTTCATAACATTGAGATTACTGAAGGAGAGAAGGTGATAACTGTTAAGAATGATATAGATACCAGAGAGTATGCAATCGATTTGAACTTGCCTGTGTTGGTAGAAGTAGGTCAGAGGGTTGAGTTGGGTCAAAGACTTTGTGATGGCTGCGTAGACTTGAAAAAACTTCTTGAAGTGTTGGGCATTGATGCTGTTAGAAGTTACATTGTTCAAGAAGTTCAGAAAGTTTATTGGATTCAAGGTATTGATATTTCTGAAAAGTACATTGAAATTATCGTTAGACAGTTGACTTCAAAAATGAAAGTTCTTTCACCTAATGATTCAAAGTGGGTTATGAATGAAATTGTCGATTACACAGTGTTTGTTCAAGAGTGCACCAAGTTACTGCTAGATAATAAAACTCCTCCTATAGGCGTGAATATTATTTTTGGTCTAGAGGAAGCGCCAGAAAAAACAAACTCTTTCTTAGCTGCTGCTTCTTTCCAAGATACTAAGAAGATTTTGACCGATGCTTCAGTGAAAGGTCAAATTGACTATCTAAGATCTTTAAAAGAAAACATTATGGTTGGGAACTTAATTCCTGCTGGAACAGGTTTAAAAACTCCAGATGAAATAGTTACTGATCCAAACTCCTTTAGTAGTCTGTTTAATTACTAATTGACGGTTTTTCCAGGTCGTAATGAGAGTCCTTGGAATAGATGTAGGAAGAAATAAGACTGGTTTGGCAATTTCTAGTGAGGAATTAGAGTTGATTACTCCTCTTAGAAAAATTGAAGTAAAGTTGGAACATTGCCCAGATAAGTGATTTGATGAATTGATTTATATTCTTAAAAAGCGTAGTTATGAAGTTCATGAGATAGATAAAGTGGTCATTGGAAGCTGGGAAGATAATGATTACAGAAATGTAGAGATGAAGAGATTAGTGAAATTGGCTATTAAGATGATAGAAGCTAAAACAGATTGAAAAGTTATATTGGTTAGAGAAACTAACACTACTGTAGAAAGTAGAAGAATTTTGAAAGAGTTGGGAATAAGCAAAAATAGCTCTCTACATTCAATAGATTCATATGCTGCTTTTCTATTACTGATAGATTACTTTGAGTTAGTAAAGCCTAGACAAGAAGATAAAAAATAATTCAGGAGAATGAAGATATTGAATGTTAAGGAAGATGGAGGCCATTTTATAGTCAGCATAGAGGCTGATTCAGAAAAGAGTCAGGCTATTTATGCTAGCCATATTGTTAATGTTGCGAAGAAGATATCTGTGCCTGGCTTTAGAAAAGGACATGCCCCTATTGATATGGTTATTAGTTATTTAAAAAATAGAGACAGATTAAAAGATGAGTTGCATAGAGTTGTTAACAGAATAATAGATTCTTCTGTTAGAGAGATTGCGACTGAAGACAAAGAATTAGATGAAAAGATTTTTGGTTTTCCAATTAAGAGCGAAATAACTGAATTTAATCAGCAGACTTGAAAAATGGTGTTTGATGTTACTTTTGAAAAGATGCCATCAGTGGAACTGCATGATTATTCTGAAATTGTAACTTTTTTTGAGTATATGGAAAATTCTGAAGATCTTTGCCTTGTTTCCTGCAAGGATGATGAAGTAACAAAAGATAGTGTTGTTTTTGTATCTTTGGTAGCTAAGAACTCTAAAGGAGAAGTCTTAGGCGAATATACCTATGATATTTTGAGGTTGGATTTGTCTACAACAAAACAGAAGCGTGAAATAGTGGATGCTATTATTGGATCTAAAGTAGGGGATAAGAAAAATGTGAAAGTAGCTTTTGGCGAGGATGAGGTTGATTTTACTATCTCAATTGTTGAGAATAATAGGAAATCTGATATAGAGAAGGCATTTCAAGAACTTAAATTTGATTCTTCGGTAACGGTTGAAGAATTTGCCGCAGAAGTTAAGAGCAGCAGTTTAGAGTACAACGGGGTTGTTAGACATAGGGATATTCTTAGGTGGTTGTTTTCTCATAAATTGGAACCTTTTCCAGTGGAGAATATAAGAAGAGAAGCGTATAAAACTTATAACCAGTTATCAAGGAATCCAGGAAATAAAGTTACATTTCAAATGGTTTTTATTGATCATGTTCATAATTTAACTTCTTCTTTGGTTCTTAAAGCTGTTGCTGAAAGAGAGAAAATAACAGTCGCAGAAGAAGATAAAGGTGCATTTGCTAAACATATTGAAGAGAATCCTTGAATATATGGTTATAAAAAAGTAGAGAGCGTATTTAATTGTCAGGAAGAAGTTCTTCAAGAATTTATCCTGCAATTTAAGGTTTTTAGGCTTTTGGATCAAAGGTTAAAATTTAGCAATTAATTTGATCATTTGCTAAAATAATCCCAAAAAGTAGATTTTGTATGCGGTTATGCCTGAATGTTTGCCTACAATCATCCTGTCGGATGATGTTGTTTTTCCCAATATACAGAGGGAATTAGAAATATGTAAGGCTTACAACATTGATGCTGTCAGATTATCTTTGGAGAAATATGGTGGCAGGCTGTTGATAACTTCAACCAAAAAGTTAAAGACTTCTAATTTAGAGAAAGGCGATGTTCTTGATATAGGTGTTGTTTGTGATGTTTTATCTTTAGAGGAGTTTAGGGAGGCCGGAGGAAGTAGAACTGTTTTAGTAATTCGCGGTTTAAGCAGAGCAAAGATTTCTTCTTGCGAGTCTAAAGTTGTTGAAGTCGGCGGAGAAAAAGGAGTTGGTGTTTGATTTTCGGAATGTAGATTAGTTAGAACCAGGCAACCAAACAGGAATAAGTGCAAAACAGCCATTTTAAAAGTATTTAGAAAGCAAGGTCTTTCTTTGTCCAAAGATGAGGATAAGACAAGAATATTAGTAAAGCTTTTGAGAGATAGTAGTGGAGATTTAGAGCAGATAATAGACAAAATTGCGGATGCTTGAGAGAAGGATCGAAAGGGTGTTTTAGAAGCTAAAAAGTTTCTTTTGTGCGATCCTGATCTATTCAATAGGTTGAATTTGATGCTTTCTATAGAGGGAAAAAAGAATAAGAGAGGAATAAATATTTTTGATTTGCCAACTGGTGATGATGTGCAGGCGATTATTGAAGACAAAATTTCTAAAAGAGTTACCAGGAATATAAGTAGACAGCAAAAAGAGTTTTACCTTAGAGAGAAATTAAGAGTTATTAAAGAAGAGCTAGGAGATTCTTCTTCAAAAGAAATAGAGGTTAAGAGAATAAGAGGTTTATTGGAGAAAGGTCATTTTCCTCCCAATGTAATAGAAAAGGCTAGGGAAGAATTGCAGAGGTTTGAGATGTGTTCTTCTTATTCAAACGAAGCTACTGTTATTAGAAGTTATTTAGATTGATTGTTGAATCTTCCTTGAATGTATGTTTCTCAAGATGAGACAGATCTTAAAAAGGTTCAGAAAACTTTGAATGATAGTCATTTTGGGTTGGAAAAAATTAAGGACAGGATTATTGAGTTTTTAGCTGTTAAGAAGAAATCTAAGCAAGAAACAGGAACCATAATTTGTTTTGTAGGGCCTCCTGGGGTTGGAAAAACATCTTTGGCTCACTCGATAGCTAAAGCTTTAAAAAAGAGATTTGTGAAGATTTCTCTTGGAGGTTTGTATGACGAGTCAGAAATTAGAGGACACAGAAGAACTTATGTGGCTTCTATGCCTGGAAAAATTATTAGAGGTTTAAGACAAGCAAAAGTTAAGAACCCTGTTTTTTTGTTAGATGAGATAGACAAGATTTCTGTTGGATACCATGGAGATCCTGTTCATGCACTTTTAGAGATTCTGGATCCCAAACAAAATACTGAATTTAATGATCATTATTTGGAAGAGGATTTTGATCTATCTAAAGTTATGTTTATTGCGACTGCTAACTATGAAGAAAACATACCTGATCCTTTATGAGACAGGATGGAAGTAATTCATCTTAGAACCTATACTGAAAAAGAAAAGTTAAATATTGCTAAAGAACATGTTGTTCCTGATGTTCTTAATAGTGTGGGATTGGAAAAAGATGATTTGCAGTTTACTGATGAAGCTTTGTTGTTCATTATTCAGAGATATACCAGAGAAGCAGGAGTTAGAAATCTTAAGAAAAATATTGAAAAAATAGCTAGAAAAGTTGTTAAGGAATTAGTAGTAGATAAGAACAAAGTATCTGTTATTACTCCTGTAGAGGTAAGGACTTACCTTGACTATGAGATATATGATGTGACTAAAAAGGACGATGAGAGTATTCCTGGAGTGGTTAATGGTATGGCGTATACAGATTTTGGAGGAGACTTATTGCCTATAGAAGTCAATCATACAGCAGGAAAGGGAGGACTTTCTTTGACTGGTAATTTGAAGGATACTATGAAGGAATCTGCAAATGTAGCTTTAGCTTATGTTAGAGCTAATGAAGAATTATTTGGTCTTAAGAATCAAGAGATAGATTGAAATAATATAGACATTAATTTGCATGTTCCTACCGGAGGTGTTCCTAAAGATGGTCCATCAGCTGGAGTTACTATTACAACAGCTCTTATTTCTTCTTTTTTGAATAAACCAGTTTCTTCAAAAATTGCAATGACTGGAGAAATTACTTTGCGTGGAAAAGTGCTGCCTATTGGTGGTTTAAAAGAAAAGGTAATATCGGCTGTTAGAGGGGGCGTAGATACTATCTTCTATCCTGATGAAAATACTAAGAATTTAAGCGATATTCCTGATGATGTTAAGGAGAAAGTTGAGTTTATTCCTGTTAAACATTACACTGAAATGTTTGAAAAGATTTTCGTAAAATAGCCAATATTAGGCTTAGTAAGCCTTATTTTGTCTAAGGTTGATAATTAATCTAATACTTAGAAAGTATTTCCTATCTCCATTTATTTCTTTCGATAGAACTCCCTGACCGTAATTTAGGTTTCTTCCTGAAGGGGTTTACCGCGTTTCACCTATATGTTTCCATATAGCTCGTCTCTGTGGCACTTTACAAGAATAAGGTAGTAGTTTCCCTTAGCCTTATCCTCGCCATCACTTTTTCAAGCGTCAGACTTTATTTTTTATGTGTCTGCATCAACACTACAGCCATTTCAGGACTGTGGAAGTAAGGACTTTCCTCTAACTTATAGAAATAAGCCAGCAATCAACACCTGCCTAGATATTGGCAATATAAAATTATATTTACAAAAAAAATGTATTCTTTTAAAGAGAATTAGGAGTTTTTATATTTCAAATTTTTTCTTTTTTTATCTATATACTTGTTGTACAGATCAGGCCTTTTTTCTTTGGTAATTCTTTCTTGCTCTCTTAATCTGAATTTTTCTATTTCTTTGTGATTTCCATTTAGATATATGTCAGGAACTTTGTGACCATCAAATTCTTGAGGTCTTGTATAAACTGGAAAATCTAGTAGATCACAATCAAAGGATTCTGTTTGTAAGGATTCTTGATTTATTACATTAGGAACTAGTCTAGTTATGCTATCTAGCAATACCATTGCTCCGAGTTCTCCAGAAGTTAATACGTAGTCGCCAATTGATATTTCTTGTGAAATATAGTTCTCTATTCTGGCATCTATGCCCTCATAGTGACCGCATATCATCACTATATGTTTATGCTTAACTAAATCTTTTATTAGAGATTGTTTTAGGGTAGTACCTGTTGGTGTTAACAAAACTATATGTTTGTCTAGTAATTGATGTTCTTTTAAAGCTTCAACTATTGGTTCTATTTTTAAAACCATTCCTGATTTTCCTCCGTATGCATAGTCATCAACTTGTTGTCATGGCTTCTTTCTTATGTTTATTACTTCTATCTCTATTAAACCTTTCTTAGAGGCTTTTTGTATTATGGAGCTATTTATATAACTCTCTAATGAAGATGGAAAGATAGTAAGAATAGTGAATTTCACTACTCTTTTTCTGTTTTCGATTTGACAGGTATTCTTTTTCTCATTCTTCTTAGCCTTTCAGTTAATCCTCTGTAGTTTCTTAAGTAGTAAAGGTTCGCCCTTCTTGTTCTAGCTAGATTATCTATTTTTATTTCTTCTATTAAAGGAGAGTGCAAGAAAAATCTTTTCTCTATTCAAAATTCGTCTAATTTTTTTCTTAATAGAACATTATGTGTAATTCTTTTTTTGTGATGATTGCTTATTACTATTCCCTGAAACTTTTGAATCCTAGATTTTTTACCTTCTGTGATTCTTTCTGATACAGTGATTGTGTATCCCGATCTTATTTCAGGAATACCTTCTTTGAATTGAAAAGCGCTTATGTAGCTATTTAATTCCTCTTTGTTCATTAATTATTAGCTTCAGTGATTTTTTTATGAAGACTCTTAACTATATTTGTAGGCTGCGCCCCAGTTGAAAGATATTTAGAATACTTCTCCAAATCTAGTTTTATGTCCTTGCTGAATGGATTGTATGTTCCTAATAGATCCAAATAGGCTCCATCTCTTTTTTTTCTGGAATCTATAAGAACTATTCTATAAATAGGTAATGCTTTCCTTCCTCCTCTTGAAAGTCTTATTTTCAACATAATTTCTAATAAATTTTATATCATTTGCGTTGTAAACATAAGCATATTCATTCTATATACATTTCTAACAAAAGCTAGTTTGAATAGGAAACTGATTGGTCATGAAATAGGATAAAGGGTATCTAAAAAAATTATGTATCTGAGAAATTGAGGAGATTTGTTGAATATATCTTTTAAATATTGGTCTTTGTGTTTTGAGATTAATTCGCTAGCTTTTTTAGATAGTCTATAGAACCTTATATTCTTTAGAGTTCCTGTTATTGCCAAGATAATTGTCACTAAGGGATATATAACTCACATGGCAAGCATAGAGTAGGAATGATTGATAGCTGCTATTTGTGCTACAGATAAAAGAACTATTATTCACAGCTCTATCTTCAATCATCTTCTGACTAATCTATCTTGTTTCTCTAGAAAGCCAAAAAATATGTATTTCCTGGTAATTGGATAGTTCTCACTGTTTATCATTTTTTCTTTTGTTGTTCATTGTTATTTGTTGCTTCTTTCTCCTCTTCTTTAACTTCTGTTTTTTTCTCATCATTAGTTTCTTCTTTTTTCTCTTCAACATCTTCAGTTTTCTTTACAGGAGCTAAGTTTTCTTCTAATTCTTCTTCGAAAGAATTGAATTTACCCATAGCTAAAGAGTCTTCATATAAACCTTCTCTTATTAGAAAGCTATAAAAAGGATCTGCAGCTATTTCTTCTTCGTCTGGAATTAATTCAAGACTACCTTTGATGATCATTTTTTTTACTTGTCATATTCTTAGAGTAAACATTCTGTACATAATTCAGAAGACGAACTTGATTGGAAATATTACAGGCCATAGAAAAGCATCTAAGACAATGATTATTCTTGTAAAGACTACTAAAGTTCTATAAGATTCTCCTAAGGCGTCTAATTTTTGAATATTGCTATATTCCTGCAAGGTCGTGTACAGGAGCATATTCCTTTTGTTGTTTTTGAAATAAATCACTAAAACTATGATTACGTGAAGAATAAAGGCAATGGCGATTCAAGTAATTTGTGTATCAAATTTTTTAGCACAAACCAATAAGCCAATGGTCATACCTCACAGATAGAGAATAGTCATTCACCACCCTCTTACTGTTCTTCTAAGTCGTTTAGTTAGGGGCTTAAGACTTTCTCATTCCTGGAGTGATTTATGGTGCTTTCTAAAAGTAAGGCCTGACATGTTGTTATGAAGTTCCAACACTCACTTCGTCCTTTTTAAAAATTGGTTTTTTCTCCTCTTTTTGTTCTCTAGAAAACACTATTTGACCTTCTGATCCATTAGTTATGTTAGAAGCAGAGTTCTTAGTGTAAGAGCTTGATGCTAAACCAACTGCGGTAATTACAAGAATAACTATTGAACTTAGTAAAATTTCGAATTTCATTAGTAAGTTGTGAATTTCTGTCTATATTTATCTCTTATTTCCTGGAAAATAAAGATAGTATGGTCTTCTAACTTATAGTATTTGTACCTTAGTGCTGCCTGAATTAAAGGTATAAAAGGCAGTAAATCTAAGAATGATAACAAAATTAAAATATTTCTGATTTTTAGTAGGTACTTTCTAGTATCTTCTTCATCTTCTATTAGTAAAAAATTGGTTATTTCCTTAAATACAGGAAAGCTTTTGTATCAAGATAGAGCTGTTAAAAAAGCTAATATTCAGAATAGGAAAACTATAGGTGTTGCTTTGTCTTCTATAAATATTGCTACAAAGAAAAAAATTAACTTTACAAACTCCAGAAAACACCATCATTTGCACATCTCTCTACTTTCATAGGAAGAAAATCTTTTGTTTTTCACTCAATTAGGATATTTTCAGCAACTGGTCTCATCTTATGCAATAAATATATTTTTCATTTACCTCTACTCCTGTTTCAGAAGATAGGAGTTGAATGGCATTCAAAACAGCTATATACTTGGGTTTTTTTAAAGATTTGCTATTTGAAGAAATTAAAAATACCTTGTCATTTATTTTCAGGTCGGGTTCAACAATTATTTCGCCTTGATGTCCTATGTAGGGGAATAAGTCTACTTTTGGACTTTCTTCGTTAGAAATTATCTCCATCATTCTGTCAACCCCTCTTTTTGATAACTGATTGATTTCTGCTTTTATTTCTTGATTTCTTATGCAACTTCTATATCTGAATCATTTCCATTCTTTAGTTCTCCTGAAATTAATGATTTGGAATAATCAAAGAGCTCTATCCATCATGCTGTCTTCATAAGCTGAGAAACTGTTAATTAGCCCTATATTTAGTCTGTTAACTAAATCGTTTCATCTTTCTTCTCCAATATATTTAGACAATTGTTCTTGCTCTCTAACAGTTAAACGATTCATTTGCAAGATCAAATGTTCTATAGAATTTTGAATCGTTTTACTTGTGTATATATCTGCTTCTTCTAATTTCATTTTTTGAATAAGCATCAGCTTTAAAAGCATTCCTGATACTTTAGTAATCAGAATATGAATATCTCCTTCCTCAGATAAATCTCCTATGTATCCTGAATATTTTTCTTGACCAATAAATTCACCTACTTTTCCGGTTGAAGTGGCGGTTATCCCTGAATAATCTATTAAGAACTCAGAAAGAGGGGTTTTTTGATGAACATGCTCTTTTACTGTTAAACAAAGTCCGTTGTACAGTTGACTAATGCTTTTTAATGTCATATTTATCTAGGTCTGTAATTTAACTCTTCTGGAATCGGTTCTCATTTTTTCTGTTTTATTAGTCTTATCTCATGTTTATATGGAGACATAGTCTTCTTTTTATTTTCTTTGGAAATTCAAAAAGGTGTTTCAATAATTATTGGCATATTAGCAAAGAAAGGATCATAAGCTCATTCTAAGAGTGGTTTAAATCCAATTTTTCCATATTCAAAATTAGCATGTTTGTCCTTTCTTCCTCCCCTTTCGCTAGTGGAATCGCCTAAGTGCAGTACTTTTACCCTATTTAATCCAATTATCGAATCTATCTTATTAAATAGATTGTCTCTATTTATAACATCGTACCCTGCGTCATGCATGTGCACAGTGTCTAAGCAAACGCCTAATTGCTTATGGTTATCGCATCCTTTTATTATTTCGCTTAATTCTTCAAATGTGCTACCTAATTGATTTTTCTTGCCTGGCATAGTTTCTAGACATATTGTCACATTCGTATCTTCTATTCTTTTTAGAACTATTTTTAAATTATTAATTAGCCTTTTCATCCCTTCTTCTCATGTTTGTTCTACGTGATAACCTGGATGTAACACAATGAAAGGGATTCCCATCTCATTTGTTCTTTTTACTTCTGAAACCATCTGGTCTATGTTGAAATCTTGATTTTCTGGTTTAGGATTTGCCAAATTTATGATGTATGGGGCATGCACAACACAGTTTTTGAAATCTATTCCATGTTTAAGTCCTAATTCTTTTGCTTCTTCCAAGAAAAGAGAGGAAATAGGTTCTCTTTTTTTGTTGTGTGGAGCTCCAGTGAAAATCATAAAAGTAGTGGCGCCGTTGTATATTGATTCCTCAACAACACCAACTAGGTATCTGTTTTTCTTATTTAAAGAGATATGAGATCCTAAAAACAACTTCTGCTATTTAACTCTTCAACAATAAGGTTACAACCTAGAAGTAAACATTCTTTTCTAGAAGGAAATTTTGAAAATTTACAAAAAAGCTTTAATTCTTCTGGAAGAGAAGGACTTGCTATACCTGTACTTAGCATTTTTCTGAAAGAAAAAAGAATATTTAAAGCTTCATCTTTTGTTTTATTTTCTATTGAATGAAGAATGGCATTTATGCATGCTCTCGATAGCAGACATCCTCTGTGAGAGAAATAGATATTTGATATTACTGGTTCAACAGTAGCTATGCTTATTTCACATCAATCTTCACACATTGAAGTTTTTGATGCTCTAGTAGGAACATTTATGTAGGGTAATTTTTTTTCGTATTTTTTAGAAATTCCTAGATTGAATATCTTTAGTTTATTCAGATCTTGCTTCTTCATTGTTCGTCTTTGAGCTTCGATCAGGTATTCAATAGTAAAGAATTTAATAATAAATTTTTACCACACTTTACTAATAGAGTCACTCTTACGAATAATCTAACCAGTATTTTTTTGATTTGAACAAATATGAGCAAGAAAATTAGTCTAGGGAAAAGTCATATCATTGTTCATAAAAAACAATAAAGACAGTTTTTTCAATTGAATTTTTCTATAGCTTCAAAAAGTTTTTGATTTTTTCTGTTGTCTACACTCTTAATGCCTAATTTATCTAGGAATTCCATGATTTTTTCTATGATGCTGTCTTCCAACTTATTCAGATTCATAATGTGAGCATACTCACTCTTTGTAATCCTTATAAATCCATGATACATGTAAAGGGAATTAGCCCAAAACATGATTATGACTCCGGCATAGGCAAAAAAGTCCATGCCAAAGAGCGCGTCTCTGACGACTAATAAATCATAATTATTTGTTCCTCTAAATGGTATTGATCTAAGAATAAACAATCAACCTAGCTGAATTATATAAATAGTGAACTATTAGTTTTTTAATCTTCATTATTTTTCTTTATTGGTATTCCGTAGGAGTAAGGATTTTCTCTGAAGAATGCCTTTTTTAATTTTTGAAAGTCGATCATTTTTTTTAGAGGAAGTTTTTTTAACAAGTGAATATTTCTAATTTCTATTTCTAAAAGTTGATTGATTTTGACAAGTTCTATTAATTCTTCTCCGCTCAAATGGCATCTTTCTTCAGGTAAATGAATTTTTTTTAAATTTTCTCATCATGTTTTTGTTTTGTAGAAGATTAATACTTCAGGTGACTTTGGGCCAAACATATGAAGATTTATTACCAGACAAATAATAATGATTGCGGTATCGCGGTTACACAATCATTAATTCAACATTTTTTTCAAAAAGAGATTTCTAAAGAAGAATTATTTCAAAAAGCGAACATAAAGGAGGAAGGACTTTCAATTTTAGATTTGGAGCTTCTTAATAAAAATTATGGCTTACATTTGGAAAGCTATTCTATGGATTTTGATGAATTTAAAGAATATGAATCGCAAGATTATTTTGTTTTAGTAATAAATAGAAACGGAGAGAGGCATTACACCATTGCTAACAAGAAAGGAGAAAAAGTAACTCTTTTTGATTCTGCTCTTGGGCAAGTGGTTCTTTCTATAGAAGAAGTTAAAGAAATATGGTTGGACTTATTTATTTCTGTAAAGCCAATTCAGAAAAACCTTGCTGAAACTAATTATTTTTCTAAGAAGGAAAAAGTAAACGTTTCAAATGTATTTCTTCTTTTTGTAATTAATTTAGTTGTTTTATTTCTGTCTGTTACTAGTACATATCTAATTAGGTACAGCTTTAGTCATGTCCAGAGCAATCATGAATTATTTAATCTTTTAAAAGTTTTGTTTGTCGTTGTTTTAGTTTATGGAATATTTCATTTTGGAGAATTTTTAGAAGAGTTAATAGTTTGTGAAAATAAGAACAAGTATTCCAAAGATTTATATGGAGAATTAGTTGATACCTTTAATAGAAAGAAGAACTCTTATTTTCACAAATTAGGAAAAAATCAATTTTTGTTACTTAAGGATCATATTGACTATATTTCCACATATCACTCAGAGTTCATAAATAAATGATTGATAAGTGTATTTACTTTAGTAGCAGTAAGCATATTTTTAATTTGTAATAGTTGATATTTTGTCATTCTGATTGTTGGATCTTTTTTAGTTCAGACAGTTTTTTGGAAATTATCTAAGAAGATTTATTTCAAGTATTTTCCTGTATTAAATGAACTTCAAAATGAAGGAAAGAGGCTTCTTTATGCGCAAGAAAATTTATTAAAGCTAGAGGTAAACGCCTATAAATTAGGTTCTTTAGGAGAGAAGTGTAAAGAGAATTATTTTGGCGAATTAGATGTTCACAAAGATTTAGATGTTAGGCAAAACATTTATTCCAAAATTAATTCTTACTTAAATAATCTAGTTTATGTATTTGTTTTTTCTTTAGTGGCCTACTATATTTTTGTTGGCGATTTAGATTTTGGTTACTTGATGATCATGAATCTTTTCTATTTTCATCTTGGAAAATCTTTTAATTCTCTAATTAATTACTACGGTTTTAGAGTGAAATATGACTACTCCAAAAAAATATATTCACAAATGTTGAATGTTGATACTTTTGATTTAGTTGTCCCTAATAAAGTAGAGATTCCTAAAAAGATAGCTATCAAGAATTTATTTTTTTGTTTATCTGGAAAGGTTATTTTCAATGATCTAAATTTGGAAATAGTTCCCAATACTTTTATTTATGGACCAAGCGGTACAGGAAAATCAATTCTCTACAAAATAATAGTTAAAAAATTAAATCCGGCAATTCCTTCTGTTTGGTTTGATGATCAGGAGACTTCTAGTATTGATGATTCATTGTTTAGAGAGTTGTGCATATATCAAATAAGTGATAGTTATATAGACCCTGGAGATTTAGACCTGGATTCATTTACTAAATTGTTCCCAAATTTAAAAAAATCAATATTAGAAATATGTAGTTCTATGAATTTAGATGTCTCTAGAAATATAGAAAGTTCCATGAATTTAAGTTCTGGACAAAGGCAATTAATAAATATTTTGTCTTTATTGAAATATAAAAATAAAGTTCTCTTGTTAGATGAAATAGCTTCTCATATAAATTCAGAAAACAGATTCAAGATTTATAAAGAAATAATTCCTTTTATTTCATCTAGAAATTTTTTAATTTGTAGCGAGCATACACCTGAGCTAAAGGCTTTATTCTCTAACTCAATTGATTTATCCAGAGAGCATTCAAAAATTTCGAAAGAGATCTTTTTAGAAATTGCAAATGAAGAGAACCAACAAGTTTTTGAAAATTGAGAATAGAGATGATTGATGTAGGAAATAAGGCTTATTTGTTTTTATCTGGAGCAGCTTTTATTTTGTTGTCTGGACAAATGGTAAAGATCAATAAATATGAACATAATAGTTTGTTGAATATGAGTAATAACTATGCGAAATTATTAGTTAAAGAAGATAGTTTTAAGAAGGCCAAGTTTAAGGTTAATGATCTCTTTGAATATTATTCAAACGGACAGTATTTAAGTAGATTGGTTGTTCATATAAATAAGCAAGTTGATCATTATGAGGTTATTTTCTCTAGGTCTTTAGATAATGTTGCTTTAGTTCCTATTTCTTATAAGGTTGGTACAACAAATATATGGTCTGAAATATTTACTTAAACAAAAATAGCTTTTACAAAGTTAGGAATTTTTTCTTCTGAGTATTCTTTGAAATTTATAAATTCAATATTTTCAGGTTCAAATATTTTCATAGTATTTAGAGCTGCTGGTTCCATGATTCTTTTATCTTTTTGTGTTGTGCTTGCTGAAATAAGGATTATTTTTTTATTTTTTAGAAAGTTTTTTTGTTTGAGGCTTAATCAATCAAGTATGTTTTTAAAAAATGCCGAGAAGTAACCATTATGCTCTGGAACAAAAAAGATTAAATGTTTAGGATCTTTTATGCATTTATAAATTTCTTCAATTTCTTTAGGTATTTGTTTTGAATCACACAATATCGGTGTAGCCTTAAATTTTTTTAAATCTAAAGTTTGACATTTGATTTTTTTTTGTTGTAAATAATTTAGACAATATTTATAAACTTTGGCATTTATAGAAGTTTCTCCTGAAGAGGCGGAAATCAGAAGCGTTGTATTATCAAAGATCTCGTTTTTTCATTTCATATATTGCGTCATGTACTGCTTCTCCTTTTTTGTTATCTACCTTAAATTGAATTTTGCTGTTGTCATATTTCAAGTGATTTGGTTTTGCATCTAGATCTACTCCAACACCAAAAGAAACATTTTCGAGCGACATAATGTCATTTTGTTCATTTCCTATGGCAGCAAAATCATTTACTTCAAGACCCATCTTGTTCGCAACTCTCTCTATAGCAAAAAATTTGTTTACGTCTTTATCAATGATTTCGATGTAATACTTGTTTCCGGATGAGAAGTAACATTTTTCTGCAAAAGACGCTTTTTCTAATTTCTTTTTACACTTTCTTACCCATGGAGCTCTAAGAATTATCATTATTTTTTGAATGTTTGAGCTATCGCTGAACATGCGAAGTTTTCTTTCCGGATATCTTTTTTTAAAGATTATTAAATAAAGCAGGAAAGAAAATATGTGATTAGAGTGATATAGTTCGTTTTGATTGTTTGTTACGAAGAAACTATATTTTTTCCCTTCTAAATAACTAATTATTTCGTTGCAGACTTCTGACTTGAAACACTGTCGAAAGATAGGATTTTCTAAATCTGTGGTTTTTAAGATAATTCCGCCGTTCATGCAGATCAAGTAAGGAATATCGTTTGTTGTCAAACCTTGATTACACAGATACTTAAATACTTCTTTAGTTTCCTCTACGTCTCTTCCTGTTGCTAGTATTATCTGGTTCTTTTCTTTTGAACAAAAATCTTTAATTGCTTTTATATTGTTTTCAGAAATTTTGGAATTGTCGTAGCAACCAGCTTTCAGCAGAGTTCCATCAATGTCAATAGAGATGCATTTAATAGTTTCAGACATTACAACTCGCTCGTAATTATTTTTTTAAGTTCATTCACGGCTTTCTGAATATCGTCATTTACCACCTGGTATTTGAAATTGCTAGCTTCAATTATCTCTTTTTCCGCTTTTTTTAGTCTCATTGAAATATCATGGTCATCTTCCGTTCCTCTATTTCTTAGTCTTCTTTCCAATTCTGATAAAGAAGTTGGTAATATGAAAATAGAGACAACATCTGGATATTTCTCGACAATTTGGTTGAATCCTTCTGTTTCTATTTCAAGTAAAATATTAATTCCTTGACTCAATTTTTCTTCCACTCATTCTTTGGGAGTTCCGTAGTAGTTATCAAAGAAATGTGCATATTCTAACATTTGGCCATTATCTATCTTTCTTTGAAACTCTTCTTTGCTAATAAAAAAGTAATCTATTCCGTCTTGTTCTTCTGTTCTTTTCTTTCTTGTTGTGCAAGAAATAGAAAACATAAGATTAAGGCTGGAATCTTTTATAAGCTCCCCAATAAGGGTTTTTTTTCCAACTCCGCTAGGCCCAGCAATAAGAATTAATTTGCCTTTTTTTGATGCCATATAAAAAAACTTTAAATATACCTAAAACCGATTTTCCGATGAGAGCTTCGTTGCTTTCTAATGAAAAAAAGTTTAAATCTTTTTGATCCTCTCAGAATCTTTATGACCAGCTTTCTACCAGAAATAATGCTCCTTCTTTTATTTTGCACGATGGCCCGCCATATGCGAACGGAAATATACATTTAGGACATGCTTTGAATAAAGTTTTGAAGGATTTTGTTTTGAGGTTTAAAGCTATAAATGGCTTTTGTATTGATTATTTGCCAGGGTGAGATACTCATGGCTTACCAATAGAAAATAAGGTAGAAAAAAAATTTAATTATGGAAAACAATCCGCTGTTGAAAAAAGAAAATTGTGCAAAGAGTATGCTCTAGAGCAAATATCTAAACAAAAAGAACAATTTCAAAGATTACATTTGTTAGCTGATTTCAAACGTTTTTACAGGACTTTAGATAATTCTTTTATTGAGAATGAACTTGATTGCTTTTACCAATTTTTAGAAAGAGATCTGATTTATTGAGATTTAAAGCCTGTTGCTTGATCTTGATCATCTAGAACAGCTCTAGCCGAATCAGAGATTATCTATAAGGAGGTAGAAACTAAAAGTATTTATTTTTGGTTTCCCGTTGTTTCTGATTGTCAATTAGAAAACGTTTCTATTAAGAAAGATGTTAGATTGTAGTTTGAACAACTACTCCATACACTCTTGAAGCTAATTTAGCTATTTGCGTTAATCCTGAATTTGAGTACGAATTGATAGAAGATATTGAAACTAATCATCAGTATATTTTGCTTTCAGGAGCGGCAGATACATTAGGTTTTAAATTCAAAAAGATTTTTTCTTTAAAGGGAAGAGAGTTAAGAGATATTTGTTATCAGAACCCTATTACTAAAGAAATTGGAAAAGTAATAACTGCTGATTTTGTTGTTAAAGGAACAGGAACAGGATTAGTGCATACGGCTCCTGGTTTTGGCCTTGAGGATTACTATGCTTGTTTGAAAGAAGGGATAAGGATATATTCGGCAATTAAATCTGATGGTCATTTTGAATTAAATACCAAGTTTGAACCTATAAATGGTTTGTTTTATTTGAAGGCTTCAGATGTGATTATTGAATGACTGAAGAGTAATGGCTATTTGTTTAAAGAAGAAGTTATTAAACATAATGTTGGTCATGATTGAAGAACTGAAAAGCCATTACTTTATATGGCTTCTCCTCAGTGATTTATCAATATTTCGAAACTTAAGAATGATATAAAAGGGAAGATAAAAGGCCAAGTAAATAGTTTTCCGGGCTGATTAAGCGGAAAATTAGAGGATTTGATCTTAAGCAGAGAAGAGTGATGTTTATCTAGACAAAGAGTTTGAGGAACTCCAATTCCTATTTTGTTTGACGAAGAAGGGAATCCAATATTAGATTTAAGACAAATTAGACACATAATAGAAATTTTTAAAAGAGAAGGGGTAGATATTTGGTTTGAAAAACCAGCAAATTATTTTTTACATCCGGATTTAGTTGAGCAATATGGAAGTAATCAATTATCTAAATCTACAGATATTTTGGATGTTTGATTCGATTCTGGTTGTAGTTGGAGGGTGTTGCAGGAAAGAGCTGATCTTTATTTAGAAGGGTTTGATCAATTAAGGGGTTGATTTAATTCTTCTGCAACTATATCTATCATTTTGAATAATCGAACTCCTTTCAAAACTTTACTTAGTCATGGTTTTGTTTTGGATAAGGAAGGAAATAAGATGTCCAAATCTAAAGGAAATGTTGTTGATCCTATTGAGTTGATCGATAAGTATGGAACTGATGTTGTTAGGTTATGAATTGGCTTGAATAATTTTTTAGAAGACATAAAAATATCTCAAGAATCAATAGAAAATTCAGTTAGTCTTTACAGAAAAATTAGAAATACTGTATTTAGATATTCGTTGTCTTTATTGGGAACAAATTTTTCATTAGATGAGCAGGTACTTCAGAATTTAACTAAACCAGAAAATATATATATTTACAAGTTATTTAGAGATAGTTGAATACAAATAGAAAAATATTTGTCTGATTTCTTATTTTTTAAGGCCATAAAAACTAGTCTTAATTTTTTGAATACTTACTCTAGTTGATATTTGGAAATATGTAAAGATGTTTTGTATTGCGGAGATGTTAATTCTATTGAATACAAGGAGATTATCAATATAGTTGGAGAGGTATTTGAAAAGTATTTGTTTTTCTACAGTATATTTATTCCTCAAACAGCCGAAGAAGCTTGATCTTACTATAGTACAAAACAAACAAGTATTTTTTTAGAAAAGATTAAGCCTTTAACTAAGCTGGATAGGGAATATGAATTAAATGAACAGGAATGAAATAAGTTTTGAGATCTAAAGAATGAAGTTTATATGAAGATAGAAGCTTTAAAGAATGAAGGGAGAATATCTGGTTCTGTAGAGGCAAAGTTGATTCTAGGAAAAGATAATTTAGTATCTGATTTAGATTTATTGAAATTGCTTAATATAGGTGAGTTAGATGTTATTGATGGCTCTGAAATACAAATAAGTAAATGCGAATTAGGTGTTTGCGAAAGATGTAAGAGACATAAGTCATGTTTGGATGGAAACAAATTGTGTTCTAGGTGTAGCCAAGTAGTGTATTCGCAACAACATAGATAGTTAGTATTATTGTTCCATTTGTGGCAATAATAGATGTTCTTCATTTCTTTCTATTCCAAAAGGTAAAGATAAATAAGAAGATAAGAATTAGATTTAGTAATAGTCATATTGTTATTTTTTGAGAGGTTATTTCGTGTGTTCCTGTGTGGTGGAAATTTTGTTTGCCGAAAATAGTATTTAGAGAAATTAGATTTGAATAGAAAGGAAGAGTTAAGTTAAATAGAGAAGATCCAAAGAAACCACTTACAGCCATTTGGTATCTTTTTTGTTTAAGAAGGAAATAAAGAACTGAGAATTCTGGAGAAGAAGTAACAAAAGAAAGAAGAACTCCAAAGGAAGTGGATGGATCCATAGGGAATTTGGAAGCTAATTGAAAATTTATGCATGAGAAAGCTCCAAATAAACTTCAAAGAGATAATGTGATAATTACTAATGCAGGTTTTCCGCATTTGGTGAAATACTTGGGTTCTTCTTTTTCTGAGATAGTAGTAGTTGATGTATAGGTATATCTAATGTAGAAAAGCCAGATTCCTAAAAAGATAAGATTCAGCATACTGAATCCTCCAACTGTTAAATATTGAAAGATTAGAGGTCAAGAAAAAATAAATATCAGAATAGTGGTTTCTAGCATTAATAGTTTTCAGGAAAGTATGGAATCTTTTCAGAAGATGTCTACCATTTGTTGTATGTCGTGGTCATTTTTTCTGATCTTGTAGTAGATGGCTAAACCTATCATTACTACAGCTAAGAATACAACTTGTCATATATTTGCTCCAGTTATGTTGTAGAAGCTTTCAGCAGAATTTATGGGGATAGTACTTGCGTTCCCGCCTAAGTAACTTCTATCTAATCATCCTGCACTTAGTGAATTAACAAATTCAGGGAAAGAAGTTCCTACAGATAGAAAGACAGCACCAATAAATGTTTCAGATAATTTGAACTTGTCCGATACCGCTTTTATAGCCTCTATGGCTCAAAACGCTGTTACTAGGATCCCTAGAAAACAGAGTATGAAGAGAATTGAAGCAGTAGAAATATCTATTTGCAAATTTAAAAATGGCGGGGGTGGAAGGACTCGAACCCACAACACGCGGTTTTGAAGACCGCTGTTCTGCCAATTGAACTACACCCCCCTTGTCTATCCTATAACAAATAGTAGACTAAAAAATGGCGGAATAGAAAGGATTCGAACCTTCGCGTAACGTTAATTACCTAACAGCTTTCCAAGCCGTCCCCTTCAACCACTTGGGTACTATTCCGGGTTGTTTTCACTAAAGGCTCTTGTATTTTTTGAGCCTTTTTATAAGAGATAATCTTCAGTTTTTTTTCTTTTCTAATAGACTTACATTTGCGAAACCGTGATTTGCTAAATATTCATCTAAGGTTGCAAGCAGTTTATAGTAATTGCTTTTTTTATCGAAAGTTACGGCTGCCATCTTACTGTGACCTCCTCCTCCATAAATTTTTGCTATTTGATTGATAGTTAGATCTTTTGATCTAATTGAACATTTTCATTTGTCTGTTGATTGTTCATAGAACAATACACTTCAACATTCAATATTACTTATATTTTCAAGCATTGTAATGATAGCAGGCACATTTTTTATTTTGTATTTATTCATCATCTTCGGAGTGACAATTGCAAATATAAGTCCATTTTTGGTTATGTAACAATTCTCTAATATTTTTATTTCTAATAGTTTTTGTATTAGGGGTTTTACAAATACTCAGTTGTGAATTGATGCTCTATTTAATCCTTTAGAAACTAGGCTTGCCAATACTTGATATGTTGATGGAAGCATAGATAAGCTTAAAAAATTGTTTGTATCTGTGATTATCCCTGCGTATAAATATTGAGCTATTTTTTCTTTAAAGGCATATTTTCCTCCTTCTTCGCTTTCTCAATATATGAACATTTCAGATAGTATTTGTGCAGTTGCAGGATAAGTAGGATCTATAAATTCCAGATCTGAAAAGGGTTTTGATTTAGGGTGGTGATCTATAACTACTAATTCTTTGCAGTATTTATATAAATCAGTCAATATTCTTTCTTGATTGGGAGTGTCTACAACAATCCCTAGGCATTTTTTTAATTCTTCTTCAGAAGGCAATTCATCTTCATGTTGAAATAGAAATTGTTCTTCTGGTTTTATTACCCTAGGAGGTATTATCAAATAGACAACTTTTCCTGGAAAGTTATCTTTTAATCAACCCTTTAAACTGAACGCTGATGCGAAAGCATCAAAATCTGGTTGCACATGCACAAACAGTGCTATACAGTGATACTCTCGAAATTTACTTAGTAACTTAGTAGCAAATAATTTGAGCATTATCCAAGTTCTGGATAACCGTATCTAAATCAAGTTAGATCTTTTTCATCAAGTTCAGGACTTACACCTTTTAATACGTGATCTTCATATCATTTTTTTGCGTAATCTATTGTTTTTTGAAATTCTTCAAGGTTTATATTGTGTTCTTTTCAAATCAAAATATGTTCATTTCTAGGTAGAGATATTTCTTTGTCTACATCATAATTTTTGTAGCTGTTGAATTCGGAAGTAAATTGAACTTTTCTTGGGTCTTCATAATCCTCGTTTTTTATGAATGCAACACAGAAAAAACCCTTATTTATTTTTCTTAGATAAAGGTATAGAGAGAGTTGATCTTGATAGTTTTTGGGAATTATTACTTCTCCGTTTTTGAATCACTTAACTAGCCCACCTCCGTTTGTTTTTACTGTTGGCTTTCCATCTGTTAAATCTAGCATGTATTGATTGTTTTTGAAAGTTCAGTTGTATTTATCTAATTGAGCAGTTTTAATCTCCAATATTGAGACAACTTTGCCCTGAGAATCTATTTCTTCTCCGTCTGGTATTCCTCCGAATATCTCATTGTCTGAAAAAAGATCAAACTTTATTTCTCTGGGATTGTAAGATATGAATTTCTTGCCTATTTTTTTCTCAGCATAATCCTTTAATTTCGGCTCTATTATTTGCCCTGCATCTAGAAAATATCTGTCTGATTCATCTTGATACATTCCTAAAATATCGCATCAAAGTTGAAAAGGGGATTTAAAATCATCGTTACCTAGAGCGGCGCCTAGTCTGGAACCAGTTAATTTCTTTAATTTTTTAATTTTTGACTTTCCTGACGGGGTTATATGTATTCGGTTATTCTTAAATATGAAGTCTTGATTGAAAATGAATTTATCTGTATTAAATTTCATTTTTAGTTTAGGATAAAGAAAATAGATTTTACTATGTCAGATATTTATACCAATTTAGGGAAAGGCGAGTTGAACAGGCTTGCGGTTTTAAAAAGATATGCTGTTGTTGCTTATGAGTTGCCTTTGTGAGCTAGAACTGCGTTGGAATCTAGAATGGGCTCAGTAGAGGTTAGTGTTAAGGATAGTTTTGAGCTTTATCTTATTAGTTTAAAGGGAGCTGTTCCAAGATTTGATTACGTAAGTTTTCAGAAGAAGTTTGTTGAAATATTTCAGAGAAGAGCTTTTAAAGTTCTTCAAACAATAATCGATAACAGAGAGAAGCGTCAGGATTATTTTGTTTCAAATGATTATTTTTGGCAAGAGTTCAGAGAATTATTTGATGTTAATCCGAAGACTAGTGGAAACACTTTTTTAAGTAATCTAGAGAGTACTGTTTGAAATGCTTGGAATAAGTATGTTAAGGGAGTGTTTGGATTCCAGAAAAATGTTGCTAAAGTTGGAGTTTCAGGTTTACCTAAAGGAAGATGATTGGTTAGTCCAAAGAGCAAGACTCAGGTTCAAGAAGTAAAATGAAATTAATTCTTAGTTGTCTTAGATGGTTGAAGACATTAGAGAAGAAGATTTAGAAGATCCGATACAGAAGGGGAAGAAGAGTCCCGTAAACCTTAAAAGGTTTGCTTTTTATCTGAATCCTGTTTGTTGTTTTTTTACAGCTTACTTCTATGTAAGAAGAAATATCTTTTCTTATAACTGAGACAAAGCTATTGAAATGAGTGGAGTTGTTGATACTTTGCCTCCTGAAATTAGAAGAAAATTAACTGTTTGCATAAATTCACATTTAATTCTTCCTCAGCAAAGTTTTATTTATTATTTCAACGGATTTAATTTGTCTAAAGTTGATATAGATGCTTTTAAGTCTAGGTTTGTTGAACGATGGTGTTCTAGAGGAGATGAATTTTTAAAGACTTTTGAAGAAGCAGAAGAGAAGAATGAAGATACAATTTTGAATTTTTGAAGGAACTTTGAACCTATTTTGCAGGCTCCTCCATCTTTAAATTCAATTCATTCAATGCGTTCTCAGATATTTTGAGTTTCTTTTTTCCAAAAACTAAGAAGGTTCAAGAGAACTATCTTCAGCGGTTCTGGGATGTACTAATATTATTTTCTTATCTTGCATTATTGTTAAATCTAAGTCGGGAATATTTAATCTTGAAGAGATAATATTTTTTATTTCTTGTTCTTCCATTTCTGAATGATGTAGTTTTAAGGAGAATTTGAATTTTCCGTTTAGGAATGTTCTAAATTCTAAAGCTGAGTCCTCTCCTATTTCGTTGATTGTAGGCCATTTTGATTTGTAAAGGCTTTCAGTATTGTGCAGTTTGGTGGTTCATATTTCTTCTGCTAATGCTGGAGCGTATAAGCTTAGTATTTTTATGAAGCTGTTTAGAGATTTAGTGTTGTATTTTTTTACGCTTTGTATGCTATTCATGAATATCATCATTTCTGAGATACCCAGGTTTATTTTTAGATTGGGAATGGCGTTTTCTACATTTTTAATAAGCTTATTTTCTATTTCTGCAACAACTCTATTTCTTATTGTTACTTCTTCTAATTCATCTAGATTTGAGAAAAATATGAAGATTTTGTGTAATCATTTATGGCTGCTTTTTAATCCTGAATCTTCTCATTTGAAAGATAATTGAGTCGGACCTGAGAAAGCTTCATAAACTCTTAAAGAATCTGCTCCGTATTTATCTACTATTTCATCTATGCATACATAATTTCCTTTAGATTTAGACATTTTTGTTCCATCAGCACCTAATACCATTCCCTGATTCAGTAAAGTTCTAAATGGTTCTGGAGTGTCTACTACTCCTATCTTCAATAAAAATTTGTGCCAGAAACGAGCGTATAAAAGGTGAAGCGCTGCATGTTCCTGACCTCCTACATATATATCTACAGGCAATCATCTTTTAAGTATTTTTTTTGCTTCTGGAGAATTTAAATGGTGGTACGTTCCATCTGGTTTTTTTAGAAGATAGGCTATAAAGTATCAGGAAGATCCTGCTCAATTGGGCATGGTATTTGTTTCTCTTGTATATTGTTTTCCATCTTTTTTTATGTTTAGTCACTCGGCATCATTTGCTAAAGGAGATTTTCCATTTCTTTTGGTGTTGTAATCTACTTTTGTAGGAAGAACAACTGGCAGATCCTTGTCTAAATATGGAATTCCTTCAGAATCGAAATAGATAGGTATTGGTTCTCCTCAGAATCTTTGTCTAGAGAAAACTCAATCTTTTAGCTTGTATACTGTCTTTTTTTCTTCTAGTCTTTTGTTTTTTGTATACTGTCTTTCTAATTCTTCATCATAGAAATCTTCTTCTGGTTGGTCAAAAATGGGAATTAATTCATCAGCTCTAAAGTCTATGTCTCATAGATAGAAAACATCTACTTTTTTGTAGTCATCTAAATTTACTAATTCAATTCCTTTAACTAATTCTTTATTTCCGATTGTTAGGTTGCTTATTTCTAGATCTTTACTTATTTGTGAGAACTGATGAATTCCTATTCCTTTTAGTTTTCTTATGCTGGAAGCATATTTCAAATATAGGGAATAAGTTTTTCCTGCTCATTCGAATTTATATTCATATTTAGTTGATTTTCCGATTCAAGATTGTTGTATTTTTTTAACGTTATCCGGCCATGACAAACTTGCTATGTCTTCCAGTAATTGATCTGCATATTTAGTTATTTTTAGGATTCATTGTTTCATTATTTTTTTCTCTACTGGATGATGACCTCTCTCAGAGTAAAGCTTTGTTCCTTCTTCTACTAATTCTTCGTCACTTAATACTGTGTTTAACTCTTCGCATCAATTAACTTGCGTGTCTTGTAGTACAGCCAAACCTCTTTCATACATTTCAGAGAAAATTCATTGTGTATGTTTGTAATAGTTTGGATCAGAGGTGTCTATTTCCCTGTCAAAGTCATAAGTAAGCATTAATTTCTTTAATTGTTTTCTGAAGGAATCAATGTTTTTCTTGGTAAATTCTGCTGGAGAATTTCCTGTTTTTATAGCGTATTGTTCGGCTGGTAAGCCAAAAGCATCTCAACCCATAGGATGAAATACTAAATATCCTTTCATTGTGTAGAACCTAGTTAGGATATCTGTAGACAAATATCCTTTTAAGTGTCCTACATGTAGCCCTGCTCCTGATGGATAGGGAAACATGTCAAGAATATATAGTTTTTTTGGATTATCGTCATCTTCAAATTTGTAAGTTCCTTCTTTTTCCCATATATCTATTCATTTCTTTTCTACGTCCTGAGGGACATAGTAATCCATTTCTTTTCTTTGCATAATTCCTTTCTATTTATATTTTCTCAGATGAGTTAACAGGAGTAGGAGAATTGGTTAGTGGACAAAATCCGCTGTTGTTTTTAGGAAAAGCAATCACATCTCTTATGCTGGAATAGCCAAGTAAAGTTTGTATTAATCTGTCTACACCTATAGCTATTCCCATGTGCGGAGGAACTCCATAATTCAAAGCTTCTAAGAATCAACCAAAGTTATCCTCTGTATCTTTTGGTGTTAAACCTGCTACTTCAAAAACATATTGTTGAACAGATAAGTCATAATTTCTTTGAGAACCGGAGCCTAACTCAACACCATTTAGAACTAAGTCATATCCTAAACTTCTTTCTGTTTCTTTATCGAAACCTACTTTATTGCTTTTAGGTCTAGTGAATAAATGATGTGCTATATCTCATTTGTTTTGTGTTTCATTTCATTCAAATAAAGGCCATTCAACTACTCATAAAAATTCAAAAGAATCTCTTAGTTCTGGTTTTGTTTTTTTTGTGAAGAATGGTCTTAAGTTTCCGAGAGTTGTTAAAGCATTTTTTTTAGTTTTCGGACATGTAGTTAGTACTATTCAAACTCCTTCTCCTTGCTTTCCTTTATTTATCGATTTAGATTTAATTTGTTCATAAGCGGGCATATTGGGACTCATTAAGTTTGTTTTTGTGATGTTGTCTTGATTTGCGTGAATTATGTAGATTTGGTTTTTGGTTTGCAAGGATTTAAGTCATTTTTCTTCAACTGTTTTTATTTCGCATTTTTCTATGTAGAAGCCATAAGCTTCTGTGTGATTATTGGCTGTTACTAAGTCTGATAGAGAATCTGTCAGTTTTTCTATTTCTAGTTCGTATCTAATGTCTGGTTTATCGCTTCCGTATTTTTCTAAACATTCATCGTATGGAATTCTTTTGAAGGGAGTTGTTAAATCTTTATTTAAGACTTCTTTGAACATTTTTTAAAAAGCTGCTTCTATTGTTGCGAAAAATTTTTCTTGATTAGAGAAAGCTGTTTCTATGTCTAGTTGTAAGAATTCATATTGTCTATCTGCTCTTAAATCTTCTAGTCTGAAGCAATTGGCAAATTGAAAGTATTTTTCTAATCCACTCATCATTAATAGTTGTTTGTATAGTTGAGGAGATTGAGCGAGTGAAAATTTAAGTTTTTTTTGATCTTTTTCAATGAAAGCATCAAACGTATTGGCTCCTTCTTTTGAGGAGACAGATAATATGGGCGTATTTACTTCTGTGTATCCATCTTGTAGAAGGTAGTTCCTTAAAGAGTTAATTATTTTTGATTTGATTATTAAAGATGCACAGTTGGTTCTTCTTAAATCTAAATACCTATATTTAAGTCGTGTTGGTTCGGATGCTGTATCAGCAACATCTATTAATTCGAAAGGTAGAGATTTAGTTGCTTCATTTAATAGTTCATATTTAGAAGCTATTAATTCTCATTCTCCTAGAGGTATTTCAGTATTAGGGTTTTTTCTTCTTACTAATTGACCTTCTATAAGTAAGATTGATTCTTTTTTGAAAGGGATCTCTTCTTTAAAGAGAACTTGTATTTTTCCTGAGGAATCTGAAATAGTTGTGAAGAATAGTTTTCCTACCTTTTTAGATACTCTTAAAAAACCTCCTATGACTCAAGTTTCACCCTCTTCTAATTTGTGATTAGAAATAAGCTTTCTTTGGTTTAATAAGGAATTACTTGTCACTGTTTTTAATTAGGAGTAGTTTGTTTCTTGCTCTAGTGTATGCAACATATGGAAGATTTTTATCCTTTTTTCTGTTTTTGGTTCATTCGTCAATCACTATTAAATTATCTCACTCTAGTCCTTTTGCTTTGTGGACAGTGCTTATTATTAATTGATTCTCATTGGATTCAGCTAATTTAGCAGTTTCTTTATTTCCTGGATTGATAAGGAACATGATGTTAGCTGCTAATTCTTCTGAAGTTAGATTATTTTGTTTTTGCGTGCAGTCTATTCAATACATTAGAAGCATTATTTCTTCTGAGAATTCTGGTTCATAGGATTTGTTTCTGAAATAAGGGAATATATGTTTTTCTATGAATTCTTTTAAATTGGTTTTTTCGGCCATTTTTAGACTTTGTATAAAAGCTAGGTGTTGATAGAAAAAATTTCTATCTTCATACGGTATCGAAATTTCTTGTATGTCTATATCTCTGTCCAATAAAGCTTGCAAAACTGTTTTGTTTTTTATATTTTTTGATAAGTCTTGGATTCCTTGTACTAATTGTCAAGTGGTATCTTTTTTTCCGGTAGGAAAGTCTAAAGTTCGTATTATTTCATAGAGTATTTTTTTGTCATCAAAAAAACTTATTTGAGTAAATAGGATTATTAATTTAGGTTCTTTTTTTATTCTTTTGTATTTCGTGGGGTCTCTTAATAAATCGTGGAATTTGGTTAATTGGAAAGGGATTTTTTTCTTCATTGCTGAAATTAGAAAAGATACTGTAGGTTTGTTGATACTTCTTGTTAAACATGCTCATTTTCCTAGATTGCTGTTTTCTGATTCTTTTTTCAGTATTTCCAATACTTGTTCTTTAGAGATCTCTCTAATTTCTCCTTTTTTTTGGCTATGTGAAATAGATAGGGGTATACCTTCTTTTATGCTTCTTACGTCATTTCCGTAACCAACTATAAGCTGATCTGATCTGTAATTTACGTTTAGGTTTACTTTTGTTGGTTGTACTTTCAATTCTTGCTCAAAAAAATTATCTAGTTCTTCGAAGGTGTTTTCTTTGGCGTATGCGAATTGGAAAATGCATTGATTGGGATCTCCTACTGCAAAAAAGTTAATGTTCGGTTGTCCTTTCAATATTTTTTTGATTATTTGAAATTGAACTTCTGTTATGTCTTGTACTTCATCTATGAAAATGGCTTTGTATTTATTTTGAATTTGTTTTAGAAAATCTGGCCTTGTTTCTAATAATTCAAGAGTGTTAGTCAGGATATCGTTGAAACTAAGTTTTCCATGCGCTGACATTATTTCTTTGTAGTTTTTGAATAATTCATCGTCTTGCTTGTCTCATTCTGTATCTATTCTTAGCTTCTTTTTGTTGAATCTTTTTATTGTTTTGTTAGGACTTTCTTGTTCCTTTTTTAATTTTCTTTTGCATTTATTTAGTAGTCTGATTTCATCTTCTTCGTCGATTAGTTCTATGTAGTTTGAGTTGAGATTCAGATGAGGTTTAATTCATGATTCCAATATTGAGTGTATGGTTCCTACGTATGGAATAGACTCGTTTAGTTCCTTGTAGATTTTTTGTTTCATGTGTTCTGCAGCTTTGTTTGTGTATGTGAAAGCAAGTATTTGGTTTAAGGGGATTCCGGATTCCCTCAGATATTTAATTCTTTCTACTAAGATGGTTGTTTTTCCTGTACCTGCAGCAGCTTTAACTATTACTGGTTTATCTATTGGGGCTTTTATTGCTTTTATTTGTTCTTTGTCTAAGTTAATCTGCCCCATTTAAATGATGTCGACCTTTTCTATGTAATTTATTATCTCCTCTATTTGTTTTTCATTCATTTCTGGGCTTTTGGAGTATTTTAGGCATGATAGGTAGTCGCTTATTTCCCTCATCATGCTTAAAAAATAGTCTTTATCTATTTGTATTTTGAATAGAGATATTTTGTCGCTGGGCAATCCATTATTGTCTCAGTGTTCTAGTATTCGATATTTGTAGGTATATTCCTTATTGCTTAGTCAACATACTATTTTTTCTTCTTTTCAGGAGTCATCTATTTCTTTTTTTGTTAGTGAGCCAGTAGGGTTTAGTTTCTCTGTTTTTTTGGTGTATTTAGGATATCTACATAGGCATAAATATCCTGTATCTATCCCTCTTAGGGACATGTAAAGAGATAATTGTAATTGGTGATTTATATAAGGTTTAGAAGGATAGAAATTATCTTCTTCAAAGATGGTTGTTTTTATTTCTAGAGTATTTATTACTTTATTGCCTATTGCTTCTTCTCCGTCTGGAACTCCTCCTAAGTTAGGTTCGTTTATGAAAACATCGAATACATCTACATTGTGTCATTTAAAGTTTTTGTTTAATTGAGAGTTTATGTATTCAATTATTGGAATCTCTTTATTCTCAAGGTTCAATATTTTTTGTTTGTAGACATCCTTATTCGGTTTAGTTTCAAATCTAAAGACTTTAGCTCATTTTTCGTATTGATCTTTGAATTTTGGTTTAGGAGAAAGAGAAGAAGGGTTTATGTTGAAGAAATAGGGAACAATGGAACCAGTTATTTTGTGTAAACCCAATAATCATCTTCTTGTTAAAGAGATATTTTTTCCTTGTATGAAGAAATCTCTTATCGGTCGAAATATCACTGATTTTTAAGTGCGAGAAAAAGAAAATACAAATTAAACACAAGCATTACAAATATTATCATTTATAGGTGTAAACTCATATAATGTTCTCAAGATAAGCTGGAATATTAGCATATAAGATTGGTGTCTTAGCCAAGAGGAAAGGCCTGGAGCTGCAACCTCCATATCGTCAGTTCGATTCTGACAGACACCTCCAATCTGTCTATAGCTCAATGGATAGAGCATTAGCTTGCGGAGCTAAAGGTTATAAGTTCGAATCTTATTAGACAGGCCATAATTAAATTTATATATATTCGGGATATAGCTTAGCTTGGAAGAGCGCCTGGTTTGGGACCAGGAGGTCACAGGTTCAAATCCTGTTATCCCGACCATGAAGGCAGGATACCTCAGCTGGCTAGAGGGCTCGGCTCATACCCGAGATGTCGTGGGTTCGAGCCCCACTCCTGCTACCAAGGAAGCTTACCCAAGTGGTTGTAAGGGGTCAGTCTTGAAAACTGAGAGGCATTAACGTGCGCGGGGGTTCGAATCCCTCAGCTTCCACCATTTTTTATTTTTCTGAACCTTAATTAGGTTCAGATGTTTCTTCTTGTTTTGCTGTTTCCTCTTTTTCTTTTTTGTCGCTTGAACTTATTGGTTTTTCATCATCATAAGGATCAATAACTAGGTCTCCAAAGTTTTTTCAGAATGTGTATCTAGCATCTACTTGCATCACTAGAGGAATTGAAGTTAGGAATCCGATTGCTAGGTAAACATATTTAAGCTCTTTTTCAGGAAATTCTCCTAATAACCAAATAGAAAGAATTTCTGCTGTTATCAGAACAAGATTTAGCAGACAAAAAGAAAGTATTTTCTTAGTTTGTCTAATGATTTTTGCTCTTGTGCCATCATCTACCTCTAACTCAGGGTCATTTATCGGTCTTCAAATATTGAAATAGTGAATGTATAGGTCTATTAATAGGAATATCAATACTACTCCTAGAGGGGACAGTAATATTCAAATAGATACATTCTCTAACCCATTTTTAATAATAGATGCAACAACTAGTATTAGGGATATCAGCTTACTTAGGGAAGCAAGAGGAACTAATGCATTGAATAATTTAGATCAGACACTTTCTATTCCTCCTTTAACTTGCTTGAAAACACTTACTACTTCTTGAATGTTTTCTTTCTTGGTGATATCAGTTACTTTTTTCTGAGAAAGCAGTTTAAGAACGAAGGCACTTACGCCTGTAGTTAATTCAGAATAACGAAGTACACTTTTCAAGACTTCATGATCATAAACAGTAGCTCATATGTATCCTAGAAGTGCTAAACAGCAAAAGATTTCTAGTCCGGCAATTATGGTTGCATTTTTCTTAATATCTCTAAGGTTTAGTATCGGTTTTAGAACAATAGCTTTATCTACTCTTTTTCTTACAGATGTTGAATAGATGAAGATATCTAATAGATAACACATCATTAGCAGGAAAGCTGCCATTCCTACTACTGCAACTTCGGGAACCTTTAACGCATGAGCAATTAGTTGGCTAAATCCAAATATAGGTATAAAAATTGCTGAAAAAATCAGCCAATGCAAGGGAATAGTGGTTGCTCTACTGCTAGAGTTTCGTATGAACATTTAAAACTGTTTAGCTTTTAAATCATCTTTTTAAATTCATGAGATATTATTTATTGGCTTTTTGATAAGTATACGAAATTCTTCTCTTATTAATTGATTGTGTTTTCTTTCCTATAAGTTTTTAGTGGTTACTTTTAGTTTGGCTCCTTATATTTATGTGACTGATATTATTTCAAAGAAAATAGAAATGAATGAGCCGATCTAGGTTATTTTTTTATATAGAAAATTATATGTTTTGAAGATATGTAATGAATTGGAAGATCGTATAGCAAAAAATATTGGATATTACTTATATTTATGCAGGAGAATATTAGTTTTTACTAGTTTTTTTCTGTTTGGATTTCCTTCTTTAATACTTATAAGTCTTTCTTTAAAGAGTCATGGATTGTGACTTGTGCCTTTTTTGCTAGTAATTTCTGTCTGAATTTTTTTTCAGACAAGAGCAATAAATAGAAGTTATTCGTTTCTTCTGAGCTTTATTGATACTGTTGATAGGAAAAAGGACGAAGATCTTTTTTTTGTTTTGAAGAACATGAAAACTTGTTCTTATTGGCAAGTGGTAGCTTTTTATACTTTTATTTTGTTTCCTTTTGGGTTATCTGCTACTTTCTATTTTGGTTTTTTGTATCACAAGTTGAGAGCTATCTATAATCGAGATGTTTCTTCCGGGAAAGAGGGGTTTGATATTGAAAACAGTTTATTTAAGGATTACGAGAATTCAGGCAGATTAGTTAAGGATTAAAAAAAGATTTGTTTGTTTTTTGGAGTTTTTCTTTTTAGGCTTGTTTTTGTTTTTTCTAAACTGTGCAAGAATAGCTAGAAAATTTGGAAAAATCAAAATAATAGGATGATATAAATTTGCTAAATTGTGGATGATATAGGTGTCAGATATATAAACCAATATCTGAAAAATAGTGGTTGAATGATTCTCGTTTGAGGGATTGATATTCTCCTAGCGATTGTGAAGATGGTTGCTATTTATCGTTTTTCTTATTTTGAGCCAGAACAGATCATGTCTAAATTGTTTGACGGGTCAAGTGTAACTAAGATTTTTATTTTTTTAATTCTATTTTTCTTTATTTGAAAATTAATCTATATTTCCGTGGATGGTTTCAATATTTATTCTTCTTCTAGATTGCATTCTTATTTAATTTTTTTAGATGCATCAGATTCACATTTTTTAACTACAAAAGTAAAACAGGCAAAATGGTTAGTAATAGCCGATTTAATCCTTAGCATAGTTTTTTTAAATTCTCCCATTTTTAATGTAATCTTGATGGTAATTGGTTGAGCAGTTAAGGTTGTTTTTGTGATTAGTTATTTCCACTTGAAAAAGTTACTGCATTGAAAAAATAATGATGATTCAATTGTTGAGTAAATAGTTAAGATGATTTTTCTATTGGATTCTTAAGAACAGTGGTTTTAAGTAAGGAGATTAAAGATCGAGTAGTCAAATACATGAACTTGAGTAATTATTTACTTATGTTTTGATGATTTATCTTGATCTTTATTTTTATGTTTCCTGTTGTAATAATGATGTTCTGAAAAGATGTAAACGAAACCGCTAATTTTATTTACCCTTGAATCATATGTTTACTTATTTTTATAGTTATTTTCTTGCTTGCTACTATTCATAATTGTTTTGCGGCATGGAAGTGTTATTCGGGTTTGAGAGCGGAAGATAAGCAATTTAGACATCCTTTCACTGTTAAGTTGAGACAAATGAAGTGGTGTGTTTTAATAACAGTTCTTTTTCCTATTTCTGTGCTTACTATGTTTTTGTTTACCTTCTTGTTCTTTGATCTAAAGAAAATTAATGATTTGGAGAATAAGGGTCTTTTGGATAGTCCAACTGAATAGATTTATTTAGTTTTATTTGGGCAAGTTTTTGAATCTTTGATTTTGGAAGCTATTTGTTCTAAACCATTATCTTTTTCTTCTGCGAAAACATAGTTTCTTTTTATTAGGCAGTTAAGAAAATTATCTTTATCTGTTGTAGTGCTAGTATCACATAAACAACAATTCTTCAAGGGTTTATCTTGATTTTCTTTGAGCCACTTAGTTTTTTCTATTCTTACTTGTTTTTTTTCAATTGTTTTTAAGATTTTGTTTATGTGATCTTCTGGTTCGTTGCTATCTTCTTTAGGTGAGTTAGATTGTTTTTTGTAGGTAAATTTAAATTTGTTAGGGATATTTGCGAAATATTGTTTTTTGTTTAAGTCGTTATTGTTGGTTGCTGATGTTCCACTGCTTTCTTTAATTAATTGGGTTATTTCTTCTTTGTATTCAACTGGTTTATAGGAGTAATCTATGAATCCATAGATAAGAGTTCCTGTAAATGATTTGTATTCTGCATTAGTGCTTGTTGTATTGTTTTCTAATTCTGTGAAGGTGTTGTCTTCTAATTTGATGTGAGCTTGAACAGGGCTTAAATAGATATTTTTTTGCGCGGAGTATATGTTTTTTATTAGGTAGGAGAAGTTAGTTTGGGTTTGTTTTAGTGTTTCAAATTGACAATTGTTTTGTGTACAGCAACAATCTTGGTTTGTGCTTTGATTATCAGAGTAGCAACATATACAGGAAGAAGAGCATGTTTGTGGTTTAGTGCAGGTTGTGGAAGAAAAGTTTGAATTGAATTTACTTGCATCTCAACTTAGACTTCTTATTACGTTTAATCCGTGTTGTACTAATAGAAATTTCTTGGCTATCTCGTAAAGAGCGTTGTGCTTAGTATTGCTTTTGTCGAAAGGTTTTCATGTTTCTTTTTCTTCTTTTGAAGAAGAGGTTGAAGCTTTAGTGGGAGTAGATGTTTTTTCTCAGAACTTAACTTTATGTGATTGTGATAAGTCATCTATAGCTAATTGAATTTTTTCGTTGTTGTTTCCATCTTTGTCATAGAAATAGACCTCTATGTACTGTAGGTATGGATAACTGTTAGATAGAGTTATTGATGCGCCTCCGGCAGTTAATAGGGTAGTAGTTCCTAAAACTAGTAATTCTCTGTAATTCAATAAATTTAATTTTTTATTTAAGGAGGAGAGGCGCTACAACACCCTTCAGCTTCTTTTATTTTTTTTGAAATATTTGTTAGTCCATTACTTTTCTCTTCTGCAAAAAAGTAATTCCTTTTAATTATGCAATCTAGATTGTTTTTCCCTGGGGATGCGGGATCGCAACAACAACAATCATCTATATTGGCTTCATTTTTCAATAAGTCAATTTTGTTTTTTAAATCTTGAGTTGTTTCCAGAGCTTTAAATACTTTATTTATGTGATCTTCTGGTTCAGAGGTTGTATTAGTTGTTTTAGCATCTGATTTAGTTTTGAGAGTGAATTTAAATCTATTTGGGATGTTAGAAAAGTATGCTTTGCTGTTATCTGTTTTAGGATCCAATAATTGAACAGATATTCCTGGATTTTGTTTATTTATGAAATTTTTTATGTCGTCGATGTAGTCTACTTCTTTATATTGATAGTCTACAAAGCCATAGGTCATTGTTCCAATAAAGGATTTGTATTGATCTGTTGAAGCTCCGCTGCTTCCGGATGATCCAGATTCATTTGTCGGTTTTAATTTTGCGAATTCAACATCTTCTAATTTGATGTGAACCTGTATGGGATTGAAATAAATGTTTGTATGTGGAGAATATCCTCCGCCTTTTCAATAGCTGACGCTTATTTGTACTTTTTTGAAGTCATCAAAATTACAGTTGTTTCCGTTTTGGCAGCAGCATTGATTGTTTGCATTGTTGACATAACAACATAGGCAGGTTGCGCATTTTTCTGGCGTACATGACCCCCCCTTCGCTGTACAACAACATTTATTTCCTTTAGAACAATTTGGAATTGTTACGTTGGTTGTGCTATTGTTCTCTAGAATGCTAAGAACCCTAATTAGATTTAGTTTGTGTTGAACTTGTATATATTGTCTGGCTATTTCATAAAGTGCAGTATATTTCTCTTGTTCGCTAATATCTGTTTCATATTTGATGTATTTTCATTCTCCATTTTCCGTAGAAGGAGTAGATGTTTTTGCGGGCGCTTTTTTTCAAAATTCAGCTTTGCTTATTTGAGATAGATCTTCTATATCTAGTCTTATTTTTTCTGTGGTATTTTTATTTTGATCATAAAAATGAACTTCTATTAGTTTTAAATAGGGTCATTTATTAAGCAGAGTAATAGAAGTTGCGGCAGTAGCAACAGATGACGTTAATAAAACCCCTAAAATTTCCTGCGTTTGATTCATTTTTAAAGGTGTTTTTTATTTAATTTTTTCGTCTTTTATTTTTAAGGAGGGGTAGCGCAACAGGTTTTAGAGTTTTCTAATTTTTTAGAGATATCTGACAGTTTGTCTTTTCCAACCATAAATACTAGATTTCTTTTGATAGTGCAATTTAAGAAATCTTCTTGAGTGCCGTTGTTATTGTCGCAACAACAACATTTGTCTATTGCTGAATTGTTAGTTAACCAATCGACTTTCTCAGTAACTTTCTTTTTATCTTTTATTTCATCTCATACTTTCTTTATGTGATCGTTTGGCAGTGCAGAATCACTTCCTGAGCTAGTGCCATTTTTCTTTTTGGTTGTGAATTTGAATTTGTGCGGGATATTTGCAAAGAATGTTTTGCCATTATTATCAGGTTCTATTAATTCATTATTCGAATCTTTATACCCCCCCTTTATGTCAGAAGAATAATCTTGTGGTTTATATTGATAATCTATAAAGCCATAAGCTGTTGATGCAGTGAACGATTTGTATTCAACTGATGCATTGTTTGAATCTGCATTTGTTTCTAAATCCGAAAAATTAGTGTCATCTAGTTTTATGTGTATCTGTACAGGACTTAGATATCTATTTACTTGAGATGAAGAAATGTTTTTGAAGTAATAGCTGAATCCGTTTTGTATTTTTTTAAATTCATCAAATTTACAATCAGTTCCATTTTTACAGCAGCAATCATTGCCATTTGCACTATTTTTATCTGCATAGCAACATAGACATGTTGCACATGTTCCATTAGTGCAAGTTGATCCCGCCGTTTGACAACAACATTTTCCATTTTTACAAATGTTTTCTATCTTTAGATAATCAGTTGTTCCGCTTTGTTTAGCTTTACTTCAACTGAAACTTCTTATTAGGTTTAGGTAATGTTGTACTTCTAAATATTGTTTTGCTATTTCATGAAGTTTTAGATATTTAGATTTTTTTGTTGCTTCTTTTTCTTCGGTGATGGATTTTCATTTTTCTGGTTGAGGGTTTGTATCGGTAGCAGTCAACAAAAGTGTAGTTGTGACAGCAGATGAAGTAGCAGAAGTTGTTTCCTGAAATTCTACTTTGTTGACTTGAGAAAGATCATCTATAGGTATTTTTATTTTTGTAGTTGCATTACTACTATCAGTAAAGTGAACTTCTATCATTCTTAGATAGGGCTCTTTGGTTGGTAAAGAGGCAAAAACTGCTGTAGTAAGAGCAGGAGGAACTAATAAGCTTAGAATCCCTTTTTGACTAGCCAACTAAAAATTATTCGAGTCCTGTGAAGTAGTATTTAATGTATCTTTTTAATTCGATTTCATTAGATAGAGACTCATCTTGTTCTTTGTCTTTTAAACCAGGCAACTTATCTTTATAAAAAATTTTTGGTACTCCATTCTTGTAGATCAAGATAGTTGGAGTACCGGAAACATTTTCTCCAAATCTTTCTATAGCTGCTTGAAATACTTTTCTGAAATCTCTTGCAGATTTATCGTTTCTTATATATGTTCCTGCAATTCTTCCTTTTGTAAAATCATCCGCTTCCCATCTAGCTCAAGGTAGAGTTCAAAATTCATCGCTTGTTGAATCTTTTGTGGCTTCTGGTTCGTCTTCAAACATTAAAAATTTGATGTTCAGGTTTTTTAGTTCCTCATCATTTCTTGTAAATTCAAAAGCTGACATTCAAGCTCCATTGCTCATCTTGTCTCTTTTCAATCATAAGTTTCCCCTTGCGATTGTTTGGTCTCCGAATAAGAATCCTGTACAGTGTGGACAGGCTTCAGAGCCGTAATAAATTAAGTAGTTCCCTTCGTTATATGACTTGTCTCCATGTATAAGTTTTTTGTAAGAATGCGCCACCAATGTTGCATCATGAAATCTTTTTCCATCCATTACTTCAGATCATCTCATATTTTCTGCTTTACCACTTTCAGGAACAGCTCTTAATAGATAATGACTTTCGTTTACACCTGCATCGCTTGCATAAACTATTCCACTAACAGAAACACCTATCCCGACTGCCCCTAAACCACAGGTAACTCCTGGATTAGCAACTAGTAAATCTATTAATGACATTTAATTTTTGTTTAATATTTGATTAAGTAATATATATTTATTTATATTTAATCCTAATATGTCTTCCAATAACGAATTGATAGCAATAGTAGAAATTTCTAAGAATAGTAGATTGAAATATGAAATTAATAAAGATACTGGCAGACTTTACTTAGACAGAATAGTTAGTGGTGCATGTGTTTATCCACATAACTATGGTTATATTGAGGAGACTTTGGATGGAGATGGAGACGCGCTTGATGTAATGGTTGTTTCTCAAGAAGCTTTACATCCTGGAGTAGAGGTTCCTGTGAGAATATTAGGAGCTTTGAGAATGATAGATGGAGGAGAAAGAGATACTAAGTTGATTGGTGTAATTTCAGTTGATGCTAGATATAACTCTTTAAAAACATTTAAAGATTTACCTACAGGTATGGCAAATGAGATAGTTGACTTTTTTAATAATTACAAAAAACTTGATAATAAAGAAGTTGTTACAAATGGTTTTGTTGAAGATCCTGTTGAGATTAGCAAGATCATCCAAGACGCGAAAAAACTTTATTTGGAAAGTTGCGGTAAAAAATAGATAATTTATCAGCTATTAGTCTTCATATGCCGATAGATGATTTAAGTTCTACAGAGTTGTCTATATTTCTTATTACATCTTCATTTACGCTTTTGAATACCAACAAAGGCAATGAAGATTTTCTTGTTACAGAATCAGCTATTCTTCAATTTTTAGGATAGTCTTCGTTTTCGCCTATCAATACAACTCCCGCTATATTTCTAGTTAGGTATTGAATTCTTTCTCTTGGCGCTTGGATTAGAAATTCGTGTATTTGATCATTTGTTTTTAGAAAATCTTTATTTTTAATTTGAACAAAGAAGTCTTTATAGTCTTGATATAGATCCGTATATTTTGGAATCATTGCAACGTCTATATTGGACTTTCTCAGCTTATCCCTTATCCATATAAACTCTGCTATCTTTTTTGCGTGAATAGGAGGAAAATAGAACTCTTCTTCTAGCAGATTTTTTATATTTCTAACTGTATATTCTTGTCTTTTTATTAAGTCTTGTAAAGGAGGATTCAGATAAGATCAGTCGTCAATTGTTTGTATTTTTTTATTTAATTTTTTAGAAAGCTCGGCAAACTCCTTTATTTTTTCCGGATTCGCTATAAGAATTAGCTTCTTTTTCTTTCAACATGGAATGTATTTTTGATTATTCATTAATCACAATTTAATTTTGACATGTTTTTGATGTAATTGTTTAAAAAATTGAATTGTTTTGATAAATTTTTCATCTAATCAATTTTTAAAAATGTTGAATTCTGTTAAAATCTGTAATTCTTTCCTGGTTAGATATTGTCGTGAATCATGGAGATAAGTGCAAAAAATAGAGAGGAATTTTTGTCTTATTTCGATGATTCTCAAAGAAAATTTATTTCTTTTATTTTTGATTATCCTGAGAGGGAACGACCAATAAATAGTTTTTTGTTTAATTTTTCTAAAGATTTGTTTGCTAAAGAGTTCGGTTTAGAGGAAGAAGAGAAAGTTAAAGAAGAATATAAGAGAATTGTTAAAAGTTTAAAGAAGTTTAAGTTTTTTACTGTTGAAGGAGCAAAAGGCAATTTTTTGATTTATGAAAAGTGAAATGATGATTTTACTTGTTCGATTGTTATAAATCCTTTACTTATTCCTTATATCTTCTCTTTTTTTGAGTTTAATGCCGGAGAACGAATATAGTTGTTTTGCAAACTCTAGAACTTATAGATAGTTTTTTCTGTTTTATTTATTAAAGGATTTGGTGTTTTTCTCTTTCTTATCGCGGGAAGGTCAGGATTAGACATTTTTTGTATTTTCGGTTCTATAAAAATTACCAAACTAGTTTATTTTATTAAGTTTTCCAAACTATAAATCCTGTGAATGAAATATTTATCCTTTAACGTTTCTTGGATGTTTTGGATTTAGAACTGACTATTTTTATTCAGCCCATTTTTCTAGCCATTCAAGTTTTTCTTTTATTTTTTATTACTTCAGACTTAAAGGAAGAGGTTTGATCTTTAGATCCAGATAATAAGTCATGTTCAGGAGATAGATCTGGATGATTATTTGTTGATGTTTTAACTGTTCTCAATGGTTCAATTAAACCTCAATTTTTTCCTTCTCTATCTATAGCACTATATAAACCTAATACATTTCCATTGATGTCAGACACTAAAGATCCAGATGCTCCTGCGCCAGAGAAACTGTTTTCAAGAACATGTCTGTAACCTCAGTTTCAATAATCTTTCTTATTCCATGTAATTTTCAGCCAATCTTTTCATGAATCAGATACGAAATTACTTTTTAATTTTCCTGCTCTTCTTTTTGAGGATGAATAATTACTAAAAGGCAGATGACTTGATCAACCGTTTGTTGGATATCCTACAGTGAAGAAAGCTTTATTATTTAATTCTGAACTGGTTGCTGATTTAAATCCAGAATGAAAGAAGTTTAGAGGGTTTCTATATTTAGTAGAAGATGAATGATATTTTCCGAACAGATTATTAGTTATTATCCTCGCCTCGTTCTCATCTTTAAAAGTAACTTCTATTACCGTAAAATCTTTTGTGTAGTCTTTTCCTTTCCTATTAGCAGAGGTTTTTATGAAATTTCTTGGTTGGTAGAAAAAGTTAGCTTCCTTGGGTTCTGTGGAAACAAATTTAGGGGCATTATCCTTTATATTTGTGTTTAGAGAACTTGCGGAAACTTTTGCCAAATTGTAATTCTTCTTTTCTTTTTTAGATTGAGCAGCGTGTCAGAAAGCAGCATCTTCTAATCTATCTCTATTTCTTGGCTTGTTGTTAAATGATTCATATGATCATCTTCTTCCTAGGTGAATAGGAGTTTGTTTTTTATTGTTGTAACATTTTTGATCCAGAGAACTTGAATTTATTGGATTTCCAACTTTGTACTTATCTCCTAATAAAAATTTACTTGCAACATGAGAATTTGTCCCTACATATCAAGTAGTTGGATATCTACCTTTGTTTGGAATATCAAAGTCTAGAAACCATCCTGTACCTCTATGGCAGCTTGTACTAATGAGAACTGTGTAGTCCTCAAGAGTTTCAATTATTTCTTTTGCTTTTTCTGATTCGACATTTAAAGTTGTTGCTGGTGTGAACATCTTTTAAATTGGATTGCATTCTATAATAACTTTTTCTAAAAAACTCGCTAAATAGTTAACTTTTTTATATTTTTTTCTTTATTTCGTTCCTGACGTGCTTAAAAAAATAGCTAATTTCCGCATTTAATTTGGTATTTTTTGACCTTGTCAAACAATCGGCTGGCTTGTTTATCTACAATCACCTTGTATATTTAGGTTCAAAGTAATTCACATCGCAAGCCAAATAAGTATAAAGGAATAAATTCAGAAAAATAAAATTATGACCCCCAAAATGAAGGCCATGGCCTTTAGTTCTACCGTGACTGCCGGAGTATTTACTACTACTTTATTCGGTTTGTTGACTTATCAAGATAATGGTTCTGTAGAAGCTCCTTCTAAATTAAGTAGTATTTCTCCTCAGTTAGATTCATTATGCAGGACATTCATGAATTTATTTGATCTAAACGACGAAGACATTACTGAAGATTTCATTAATAACGCACAGAAAAAGAAAACTCAACCAAACAATCAGCTATTTTTAGAAGTTCACTGAGTATGCAAGGATTTGGTGAAGGATAGTAGTTCTGCGAATATAGACAGAGCTAATAAATCAATGTGCTACATATGAAATAAAGGGATTGAAATGAATAAGTTAATTGACAAAGATGGAATTTCTTCATATTGCAGCGCCCACCAATCTAATGGAGATGTCTATAAAAATCGATATGGTGAACAATCTCAATCTTTAGATGACTACCTTAAATCTTGAGAGACTTCAGATAATGTTCAGGCTTCGGCTTAAATAACTATATTCATACAAACCCCAACTAACTATTAGTCTATTGAGAAAGAATTTTTAATTTAAGAATCAAAAGTTTAAAGACCGACGCCAATTCTTTGGACAATTTACAGGCTTCTTGTTTTGTGAGCTTTATCCCTATTTATTATTATTATGATCAACATAGCTAATCGGCTGTGTGATTATTAAATTAACGACCCATGTCAAAAACAGTTATAGGTGCAGTAGCACTTACCCTCGTTTCAGGTGGCTCTGCCTTAACTGCTCATGTTACAGGAGCTTTTGTTTCTAATGTTGATTCTGAGAAGAAAGAACCTTTAGTAGGCGGATTTGAAAATTCTCCAGTTGTTTTGGAGAATGTGTCTGCTCCATCAGATGAAGATTCCCAAGAGTCTGATGATTTAGTTTCTGCTCCAAATAATTCACCTTCAGTATCTTTTGTTTCTGATGATGGTGGAGTAAGTGATGTTTCTAAACCCACATTTCCTGCGAGACCTAAACATTTAAATAATTTGGGTTATGGATCGGTAAGAAGTTCGTCTACTGTTTCTAGAAGAACTGTGGTTATGCCTTCTCCTAGAGTAAGTGTCTCTTCAGGTTATGAATTCTCTTTGACTTCTTCTGTTGAAGCAATGAGAAAAGAGAGACAAGAGAGGGGAATTTTGGGAGATGGTAATGTTTTGAGTTATTCAGGTTCGTGAACAGCATTACTAAACGCCGATCCTACCTTCATTGAAGATAGTAAGTTTGTAGATGCTTGAGGAAAAAAATGAGATTACTTGGTAACTCAGAAAGATAATAATCTGGTTCAAGGGAATGTTTTCTCAACTGTTTCCACAACTGATAAAGTTGCAGGATATAAGTATTTATCAACTCTTTGTTGAGATGCGTATGTTGGTTCTAAGGGAATGACGAGAAATGGGCAAGCTAGTCATTGATCATTGCCTATAGCTGCGCAAAAATCTAATCTTGTTAATGTTTATGGAAAACAGCAGTCACATATTGGCGCGTACTGACAGGCAGTTTGGAGATTCTGCACTAAACCAGATTTAAATACTGTTCAATTAGTTCCTACTGACTGAGGTACACAAGTTTTTTCTAGATAGTTTGCTTTTCCTGAATGATTCAGGAAATACGCTTATTGGATTAGGTAAGAGTTGGTTTTTCTTAACTGATTGCAGATAACTTAAATTAAAGATTTCTTATTTAAGTAATAAACTTATTTTTAGGTAGCTTTCTGTTAGATAAGAGCAATTGATTAATAGTTTATAGGGTTTAGAAATGTCTTTAGTAAGGAATATAGAAGTTGCTTTTTTAGAAGATTGAGAATTTAGGAGGAAGATCTAATATTCAAGGAGTTTTTATTCTTTTTATGTTTTCAAAGCTGTTTAATTTATTTTTCTTTGGTAAGCATAACTTAATTGGTCAGAAATTAATTTTTTAGTTAAATAACTTATTTTTTCTTAAAAATTAAGGTAATTTTTGTGCCTCAAAGTCCACAGAAAAAACATTTAGATCCGTTTACGGTAGTAGCGGGAGTTGTTTGTACGGTAATAGGAGTTGGTATTTTTTATAAGAATGATTCAGTTTTTACTATTGCAGGAAATAATTGAAAAACTGTAATTTTTGCTTGATTATTAGTAGCTTTTATATGCATATGTACTGCCTTTTCTTACTCTAGAATAGCTCTTTATCATCCTACAGATTTAGGTTTTTGTGGGTGAGCTTCTCCAGTAATAAATCAAAAGTTTTCTAATTTCTTTAGTCAATTATTCATATTGTTTAAGTTAGGTATTTCTATACCTGCATATTGCTTTTACGCCTCGTCTACTTTCCTCAAGATTTTGCCTGAGGATAAGAAACTTTTGAGTGATGGAGCCGGATCTTATTCTACTTTTGGAATCGTAGCTCTTTTAGGTTTATTTATTTTGATTGGAATAATTTTGTTCAATTATTTGAAGCCTGATTTGGCTATTAAAGCTCAGAAATTATTTTTTTATTGTAAGTTTATACCTATTTTTATAGCTGTGATATTTGGTTTGCTTATAAGTGTGGTTAATTGAAAAGCTGGTTTGTTTTCTAGCAGTCCTCAAATTATGAAAAAAGGGGGCATAACAGAAAATGCAATTGTTTCTGATTTTTCTTTTCAGAGAGTAATACTTGCTGTTCCTGGAATTATGTTTGCATTTGATGCTTTTTTAAATGCCGGTTTTTTTTCTAAGAGACTTCAAAACCCTAGAAAGTCTTTGCCAAGAATATACATGGTAACTATTTGCATATTTACCTCTCTTTATTTGATTATTACTTTGAATCAGTTATTGAATGGAACTGGGAGCATACATGAAATATTTAATGCTAAGAATTTATGGGGATCTGAAACAGCTTCGCGTATTATTCAGGGAATTTTTTTAACTTTCATATTTCTATCTGCATTGGGTTTAGTTAATGGGTATGCAAATACTGCTCCAACAATAATTGGACAAGCGTTTAAGGATGATGTTTTTTATATGAAGAGATATTTCTTAAAGAAATTTAAAAATGAAAAGAAAGCAATATTTATGTTTTGAATTATGGTTACTTCTTTCTGAACAACTGTGATGTTGTCTGCTTCTGCTGCAACTAACTCAGATGCTTTTTTTGATGGTTTAACTAATATTCCGTCTTTATTTATTTTTGCTGTGTATGGGGTATTAGCTGGAGCTTATGCATATAGAAAGTGGCAAACAGCAAACTTTAGAAAAGCAAATGTATCAGAGAAGAAAGAGTTGATTCTTGTTTCGATTGCTTCTTCTATTGCTGCTTTTTCATGGGTAGGAATTGTTTTATTTCAATTTATACACCTTTGTTTGTATAGGCCTGTCAGAGATTTCAATGGTGTATTTGAAGTTTGGAATGGCCCTTGAGGAACGAATGGAACTCAGATTCGTAATTGGCAGGCGGCTTTAATAATGCTTATATGTCTTACTTCTATATTTGTTTTTTACTATGTGGACAAGATGTATAAGAAAAAAGAAATGAGTGGTCTGGATTGTTGAAAACTTGGTTCAAAAAGATCTTGATATTTCAGCTTTAATGACTAGTTTTTAGAAAATTTTTAAATAAAAATAAAAAAAATTATTCATTTTTTTAACTTTGTAGCTAGAATAATTCTCGTAAATTATTAATTAATTATGTTTTTTCTTGATTCATTCCCTTGTGGAACAGTTTGTGATTCATATCCTCATATATCTGAAATTTTTTCTGATGCAGAAAAAGATGAAAGATATGCTGAAGAAGGGCCAAAGAAACCTGGTAGATGTCTTCTAGACAGTTACAGAGAAACAGAAGAAGAAAAACAAAAACCAAGAAAACTATGTTGAAAAAATTTAAATCTGAAAGATGGAGATCAAACTTGAGTAACTAAAACAAGATATTCTTCTAGATTAGCTGATTATTGTCAAGAGTAGTTGAATTGTTTTAGTTTTTTCAAGCTAATTCATTCAATTTGTATTTTTCTTTTTTAAGACCTATATTTTTATTTTTTTGAGATCTTTTTAAAGTGGTCATTTCAAAATAGATTTGGTTTCTATAATGCCGAGACCAAATCTAAAAAACAATGTCTATATTTTCAACTATTGTTAAGGCTTTAACGGCTACTGGTGTTGTATCTGGAGCAGCAGGTGTAGGTTCCAAAATATATCTAAAAAATGGTCATGGTTTTGGGACCATGGATGTGGTTTCTAAGACTGATGAAACAACGCAGCAATCACCAACTGTTACTCAAGAAGAGCAAGCATCAGAAAGAACTAATACTCCTAGAACTTATGGAACTGAATTGACTAAGAAAAGTTTTACTTTGGTTAGTGAATCCACTGAAGATAGCATCATTTTGAATATCATGATGGAAAGATTGGATCCAACCAAAGCTAATTTAACTTATGGCAGCGGACAGAGATTTAAAACTAGCTCTCAGGTTGTATTTGGTCATAAAACTTTTACTAGTACAGTAGGAAATAGTAACTACTCCCTTACTGTACTTCAGAAACCTGATGTTTTATACGTAGCTGCTTGAAAAACAGCTTGCGTTACCGCTTTAAATACAGTTGTTACAGCAGAAGTTGAACAACATGGTAAACCTGAATACAACGAGCTTGCAAGATTAAGAGAATGATGTACTGTTCCTAAAGTAGATGATGTTTTAAAGAGACATAAACTTAAACCTTTAAGTACAACTGATGAGAAGGATGATTCTAAATGAAAAGAAGTAATAGCTGGAGGTTGATTTAAGAAAGAGAATAATAAGAATAATTGAGAAGATCAGTCTTTTATTGATGGAGAAGATTTAGATAAAGTTATTGGAGCTAATAAAGAAGGAATTAAAGATAAAGAATCAATTACTAAAGAACAAATTGATGTATTTAAAAATAAGTGTAAAGCAGTATTAGGACAAGCGTTTGTAAGAGATAACTTCTATTTAACTACTCAATTCATTAAGGGAATGAGCAGTGATACAACTAAACCTACAATAGATCCTTTTCAAGAAGCAGCTTTATTTTGTGTAGAGCCAATGACTGCTACAACATATATAACTGGCTCTTTACAGGGTTCAGAAAGTGCCGATATAGTAGTAGCTAATACAGACTACTGTTATTTGACTGATAATCAAAGAGAAACTTGAACAACTAATAATCCTTTGGGAGGTAAATCTTTCTGATGCGCTGTTAAGGCTTTATATAAGAATAGGACTGCTAGTTAATTTTTTATAAATAGTTGAATTAGGTATTTTCTCTTTTTATTTCACAATTATCACCATCTTGATTTATTTCAGATCCAGGAGATATTAATCTAACTATTGTTTTTGCTGCTTCTATATGTTTGCCTGTTATAGTGCCGTCTTGAGCTGAAACGTATTCACAAAACTTGTTTAATTCTTTTTGGTTTTCTTTTATTTTTCTTGAAAGATTAGCGCTTTTCTTTTCCTTTTCTTCTATTGATTGACTTAATTCCTTTATTGTTGTAGTTGTTTGAGTATTGAAGTAATAAATACTTGCTCATCCTGAGATTAGACCAATTGAAGAAGAAGCTATTTCTTTTCACATTATCTATATTTGAGGATTATTAGAAGCTTCACAACTAATGGCATCGAAGTTGGAGTCTTTTAGGTGGGTTTTTATTATCTTGTTTACAAACTCTAGATATTTGGATTTATCTTCAGGTTTTCCTGTTCATTGTTTGCATAGATTCTCTAACTCATTTGTAGTGGGTTTATGAAACTTATTTGCTGCTGCTTTTTTCTCTAAAAGCAAAAGATCTTTATCTAATTGACTATTCCTATTTTTTCAATTCTTGTATTTCTTTTTCTTGATTGACAAATATTTTGCTTACTGTTTGATAACCGAAACTTCCTCCTGCTCCAGTAATTGCTCCAATTCCTCCTAATTCAAGTGATTTAAATATATCTTTTGTGCTTGTTTTCATTTTTTGTCATGCGCTTATTTCAGATAACGAATTATAGAATTTGCTTTCTACGTATCTGTAATATTTGTATATTTAATTTATTTATAGGGAAGTAAATAGTTTTGGCAGGAGTTTCTCTGGTTATTTAGAACTAAAAAGGGCTCATAAGTTAGATAGATATTTAAATTAAGTGCTAATTAATTAAAGTCCTAAATGGAGGATATTAGATCTGGATGAATAAAGAAAAACCAAAGTCTATAGAGTTGTTTGCTGGTGCAGGAGGTTTGGCTTTGGGATTAGAGAAATCTGGGTTTTTTCATATAGCTTTAAATGAAATAGACAAATATGCTGTTCAGACACTGAGAGTTAATAGAGAGAAGTGAAGAGTATTTGAAGAAGATATTAGGGAGTTAGTGGATAAGAATGTATGTCAATTATTGGGAATTAAAGAAAAAGAATTAGATTTGTTGTCTGGAGGTTTTCCTTGCCAGACATTTAGTTATGCAGGAAAAAAGGATGGTTTAGAGGATTCAAGAGGGCAGATGTTCTATTACTTTGCTCTTATGCTTAAACAACTTAAACCTAAATTGTTTCTTTGCGAGAATGTAAAGGGTTTAGTTACTCATGACTCAGGCAAGACTTTTAAAAGGATATTAGATACTTTCTCAGAGATAGGATATAGGGTTTCTTACAAGGTATTAAATGCTTTAGATTATGGTGTATCTCAGAAGAGGGAGAGAGTATTCATAGTTGGGATAAGAAACGATTTATATAAAAAAGATTTTGTTTTTCCTGAAAAGTTTTTATCTAAGAACTCGATTAGGGATGCGCTTAAAGATGTTCCTTTGTCTATAGGAGCTAAGTATTCTGAGAAAAGAAGCAAATTATTTAAATTAATTCCTGCTGGAGGTTGTTGAGTAGATTTGCCAGTTGAATTAGCTAAAGAGTATATGGGTAAGTCTTACTATAGCGGAGGAGGAAAAAGAGGAGTTCTTAGAAGGATCTCTTGAGATGAGCCTTGTTTAACACTTACTTGTTCTCCTGTACAGAAGCAAACAGATAGGTGTCATCCAGAAGAGGAGAGGCCCTTTACCGTAAGAGAATATGCGAGAATACAGAGTTTTCCTGATGATTGAAAATTTGTTGGTTCTATACATTCTCAATATAAACAGATAGGCAATGCTGTTCCAGTTAATTTAGCTTTTGCTATTGGTAGAGCTTTGATGGATTATTGGAAAGAGATATGCAGTTAAGTTTTATTTCTGATGATGATTTAAGGAAGCATTTATTGGAAGTAGTTGATAAGTACTTAAGAAATAAAAAGATATTTGGAATTCTTGAATTTAATGCAAATATTATTGATCCAATAAAAATTACTTTAGATTCAAAGATTTATGGGAAAGATATATGTGATGTTGTGAATGAGGAGGTTCATAGGCAGATAGATAAAAGCAATAACAATGCTATTGGTTATTTACATCAAGACATATTTCAATATATAGATAACTGTCAAGTTCCCAAGAAAGGATTTGATGTTGTTTTTGATGATGGGAAGAGGAGGGTATTTGTTGAATTGAAAAATAAACATAATACTATGAATTCTTCTAGTGCATCTAAGACTTATGAGAGGTTTAGAGAGAAAATTAAAGAAGATGAGAATTGTGTTTGTGCTTTAGTTGAAGTAATTGCTGTTAGATCGCAGAATATTCCTTGAAAAATGAAGATAGATGGAAACACTTATTTAGATGAGAGGATTAGAAGAATATCTATAGATCAGTTCTATGAATTAATTACAAATGATAAATATGCTTTTTATAAATTGTGTCAAAAAATAATTGAGTTATTGGGTGAGATAGTTATTGATAGAAAGAAGAATTTTTCTATTGATAATGAAGTAGTTAATGCTCTTAAGAAGATAGATTTAGATCCTTATAAGGCTTTGTTTAAATTGGCTTTTTCTAAATATATGGGTTGAAAAGAATAGTATTTTTTTATATTTGTTGTAGGAAATTAATGAAAGAATAAAATTCACTCTTTAACAATTAATGACAACGGCTCAGAAAGCAGCTGCAGGTTTAGCCACAACAGGGATTGTAGGAGGTGTTTCTGCAGCTGCAACTAAAAAGTCTCCGGTTGAGGAAGAATTGAAAATTGAGACCGAGCATCAGCAGCCAGAAGAGCAGAAAAAGGAAAAACCTAAAGTTCCAGAAAAGAAATCTAAAAGGCATTTCAAGGATAAGGTAGTTTGGCGACATGATTCTTTCCGGTTTAGGAATAATTTGCACAATAATATTAGGGAATTATTGATTCGTCCTAGCACCTCTCATGTTTTTTTAGAAAAGTTAATGAAAAATTTGAGTGTATTTCATAAAGATCATTTTTTGAATTGAGGTCATCGCATTTTAAATTTTCAACAGAATGTAAACAAAACTGTAGAGGATATAAGTGATTGATGTAGATCTAAATATGACTTGGAATCAGAAAATGAGCCAAACCAAGAAGAATTAAATGTATTTGGAGAATTTTGTAAGCCTACCAATTAGTTCTTTTAGAAAGCGAATTTAGATTTTCTATAAGGTTTTTTAAACATATGAGTTGAAATTTTTTTGTATTCGCCTCAAGAGTTTCATAAAGAAATAAAGTACTTCTTTTAATAAAAATAATGACAACGACTAAGAAAGCAGTAGCGGGTTTAGCTACAACAGGGATTATTGGCGGTGTTTCCGCAGCTGCGACTAAAAAGTCTCCTGTTGAAGAAGAATTGAAAATTGAGACTGAGCATCAGCAGCCAGAAGAGCAGAAAAAAGAGAAAACTAAAGTTTCAGAAAAGAAGTCTAAAAGGCATTTCAAGGATAAGGTTACTTGGAGCGGAAATCATCAATTTTTTCAGAATAATTTATTTAACAATACTTGAGCTTTGATAAACAATCCTACTACTCGTTCTAGTTTTTTAGAAAAATTAACGAAAAATTTGAGTGTGTTTCATAAAGATGGTTTTTTGAAGTGAGGAAGTCATAGTTGAGATTTTCACAGCAAGATAAGCGAAACAGCAGATGGCATAAGTAGTTGATGTAAATCTAAGTATGACTTGGCATCAGAAGATGAGCCAGATAAAAAAGATTTGGAGGTATTTGGAGAATTTTGTATGCCTAAATAGTTTCTTTTCTTAAGAAGATAGATTTAGATACTTATAAGATTTTTTAAATATGTGGTTTGAATTTTTTTGGATTCGTTTCAAGAGTTTCATAAAGAAATAAAATCCGTTTTTAATAAAAATATGACAACAGCTCAGAAAGCAGTAGCAGGTTTAGCTACAACAGGGATTATAGGAGGTGTTTCTGCAGCTGCAACCAAGAAATCCCCTGCTGAAGACGTTTTGAAAAATGAGGTTAAACCACCAGAAGAGCAACCGAAGGCTCCAGAAAACAAATCCACTAGAAAACATTTTCAATCTAGAGTTAATTGATCAACGGGCTCTCTATTTCTTAGAAACAGGCTGTTAGAAAATATTCAAAAATTATTAAATAATCCTTCTACTCGTGATGATTTTTTAAATAAATTGATTGAAAGTTTGAGAGCGTTTCATAAGGATGATTTTTTGAAATGAGGATGAACCAGCTTGCATTTTAGAATGGATGTTCCTAAAACGGCATATGACATAAGTAATTGATGCAAATCTAAATATGATTTAGCAACAGAAGATGAGCCTGATGAAAGAGATTTAAAGGTATTTGATGAATTTTGCAAGGCTATTTAGTTAATAAGCCCAGAATTAGCTATAAATTTAGTCTTCTGGGCTGTTTGATACAATAAGTGGGCGCAAAAATTATTGGAAGAGAGTTTGTTTTTTCTTTCTAATTTGCACACTTAATATAGTTTTTAGACATAAACGAAACTTGTTTATGTTTTTGCCGATAAAGGATTATCCTAAGTCTTTGTTTGCTGCTATTTCTGTAGCGACAATAGTTGTTGGAACAGTAGTAGGGTTGCAGTTAAATAAGGATCCCGGCAGCCATTTTAGGAATCATATAAAAGATTTACTTGCAAAAGAGCATGAATCTGAAGATGGCAAATTCTTAGAGAAAAGAAAATCAGAATATAGAAATAAGCAACACTTTACTGAAGATTTGTTGAATGGCCTGATTCCTAATGAAGATCTAAAAAGATTTGGTGTCGATCCATCGAAGGTAGATCCTGACAAACCTCTTGAGCAATGGGAAGAATATCTAATTTATTTTTTGCTTGGATTTTGGTAGGTAGAGGTGCTTATTTTCTTTAGTCATTCATAGAGAAGGTAGATTGTTTTTGTCTCATTTGTTGTAGCAGGCTATGTAAACATCTTTTCAGTAAGCATAGTTTTCATCATCAGTTATTGATTTTTTAGATTTTTGTTCTAATGCTTTAAATCAAGATTCTTTTGGATTAGCATCGGGATTTATGTATTTACCATAGGCATATTTACATTCTTCTCTTAATTTTTCGATTTTTGGTAATAAAAATGGCTTGTTTTCTGGTTTTTTGGCTAAAGCTTTTTTCTGATCATCATTTTCTTTCTTGTATTTATCGTCGCCTGTTATGTTTGGTATAGCTTTATTTAAGAACTGTTCGTTCTCTTTTTCTTCTCCGATTTCAATGACTTCATTCATTCAGTAATTTGATTTAATTTTCTTGTGATCTGGACTCTTGTGGGAAAGAACTAAATCTACTCACCTATCTACTCATTCATCCCAAACTCCATCGTCATTTAGATTCTTTAGAGGTTTTAGCTTTTCTCCAAATTGATCTCAAACTCTTACTCCATATCTTCCGACGCCATCAGTTGTGGCAGCATAAGTAATTGATACGGTTCCTATGAAGAGAGCAACAAAATTAGCTCAAAAATTATTTAGTGCCAAATTAATTAAGACTTTTTATTTTTCTTCTTTGTAGAGTTCTTTTTCTTTGTATAGCTTTAAGTTAGTTGAGCTTAATCAGCCAATAGGCATTTTGTCTACATCTCCCTCTTTAGAGCAAGCTCTAAAAACGTCTCTCCAATATTCAAAGTTTTTTCTTTTTTGTTGTCTTTTTCTTCTAATTTAGTTCTTTGAGATGCTGAATTAAATCAAGATTTATATCAAGAACTATCTCTGTTTATGTGTCTGCCATAGGCATATTCACACTCTTCTTGTAACTTTCTGACTCTCGATCTTATTTCTGATTTTTTACTTTGGGCATATTGAATTCTTTTTTCGTCATTTGTGCTGGAGAAATTATTCTTTTGATCGTTCCCCAAACTTTCACTTACAAAACTTAAATTGCCTGTTTGATCAATAACTTTTTCTTTTCAGTAATTGCTTTTTAATTTTTTGTTTTCGCCGCTATTTTCAGCAACAACTAACAACACTCATCTTTTTGTCCATTCGTTTCAAACTTCTTCTTCATCTAAATTTCCTATAGTCATTAAATTCTCTCCGAATTGGTCTCATACCCTTATCTCATACCCGTTTGATCCATCATTTGTAAGAGCATAGGTTGTAGATGCTGTTGCAATAAATAGAGCAGCGAAATTAACTGAAAAGCTATTTAGATCCATAAGAAATAAATATATACTTATGGATTTATTCTTTTACTGTAGGCATATAAAGGCGCAGGAAACTTTACAAGGAGTAGATAATTGAAAATTTGTTTTTAATTTTTTGTCGGATCATAATATTGCTTGTATAAATAAAGGTTTTCTTGTGATAGTCAGCCAACAGGCAGGGTTTTATTGCTTTCTTTTGGCGAACAGCCTATATATACATCACTTCAATATTTATAGTTTTCTGCATCATCGTCTTTCTTTTCTTCTCCAGTTGCTCTTCTAGATAAAGATTTGAATCAAGATCTGTCCCAGTTAATAGCTCTGTTTATGTATCTACCGTAAGCTCACTTACATTCATCCTGTAATCTTCTTACTAGATTTAATAGTTCTCCTCTTTGTGATGTTTCTTTAGCTCAATTCTTTTTTCCTGTTTCATCGCTTTTATTGCTTTTCTTTAAGGCGTCTTTACTTGATTGACCTATAACTTTATTTTTTCAATAATCAGTTTGAAGTTTCTTATCAGCAGCAGTTGAACTTGTTTCTTCGTTGTGAACTAGAGTAGCTCATTTTTTAGCCCAAAGTTTTCAATTTTCTTCATCTGTTTCTAAATTCTCTATTGGATTTAGTTCTTTATGAAATTGATCTCAGACTCTAACAGCAGTTCAATCTAGACTTTCTCCTGTAGATACATAAGTAATTGCTGAGGATCCTACAAATAGAGAAACAGCATTGATGATTATGTTGCTTGTTTTCATGAAAGTAAAGAAAATGTGCTATTTAAATATCTATAAATGAAGGCTAATAAGTAAAAAAGTGATTATTTAGTGGATTTATATAGATTTTTAGATTCATAAATATGAATAGTTTCTTTAGATAACCAACCAAGAGGTAAATTATTATTAAGTCCTAATATAGAACAAGCTCTATAGACATCTTTTCAATATTCGTAGCTTTTCGTTAATTCTTCTCCTACTTCTACTTTAGTTCTTTTAGATATGGCGTGGAATCAAGATTTTTCGTGAGATATGTCTTTATTTACGTATCTTCCATAGGCTCATCTACATTCATCTTGTAGTTTTTTAACTTTGTCAAATAATTCTTTCTTGCTGTTTAAAGCCAATTCTTTCTTTTTGATGTCATTGTCTTTTGAATATTTTTGTGCTTCTTCTACTTTAGGAATAGCTTTATTTAAAAACAATTCATTAGGCTTATTTGCTCCGATTTCAATAACCGTATTTTTTCAATAATCGGATGTAAGTTGTTTTTCTGCAGAACTCTTATGAGAAAGGACTAGATAAACTCATCTTTCAGTTCATCAGTCCCATTCTTCTTTATTATTTAGATCATCTATTTTTCTTAAATTACTTCCAAATTGATCTCATACTCGGATTGCATAGCCATCTGTGCTGTCTGTAAAGGCGTAAGTAGTAGATACTGTACCTATAAATAAAGCGGCAAAGTTAGTTGCGAAACTGTTTAGTCCCATAATAAGAATTACCTTTACTTAATGTTTTTTGTATGTATATGTTTCATACTTTCAGATAGCCATCCAGCAGGAAGAAGCTCGTTGCTTCCTGTGTTAGAGCAAGCTATATAGACATCATTTCAGTAGTCATAATTGCTGTTTTTATCTTTTGATCATTCCTGTTTATTTCTATCTCTTAAAGATAATGCTTTAAGTCAAGACTTATCTCAAGAACTATCTTTATTTATGTACCTGCTATATGCAAATTTACACTCCTCTCTTAGTCTTTCTATTTGTGATTTAACGTAATCTTTATTTTCTGGTTTTTTGGCTGCTGCAATTCTTTCATCATCTGCATTTTTAGAATGATCAGTTGTAGTTTTGCCACTTTTATCGTTTAAGAACTTTTCATTCTCTGTTTCTTTAATAACTTGTTGTCTTCAATAATCACTTTTTAGAACCTTTTTGTATTGGTTAACGTTGTTATATGTGTGTTGGGAAAGCACTAAGATAACTCACCTATCCACTCAAGCACTTCAATTCTCATCTAGATCATCAATTTTCTTTAACTTGTCGCCAAATTGATCTCAAACTCTTACTGCATAGCCATCTGTGCCGTCTGTAAGTGCATAGGTGGTTGATACTGTACCTATAAATAAAGCTGCTAAGTTAGCAGAAAAACTATCTAGTTGCAAAATGAGGGAGGTTCTTTATTTTTTGTATATGAAGTGTTTTTTCTTCTGTTATCTCAGATAGTGCTTTTATATAACTGAATAGATTCGTCTGATAATCGGTCTGTACGCAAAAAATTACTTTTTTCTACTTAAGTATGAGAGATATATACACAATTTAGATGTTTACAGTTTACTTTTGCCATCCGATTTTTCTGTTTAATTTTTTTGAATTTGATGAGTAAAAAATTTTTATCTAGAGGCTTGTGTAGTTGAACTACTAGATTCTTGGGATTTTTCAGTGGTTTTTACTTTTGGAGAAAAGTATGATTGGTGGAGATGCATAGTGTCTTTTGCTAATCAACCTGGAGGCAATGGATCATTTACTCCCGATAGGGAGCAAGCAACATAAACATCATTTCAATATTTCCAGTTTTCTTCTTGGTCTTCTTTAATTTCTTTTCCGGTTCTGATAAATCATGAATTAAGTCATGATCTATTTGATTTCTGAGATCTGTTTATATATCTGCCGTAAGCTCACTTACATTCGTCTTGTAGTTTTTTTACTTTAGGGTATAGAAATTTTTTATTTTTTATTTGTTTAGCTCATTCTTGTTTTTTGTCATCGTTTGCTTTGGTGTAAGGGTTTTTATTTGCATCTTGTTCTGTGTAACTTATTGCTTCTGTAATGTTCAGTACTTTATTTAAGAACTTTTCATTATTTCTTTCTGATCCTATTTCAATTACTACGTTTCTTCAATACTCTGACTTTAGCTGTTTTTTCTCTTCGCTTTTATGTGACACGACAAGTAAGACTCATTTACTTACCCATTCATCTCAGACTGATTTCTTGTTTAAATCATCTATTTTTCTTAGGTATTCTGAATATTGGTCTCATACTCTTACAGCATAGAAATCAAGACTTTCGCCTGCAAGGGCAAAAGCGGTACAAGATGTTCCTATGAATGAAAAAAATAGGTTTGTGATGAAGCCGTTTAGTCCCAATGAGATGTTAAAAAATTATTTCTTATTTTTTTTATTCTTGTAGGTATTGTTTTTTTATAAATATTTGTTGTTTTTTGGTTGTTATCTACTTGATGCGTCTTTCTTGTTACTTTTTTGTAAAAAAGCTATAGGTAGATTGTTTGAATATTTGTATTTTTTGTTCTTGTGCAACTAAAGAAAAGGAGATAGAAATTTATTATTTTGTTGCTGGTGGATTGTATCATTGCGAGTATAGACGGGCATTTTCTTTAGATAATCATCCTACTGGTAAGGTTGTTGGACTGGTTGATTTTTGGCAGGCTGTGTATACATCTTTTCAGTATTCGTAGTTTTTGTCATCTTCGTTGGGTTGTTCTGGATCTCTTCTAGATAGAGATTTGAATCATGATCTATCTCAATTAGGAGCTCTGTTTATATATCTTCCATAAGCTCATTTACATTCGTCTTGTAGTTTCTTTACTAGTTCTAGTATGGCGCTTCTTTCTTCTGGTTTTTTGGCTCATGTTTTTTTCTGTTCATCTCCACTCTGTCCACTTGCATCTAAAGCGGTTTTACTTTCTGTTCCTATAACTTTATTTTTTCAATAATCGGATTTAAGATTTTTGGGATCACTTGTTGAATCTTTTTTTAACGTCAATTCTGCTCATCTTTCTGCTCAAGTGTTTCAATTAGCATCATCTTTTTCTAAATCTCCAATTCAATTTAGATCTTGATAAAACTGGTCTCAGACTCTTACAGCTGTTCAGTCTAGACTTTCTCCTGTACATATATATGTAATTGCTGAGGTTCCTACGAATATAGAAACAGCGTTAATTATTATGTTGCTGGTTTTCATGGTTAGTTATTTATTGATGATTGTGGAATCTTATATTCATAGTTCTCGTAATAGATTTACTTAAAGTAACTATTTGTATGTTTTTGTTGTTCTCCATTTAGTTAGGTTTATTTAGATTCTTGGTTGCTTTAGTGGTGAGTAGTTTTTAGTTGATATAGGTGTTTTTTTATTGTTCTTATAGAAAGTTTTGAGTTGAAAACTGTCTGGAGTTTTTATCAAGAAAGTATTGAAATTCAAGGCGAAAAATATTATGTTCGTTAGATAAGCGAGATTAAAAGAGGATATTTAGAAAATAGTTAAATAAAGACATTGTTGTAGGGATTAAATAATATTGTTAAACTTGGTGTAATAATATGTGTAGAGATTAGTAATTTGGATTTTTATGTATTTGACAGAGATCATTAATTCTTGCTATTAGCTTTCTAGTTGTGTTCTAGTAGTTAAGAGTGTTGTTTATGAGTTCTAGTTTTTTAAGTGATATGTCTTGGCTGTTTCTATTCGTGCTGTTCTTTGCAGTTTGTTTTTTTATTGGAATAAACAATATTGTTTTCAATAGAGAGAATCCTCAAAAGAGGAAAAAACATTTGTGATTTACTCTTTGGATGCTTTTATGTTCTTTACTGTGCCTTCCTTCTTTATGCGATGAGAGTTTTTCTTTTTTATTTCAACTTCAATTTAGAGGAGCTTATGCAATTAGTAAGTTTTTTATTTTGTGGGGATTAATAATATTTGATGTCTGTTTATTTTTCCTTTTATGGAAGTGGATTTTAGAGAACAAAAGGGAGATTGAAAGTATGAAAGAAAAGGGTGAAAGGATTAATAATTAATGTCGCTGTAGTGCTTGGTTTTTTTGATTTTGTTATTATGCCTGAGAAATATTTTTTAGGCATATATGAAATTGAATTTAGAGGCCTTAATTGAGAGACTTAAGGTAGAGGTATCTGATATTGAATCTATTCTTGATAGAGAAAAGATAGCTGAAGCTGAGAGAACAGGAGTACTGGATGAAGGTTGGTTGCTTAAACATATTAGAGATGGAAAGAAAGCAAAGGCAAGTAGTGATGTTACTGAGAAGTTAGGTTGCCTTTCTACTTCTTTAGTAGATGGTTCTCTTACTTCTTTAGTTGGTTGTTTTAGGGATTTCGATAGTTTTATTTCTGGTAGCGTGAGCACTTTCTTATTGGATGAAGAAAAGATTAGCAAAATAATTTTTGATTATTTATTGGAGTCTAGAAGTAAAGATTTTGCAGGGATTAAGGAAAGTGTTGAAGCTTCTAAGAAGTTTTGGGAGTCTGAAATAGATGAGTTGTCTAGAGCGAAGGAAAAGGATATAGATAGTTGTTATCTGCAGTTGATTAGTGCTGTTAGGGATTTCAGTGATGATAGTTATCAAAGATTGGGCTCTACTGTCAAGAATCAGATGGATAAGTTTAAGGAGGAGAGTCGCAGAGCCGCTAAAACTCAGAAAGAGTTATGGGGAGATTGTATTCATGATGTTCTGAAGGGGAAAGTAGAGAAATGGGAGCAAGAAGGAAGAAGTTTGAATTTAGAGGAGAAAGAATTTGAGCTTACTAATGAGGAAAAAGAAGTTGTTAAGGAAAAGATTAAATCGGCATTGAAGGATGATGTTGCTAATCAAAGAAGAATTAGAAAAGAGACAATGGATGTTCTTTCTGGTGAGGTGCTTGGAGTTAGTGGTAGTGATAAGGTAGTTGAGTTTTTGGAAGGAGTAAGTGTTATTTCTAGAGAAGATAAAGATTTACTTGGTTCTTTGGCTAAGGATGACTATTTGACTTCAGAAGAAATTAAGAGAAGTGTATTGGGGCAAGATGCTGATTTGTATAAGTTTTCTAGATTGAAAAGTGAGATGCATGTTCTTGAGAATGATTATCAGAGAAAACTGGATGAGATCTATGAAAGTAATATGTGGAAGTTTTGTAATGGGGGTTGATGATCTCCTTTTTCACATGTAATTAGTTTTGGTTTCTGTAGTGGATATTCGGCAGTTATTGCTTTAGTTTCTCTATACAACAATAATCAAGAGTTATTTAGAAAGATAGCTACTTGAGCTACTATAGTTGCAGTGTTTGCTGGTTCTGCTCTTCTTTTCTGGAAAGCGAGACTTCCTTTTGTTGGCGTTTTGGCGGCTCAAGGTATAGTTGAGTCATTTAATTGCGCTTTAAGAGAGATTTCTTATGGGAATTGTGATCCTTTGGAACTTGTATATGATGTGTTAACTATTTTTGCTGAGGGAATTGTTAAGAATTTTTTTGAGAAATTAATGGAATTTAAGAGAGCTGTACAGTAGATTTGTTTGGTTTTTTGAGATTTATTTTTGATAGTCATTTATAGATAGTTCTTGTTTCTATAATGGCAGCCACTTTTTTGGATACTAAGGTGGTGTTATGAAGGTATTTAACTATTTCTTTAATAAATATGGGATACCTGTATTGTTTGTTGGTTCTACTGGAGTTGGAGTAAAGCTATATTTTAGGAATATAGAGTTTGTTTTAGTTTCTGATAGTGGTTTTGTAGAAGTCTTATTGCCCTATAGCTTTTCTAGCGAGTTAACTAATAAGAAATATAAGGTTGTTACTAATGATACTTCTGATGACATAGTTCTTAATATTATGTCTCAGAGGTTGTTCCCTAATAAGACACAGAATTTTGATTATTCAGAAGGGCAGATATTTGAAGGCAGTAAGAAGATTTCTTTTACTGTTAAGAAATTAGAAATTAAAGACAAGAAACAAGAGTTAACTATCTTAGAAAAACCAGATAAGAAGTTTGTAAATGAATATAAAGAAGCTTGTATTAAAGCTTTAGCGGTTGAATATAGAGTAAATGAGAGTGATAAAGATAAGAAAGAAAAAGCAGAGAGTCAATTAGCTAGGTTGAGGGAATGATGTACTGAGCCAACTATAAAGGATGTTTTAGGTAGACATAAGTTTCAATTATTGACTGAGACCAATAAAGGAATCATTGATGATGATTGGAAAGATGTAATAGCTGGAGGTTGGTTTAAGAAGAAAGGAGATACTAAATATTGAGAAAAACAATCTTTTATTTCTGAAAGTGAGATTGAAAGTTTTTTAGGAGGTAAAGAAAAATTGAATGGAGAAGGTATCAAGAGCAAGACAGATGTAACTGATGAACAAGTAAGTAAATTTAAAAAGAAATGTCAAGAAATATTAGAGAAACCATTTACTAGAAAAACTTTTTATGCTCCAACTATGTTTTGGAAAGAAATGGATCCTAAAGAGAAGGATGGTATAGATGAATTCCAAGAAGCAGCTTTATTTTGTTCTAAACCTATGAAAGTTGATGATTATGTAGATAAATCTATGCAAGGATTGCCTAAGTCAAGCTTCAGTGAAGCAGATAAGAAAGATTATTGTTATGTAGAAAAAGGAATAAAAGAATATAAAAATCTGAAAACTAATGGACCTATAGAGGGAAAATCTTTCTGATGTGCTGTTAAGTTACTCTACGATAAAAACAAGCATTCTAAATAGAACATAAAAGCTTTTTCTTTCGCTACAAATTTTCTTTTTTTAGTAAGTTTTTGAAAAAAATAAGAGAAGCTTTTTATGATGGTCGCCACTTTCCTAAAAAACAATGTCTATATTCTCAACTATTGTTAAGGCTTTAGCAGCTACTGGAGTTTTATCTGGAGCAGCAGGTGTAGGTTCCAAAATATATTTAAAAAATGGTCATGGTTTTGGAACCATGGATGTGGTTTCTAATTCTCTTGCTCCAGCATCTGAAAATGAAAATACTTCAGAACAGTCAAGTCAAAACCAAAGTGAATCTCAAGCAGCAACTAATTCAAGCACTTCTAATCAGGAAACATTTGGTTCTAAATTGCAATCTAGTCGTTTTACTTTGGTAGATAACAGTACAAGCGATGATGTCATTCTGAACATCATTATGGAAAGAATGGATCCTACTAAGGATAAATTGACTTACAACAATAAACAAAGATTCCAGGAGAATCCAAAAGTTGATTTTTTAACTAAGACATTTTCTAGTTCTGTAGGAGGAGTTAGTTATTCATTGACCGTATTGCAGAAACCAAATAAATCTGTAGTAGAGCCTTGGAAAAAAGCATGTATTGAGGCTCTTAAGAAGCCATATGTAGATGATTCAACAGGAACTAAAGTTAACTACAATGAGTTGGCAAGATTGAGAGAATGATGCACTATTCCAACTATTGAAGATGTTTTAAAAAGACATAAATTAACTCCTTTAAGTACTGATGTTTCTCAGACAAAGGATGATGAGACATGGAAAGAGGTAATAGCTGGAGGTTGGTTTAAGAAAGATGGAGAAACTAAATATTGAGATAAACAATCCTTTATTACTTCTACTCAGTTAAGTGATTTAGTTGGGACAGATGGGATTTCCGAGAAATCATCAATTGATTCTTCAAAGATAGATATTTTTAAGAATAGATGTAAAGATGTTTTGGCAAAGCCTTTCTTAAGAACTAATTTCTATTTAACAAAGGAATTTATAGATGGAATTGCTGATTCTGATAGTCCAAAACCAACAGTAGATGAGTTTCAAGAGGCAGCATTATTTTGTGTTAAGCCTTTTAAAGCTTCTGAATATATAACTCTTTCTCTGCAAGGTCAAGTCAGTTCCACTTTAGCTACTAAGACAAATGACTATTGCTATATTTCGGATACTAATGATAGAGATACTTGAACAACTAATAATCCTTTGGGAGGTAAGTCTTTCTGATGTGCGGTAAAAAGTTTATATGTTCCAAAAACATCTAGATAAAGGTCTATTTTTATTATTTTTCTATTTAAAAAATTTTTTTATTCATTTTTTTAACTTTGTAGCTAAAATAATTTTCGTAAATTATTAATTAATTATGTTTTTTCTTGATTCATTCCCTTGTGGAACAGTTTGTGATTCATATCCTCATATATCTGAAATCTTTTCTGATGCAGAAAAAGATGAAAGATATGCTGAAGAAGGGCCTAAGAAACCTGGCAGATGTCTTCTAGACAGTTACAGAGAAACAGAAGAAGAAAAACAAAAACCAAGAAAACTATGTTGAAAAAATTTAAATCTGAAAGATGGAGATCAAACTTGAGTAACTAAAACAAGATATTCTTCTAGATTAGCAGATTATTGTCAAGAGTAGTTGAATTGTTTTAGTTTTTTCAAGCTAATTCATTCAATTTGTATTTTTCTTTTTTAAGTCCTATATTTCTATTTTTTTGAGATCTTTTTAAAGTAGTCATTTCAAAATAGATTTGGTTTCTATAATCCCGGGACCAAATCTAAAAAACAATGTCTATATTCTCAACTATTGTTAAGACTTTAACGGCTACTGGAGTTTTATCTGGAGCAGCAGGAGTAGGCTCCAAAATATATCTAAAAAATGGTCATGGTTTTGGAACCATGGATGTGGTTTCCGAAGCTAACGAATCAGAAGGAGTAATTAGTGCAGAGAATAAATCTCAAGATGATTCAGCAGCAAAAAAAGTTGATGATACTCCTGAAGTAGAACCATATACATTTGGTTCTGAATTGAAAAGCAAGAACTATACATTGGTTGACCAAAACACTAGCGAATCAATAGTGTTGAACATACTGATGGAAAGATTAGATCCAACAAAATCTTCTTTGATTTATTACGATAATCAAAGATTTCAAGGCAGTCCAAGAGTTGAATTTAAAACTCAGACTTTTAATAGTCAAATAGGTCAAAAAAGTTATGCATTGACTATTTTGCAGAAACCAGATCAAAAGTATGTTGAGCCATGAAAGCAAGCATGTATTGAGTCTCTTAAAAAACCATATACTGATGATTCTCAAGGCAAAAAGACAAATTACAATGAACTTGCTAGATTAAGAGAATGATGTACAGTTCCAACTATTTCTCAAGTACTTAAGAGACATAAGTTAACTCCCTTAAATACTGATGTTGCACAGACAATTGATGATAGTAAATGAAAGACGGTAATAAATGGAGGTTGATTTAAAAAAGATAACGATGTTAAATATTGAGAAAAACAATCATTCATTGAAGGGACTGATTTAACTTCTATTGTTGGAGAAGATGGAATTTCTTCTGAAGAACAGATAGATACAAACAAAATAAATGTCTTTAAGAAAAGATGTCAGGATGTATTAAGTCAACCATTTGAAAGAACTAACTTTTATTTAAGTAAAGAGTTTGTAGATGGAATTACTGTTGAAGATAAGACAAAAATTGATTTATTTCAAGAAGCTGCTTTGTTTTGTGTAGAGCCATTTAAAGCAACTGATTACATTGTTCAGTCTTTACAAGGAGAAGTTAGCCCTAAGGTAGTAATAGAGGATACAGATTATTGCTATTTATCAGATATTGATAAGAAAGATACTTGAACAACCAATAATCCTCTGGGAGGTAAGTCTTTCTGATGTGCAGTAAAAAGTCTATATATGCCAAAAACACCTAAAAAACCTTAGCTTTTTTCTATTTTTTTTCTAAAAGTAATTTTTTTTAAAAATTTTTATTCATTTTTTTAACTTTGTAGCTAAAATAATTTTCGTAAATTATTAATTAATTATGTTTTTCCTTGATTCATTCCCTTGTGGAACAGTTTGTGATTCATATCCTCATATATCTGAAATTTTTTCTGATGCAGAAAAAGATGAAAGATATGCTGAAGAAGGACCTAAGAAACCTGGTAGATGTCTTCTAGACAGTTACAGAGAAACAGAAGAAGAAAAACAAAAACCAAGAAAATTATGTTGAAAAAATTTAAATCTGAAAGATGGAGATCAAACTTGAGTAACTAAAACAAGATATTCTTCTAGATTAGCTGATTATTGTCAAGAATAATTGGGATTTATTAGTAGATCCTTATAGTATTCATATTGCTTCTTAGCCATTTCTATTTCTTTAGCAATACCCGTTTCATATTCACATAATTTTCTGAATCTATCAAGAATATTTACTATTCTTTCTTGTACTTCTAGAGGGGGTAAAGGGATTTTTATTTGTTTCAGTTTGTCGGCAGTTATATTGGCCATTGTGCTGGTTGAAGCTAGCATTTGTTTTTGTTGTTGAACGTTAGATGTTGATAGAGCATAAGCTAAATATTTTGGGTTTTGGTTGTGTTTAAGTACAAATAGACCTCATCCTGCAATGCATTTGTCTTTTCCTAAATAAGCAGATGTTGTGGCTATTTCTTTAGGGTTTTCGCCAGTTAAGGTAATTAGAAGATCTCCATATTCACAGTATTTTTTCTTTGAGATTAGATCTGGATTTATTGAGGAAAT
>NZ_CACTIB010000009.1 GCF_902712995.1 Candidatus Mycoplasma haematohominis
CATTATCTCCAGAGAATTTCTTATCAACTACAAACACATCAGTATTTATTTTCTCTAATTCTTCTCTTAAATATTTATTAGCTGCTACTCCTCCAGAAACATATACACAACGAACATCTTTCTTGTTGATTCAATATTTCAATTTACTTATCAAACCATCAATAACTCATTTTTGAAACATAGTAGCTACATACTCATTTCTATTCTCTATCCCTGTTCTATCTATAAATTTACACAATCTAACAACTGCACTAAGTATCCCTGAATAACTAAATCTCTGAGCTGGATTAGTCTTATGTTTCAATAAATTAGGTACTTTCCTATCTCTATTAAATAAAGCATCTATAGCTGCACCTCCTGGATACTTAAGTCCCAACTCTCTGGCTACCTTGTCATATACCTCTCCTATAGCATTATCTGCTGTATCTTCTAATAATTCAATATCAGTAAAACTATTTACAAAATATAAGGCAGTTGTTTTCCCAGAGATGACTAGAGCTAAGAAAGGGAATTTAATAGGAGCAGTTAAGCCTACAGAAAATATATGACTATATATATGATCAACAGCTATTAATGGTTTATTACTTGCTAAAGATAGTGTCTTAGCGAATACTTGTCCTACTAATAAACAACCTACTAACCCTGGTTGACTTGTATAGGCAATATGGGTTACTTCTCTTCAATATACTCCAGTTCTAGCCAGTAGTTCTCTTATTGAAGGTAATAGATATTTCTCATGTTCTCTTGCAGCTAATTCGGGTACGACTCCTCCGAAATTAGCCTGCAATTCTGCCGAGGAGATAACTATACAATCTAATAATTTATTATTTCTGACTAGAGCTACTGAAGTATCGTCACAACTAGTCTCTATTCCTAAAATTAAACTACTTTTCACCTAAAGATGTGCCTTAAATTTTTCAAAGGCTATCAACATATCACTTTTAGTTTTAGAGCTGAAAGAGGATTCATATAGATTTTTTATATCTTTGCTTGTGCTTTGCACTCACGGAGTTGCCATTGCTCTTCTTCTTAGTTGTTTCATTTCTTCTTGTTTTTTTGAGTCTGTAATTGAACCCATCTCAGAATCATCATTGAAGTATCTTCTAGCTGCATGGGTATGTAAGTTTCTTAATACTGGAGTATACCGGACATAATCAAAATTCTGAGTTGGTTCATATAAATATTCTTCGCTAGTTTCATCATATGAATCCTGCTTGTTAGTGCTCAATATCTTTCTACCTTTATTATGCCCATTCATAAGCATTTTTTTGTAAAACTCATAAACTTTTTCTATTTTTGTTTCACTTAATTTATTAGAGATAACTATGAAATCTAGGAAATAGATATCAGTCTCTATATCTACTAAATGTAAATCATGTGGGACATAATTAAGTCCTAAATTGCCTCCATATGAAGTGTATAAACAATCAGCGTTATACATGATTGCTCCCTTTATATCTCCATATGCCAAGCTATCTACTAATGCTGAAGAATAAGGAGATAGAAATAAGAAATTAGAGCCCATCTTATTTTTATTTAAGTATTTAAGTAATTCTGTATATGTGTCGTATATAGAAGAGTGATCTCTATACAGTCCTGGAGCGGGATTAACACTTTTTTCTCCAGCTACAAATCTAGATAAAGAAAGGACAGTCCTGGGGTCATCCATTAACCCTAATTTAGACTTGCCATTTTTAGAATAAAACCTACTATCCTTAGATATTTCTTCTACTAATGTTTTTCAGGTTACTTTTCCTTTTAAACCGTCTATTTCTGTACCCCTATAACAAAAACTCAACTTATTCATAAAATATGGAATTCCATATCTAATTAGATTAGGATTAGACTGAAGAATAGCTCTAACAATCCCAGAGAAAAGAGAGATAGCCTCTCATCCATTATCTATCTTTTCATAATCTTTAGCATTTTTATAGTCTCCATTATGGGTATGCCTCGTAAGCAACTCCAACTTCTTCCAATCTATCTCATTAACCAAATCAGATTCCATTAGTTCTTCCAGAATAGAAGTGCTAACTACAGACATATCATAGATTCCCTTGCTGAATCTATCATGTACTACCTGATCATGAATACAGATAAAGTATCATGACTAGCTTGTTCTTTCCCTTCTAGACCAACTAAATTAATAATTCTTTGAACTCTAGTCCTTATCTCCTTCTTATTTAGTGGTCTCTTTGTGTACTTATTTATTAGTTTTTTTTGCTTTAGTACTGAATAGTACTCTCAATATGATCTCCAGTAATCTAAATCATTAATCTGAGCATTTATATTTTTCAATAACAAAGAATGTCACTTATATGATCATGTGCCTTCTTTTAAATTAGCTAACTTTTTAGTTAACTCTTCTCTTTTAGTAAATAGCACATTTACTCTGCATGATAAAACTGCTAACTTATTCCTAGACTTAGTTCTAGATTTATCTATTTGTGCCTGTATAGTCTTGTGAATATTGCAGATATATTTTCTCTATCTGTAAACATCTTTCTTAAACCAAAAGCAATATTCTCAAAAACATTCATGTTTGGGAATAAAGCATAGTCTTGAAAAACAGTAGCTGTTGGTCTTTGATTTGGAGGCATATCTTTTATATCTATTCCATTCAACAATATCTTTCCTGAATCAGGCTTAATAAATCCAGCTATTAGATTAAGTATTGTAGATTTACCTGAACCAGAGGCTCCTAGTATGGATACAAAGGAACCCTCTTCTATGTCGAGATTAAACTTCGTTAGAACTCTATTGTTTTCTGAATAAGACTTATTTATATCTTTAAGAGAAATAAAAGTAGACAACTCTACCTATTGTTTTTGCTGCTGATCAAGCGCTTTAAAGTTTTTATCTAATTCTTGGTATGCAATCATTCTGCTATCGTCTATTAACTTAAATGACTCATCCGTCTTATATTTATATTCTTTTAACCTTGAAATTCTACTACTAAAAGAAATAAATTTCTGTTGTTTCTTATAAATTTCTCTCTGATAGAACTCTAATTTCTCGATTACTGCTTGTAAATAGATAGTTAGATCTAATACTAGTGTTTCAAACATAATGGTTCTGTTAGTCAATATATAAGAGATCTTGTCTTGAATATCATAAGCTGCTTTAAAGTCGCTTGCTAGATTAGTTTCCTGTATTAAAGCAAGTATTGAATATAAATGTAAATGTAATCTAGTTAATTCTTCTACTTGCTCGTCAGAAGCGAGAGGAGCTCTAACACATTCCTGCGAAGCTATTTCTGGTTCTTTAGTTAGAGAAGATAAATAGTGACCGTGTTGTTCAGGATCAAATTGAAAACCTGCACTTTCTTCATCTAATTCTGCAGCTAATCTTTCTTTAATTAAGCTAGATAATTTTTTTGTTTGCTCCTGTTTTTCTTCTTCTTCTTTACTTAATGGAGCAAGAGCTGAAAGTCTTTTTCTTTCATACTTAGATGGCAAGTATTCAATACTTGCTGGTATCGGAGGAAGAGATAATTTTTTAAGCTCTAGAACTGGTTCTTGTTCTGAGAAAAGTAATTGAGCGCTCTTCTTATGTTTTTCAAAACAAGGAAGATGTTTTAATTCAGGAATATCAGCATTCCTTCTTTCTATTTGTTCTAAGTTGTAGTATGGTTTCTCCTGATTTTTAGATTTAAAGAATTCCATTGTCTTATTGTTGTTGTGATTGTGGAGCTACATCTGCTGGTCATTCATGTCTATCTATAACTGTTTCTGGAATTTCATTAGCTTTAGATTCTTCTTTAGGAGCTACTACAGGACTTGCTCCTTTTCTAAGGAAAGTACCACAATCTAACATAGTCTCTTCTGGATCTATTTCTCCTATTAATGGTTCTTCAAAAATATCAGCATGAATAACTGACATAACTTTTGAGAACTTTTTAAAGTTTATCTCGGTTAGATATCTAGATCTACCAACATAAGCAACACACTTTTGTGGTTTAAATAGGGTTTCGGCTTCAAACATAGGACAAGTTCCATCTGTACCAAACGGACTAGAACAGAAAGGAGAAAAGATTTGTCTTATTGTGAAACAAACTCTATTGAATAAATAAAGATTCCAGTATTGTTTTTCATAAGTGTAAGAACCAATTTCATCTGTCTTAACAAAATGACTAACATGAGTATACTTCTGGAATTTAAGAAAGAATTTATATTCTCTTGTCTGTCTTTTAGCTACTTCTTTAGCATCAAATCCTATTTCTTCTACATCTTCAAAGAAATTAATAACTCCCTTTCTGCTATCGTTCTCTTTCTTTAAGTATTTCTTCTCAGGAACTGCACTACTTGAAACATCTATTTCTGGTTCAGGTAATTCAGAAGATTCAACTAAACCTTCTTCAAAAGTTTTTTCTGGATCTAAAGAAATCTCTTCATTTAAAAAAACAATGTCTATATTCTCAACTATTGTTAAGGCTTTAACGGCTACTGGAGTTTTATCTGGAGCAGCAGGTGTAGGTTCCAAAATATATCTAAAAAATGGTCATGGTTTTGGAACCATGGATGTGATTTTGAAGACTGATGAAACGACGCAGCAATCACCAACTGTTACTCAAGAAGAGCAAGCAGCAGAAAGAACTAATACTCCTAGAACTTATGGAACTGAATTGACTAAGAAAAGTTTTACTTTGGTTAATGAATCCACTGAAGATAGCATCATTTTGAATATCATGATGGAAAGATTGGATCCAACCAAAGCTAATTTAACTTATGGTAGCGGACAGAGATTTAAAACTAGCTCTCAGGTTGTATTTGGTCATAAAACTTTTACTAGTACAGTAGGAAATAGCAACTACTCCCTTACTGTGCTTCAGAAACCTAATGTTTCATACGTAGCTGCTTGAAAAACAGCTTGCGTTACCGCTTTAAATACAGTTGTTACAGCAGAAGTTGAAACTCGAAATAGTCAAGAATACAACGAGCTTGCAAGATTAAGAGAATGATGTACTGTTCCTAAAGTAGATGATGTTTTAAAGAGACATAAATTTAAACCTTTAAGTACAACTGATGAGAAGGATGATGCTAAATGAAAAGAAGTAATAGCTGGAGGTTGATTTAAGAAAGAGAATAATAAGAATAATTGAGAAGATCAGTCTTTTATTGATGGAGAAGATTTAGATAAGGTTATTGGAGCTAATAAAGAAGGAATTAAAGACAAAGAATCAATTACTAAAGAACAAATTGATGTATTTAAAAATAAGTGTAAAGCAGTATTAGGACAAGCGTTTGTAAGAGATAACTTCTATTTAACTACTCAATTTATTAAGGGAATGAGTAGTGATACAACTAAACCTACAATAGATCCTTTCCAAGAAGCAGCTTTATTTTGTGTAGAGCCAATGACTGCTACAACATACATAACTGGCTCTTTACAGGGTTCAGAAAGTGCTGATATAGTAGTAGCTAATACAGACTACTGTTATTTGACTGATAATCAAAGAGAAACTTGAACAACTAATAATCCTTTGGGAGGTAAATCTTTCTGATGCGCTGTTAAGGCTTTATATAAGAATAGGA
>NZ_CACTIB010000010.1 GCF_902712995.1 Candidatus Mycoplasma haematohominis
TAGACTATAAGACAAAATTACAAGAATGAGCTCAAGCAAATGGAAATAAGAAGATAATTTATTCTTTGGAAGAAACAACATCAGAAAAAGGCAAAGCCACTATATTTACTGTTTCTGTTAGTTGAGGTAATCAGGTTAGAGGATGAGGAAAAGGCACTAAATTAAAGGATGCGGAACAGATGGCAGCCAAAGATTCTCTAATAAAATCAAATAGGATAGGAGAAGTTTAATGATGATATCTGAAAAAATGACATGTTATTTTTAAAAATTAAGGAGCATTTTTCTGGGAATGAAGATCTTAGTTTTCTTCAGAATTCTACAGAAAAAAGTAGGAAGATATTTGGCCTGCTTATGTGAGCCATGCTGTATTTTGGTTACTTTGTTTTCTGTTTGAACTGGATTATTATGGACAACCTTAAGGGGACTGCTTCTCAAGGTTGATTGAAAGATTTCATAGGTCATGGTTTAACTGATGCGACTGCTAAATCTACAGTTCAAACTCAACTTATTGGTTATGCAGTTACTTTCGCAAGAGGATTAGCGACTATAGGTGTTGCCTGATTGGTAGTTAAGTTTACTCACAGAAGAGCAGCTTTAATTGCTCTTTTATTGAACTCCGCTGCGCTTCCTTTGATATACATGCCCCACTATTCTCTTTTCGTTTTAGGAAGGATGTTCATGGGCTTTGGTGGAACCATGTTGATTATTTTGGTTCAACCTATTATTGCTAGATTTTTTGATTTACGTGGTAAGGGAATACTTTCTGCAATAACTCCTACTGCTTATTTATTTGGTGCTTTGGTAGCTCATTCTTTGTTTGTTTATGAAGGAACAAGTTCAAATGGGCCACTTAAATACTTCCAGGATAACTGGCAAACAGTTGCTTCTATTTGTGCTGGTCTTTCTCTTATTCCTTTAGTTGGATACTTTCTGTTTGCCAAAAACTTCAATACTGCTGATAATGCTGAACAAGAATTGGAACAGTTGGAAAAACCAGAAAACACTTATTCAGGAATTATTAAAGAACGAAGTCTATGGTTTTGGATTTTTTGATACAGCTTTTTATTGGTTGCTTCTTTGATGGTTTCTTGGGTGACTCCAGAGTTGGTTGGGAAGATTAATCAAAATTTGGTTAAGAGTCTAGATAGCGCGCATGTTAGTTGGAAAAGGATCTACTGCTGCTGTTTCTATGTTGGTTGTTTGGGTGGTATGTGTATCGGTAAGTGGAGTAAATTGCAATTTCAAAGAAAACCTTGTGTTGTAGGTTGTTGTTTAATTGGTGTTCTTTGTTGAGCTTTAATTTTCGGAGCAGCGCACATTTCTGATACTTCTATAGCTTCTGTTGTTATTTTCTACTCAGTATTCATTTTTGCATTCT
>NZ_CACTIB010000011.1 GCF_902712995.1 Candidatus Mycoplasma haematohominis
GAAGATTGATGAATGCTTTTAAACCGGTGTACAAATTTCCGGAACAATAATTTCCAAAAAAAGTATATAATTAAAAATAATATTGTTTATGGCATTCAAAATAGAAAACATTTTTGCTTATGAAATACTAGATTCAAGAGGAAACCCTACTGTAGCATGTATTGCGAAAGTTTCAACAGGACTTTTATCTAAAAGTTTTTTCTCAGCTAAAGCAATGGTGCCTTCTGGGGCATCTACAGGAGAGAAAGAGGCTATTGAACTTAGGGATGGTGATTCAGGAAGATTTGATGGTAAGGGCGTTAAAAGAGCTGTTCATTATGTTAACTATGTGATTGCAACTTCTTTGATAGAAAACAACATTGATCCATCTAAGCAACAAGAGTTGGATAGTTTTCTGATCGACCTTGATGGAACTGAAAATAAAGGGAGGTATGGTGCAAATGCTATATTAGCTGTTTCTCTTGCTGTTGCAAAAGCAGTAGCTAAGGCTAAGGGTATGCCTTTTTATCAATATATTGCTTCATTGATGGGCAATGCTTATCCTTCTAGATTCATCCTTCCGTTACCAATGGTGAATGTTATTAACGGTGGAGCTCATGCAGATAACACAATTGATTTCCAAGAATTTATGTTTATGCCGGTTGGTGCAGCTTCTATGCATGAGGCAGTAAGAATTTCTGCGGAATGTTTCCATGCTTTACAAAAATCTCTTAAAGAAAAAGGGTTAAATACTAATAAAGGTGATGAGGGTGGATTCGCTCCTAACCTTGGTTCTGTTGAAGAAGTTTTAGATATCATGATTTCTTCTATTGAAAGAGCAGGTTATAGGCCAGGTTTAATTAATGGGCAAGTTGCTATTGCTTTAGATGTTGCTGCTTCAGAATTTTATGACGAGGAAACAAAATTATATAAATTTAGAAAGGCTATAAAGGCTAGACCTGAACTTGAAGATTCATTAGTTAAGACTACTGCTCAAATGATTGATTATTATGAAGAGTTAATTGAGAAGTATCCTATTGTTTCTATTGAGGATCCTTTGGATGAGAATGACTGAGATGGGTTTGTTTTACTTATGGAAAGGTTGGGAAGAAAACTTCAAATAGTTGGTGATGATCTTTTCTGTACAAATCCTAAGATTACACAAGAAGGTGTAGATAGAAGAGTTGCTAATGCTGTTCTTGTTAAGATGAATCAAATCGGAACAATTAGTGAGACTTTGAAAACTATTCAGATTGCTAAAAATGCAGGTTGAGCATGTATTCTTTCTCATAGATCAGGCGAAACTGAGGATACATCAATTGCTGATATTGCTGTGGGTACTTCTGCTGGTCAAATTAAAACAGGTTCTACTTCTAGATCTGAGAGAATTGCTAAGTACAATAGATTGCTTGAGATTGAAATCGAGTTGACTACTTCAAATTCAGTATTCTATGGTTTAAATAGTTTGTTTAGTCTTGATTTCAATGAGGTTGAGTTGTTTAAATCTAGATCTTGCGAAATTGAAAGTATTCCTGAAGGACAACCATTGGCTCCTTCTGATTCAGATTATCCGGTTGTTAAAGAGGATATGAGAACAGACGCTGAAATTGAAAGGGAAACAGAGGAGCAATTCAAACAAGAGATGGATAGAAATACTACCCCAGTTACTTCTGGACTTGAGGGTGGCGATTCCGAGTTAGTTTCTGAACCAAGTTCTGAAGAAGGGTTTGAGATTGAAACTGAGTCTGATAACGAAGAAATTAAGAAGGAAGAAGAGTTAGTTGATTCAAAAGAAGAACAACAACCTCAAGAGTAGTTGTATTTGGTTAAGTAGTAGTTTTGGCAGAGATAAAGAAGTTAGCAGTTTTGACGTCTGGAGGTGATTCTCCAGCTATGAATGCCGC
>NZ_CACTIB010000012.1 GCF_902712995.1 Candidatus Mycoplasma haematohominis
AACAAAAATTTTAGCAAGCTGAGAATTTAAGAAAAGTAAAAAGTGGAAAGAGTCGATGAATAGTGTGTTTTTAAGAGGTATATTTATTACGTACTATCATGACAAAAACCACCCTAGCAAAAGTAAGCTGAATATTAGGAAGCACTTCCATCATTACTGGTGGAGCTGCTGCTGGAACACTGTCTGCAAAGACAGAAGATGTTGTTCTTAAGACTAGTGAAGATAGTCAAGAAGTAGAGGAGGAAACAGATACAGTTACTGAAGTTGTTACTCCTACAAAAGTTGCAAGAACAAAGAAACCATCTGCCTTTGCAGGAGTTAAAAAATTAACTGAAAATTTAAAAACTCTTGATAAGAGTGCTAACTGAAGTTCTTTCACAGAAAAAGGAAAGAAAAATTTCATTCAAAAAAATCAAAGTAAAAAAGATCAGTTTATAGATGCATGAGATAATTCAAACTCAGGTACATGAGAGAAGATTTATAAAGAAAGATATTCAAAAAGCAAACAGAAAATCTTGAAAGAAAAGTTATCTATTTTTTCTGTCTTTTCTGAAGTTAACCGTGGTTTTGTTGAACATGCTCATGCATCCAACTACAGATCTTTAAACAACGCTTGTTGAGCTGCATATTGAATGGATATAAAAGCGCAACAAGAGTTAGATATAGTGTGATTTCTTTGTTCTGTTGATGGTATAGATCCTAATAGATAGCCCACCAATAGCGAACTTTTGGTAGTTTGCTATAAGTTATTAACACATCATAAAAATGGAATTACCAGCTTGAGGACAAGGCTCAATAATAGCAGTTATATCTGGAGTAGTAGTAGGAGGTACAGGTTACGGAATTAAGTTAGCTGTTACTCCTACTGAAACAACAGAAGTTATTACAGAATCTACGGATGAGGATGAAGGAGAGGGAGAACAAAATGATTCTAGCGATTCAGATGATAATGGGGATCTTTATTCAACACGAGATTATGACACTGATGAAAACTACGTATCATAGATACCTTCGAGACAGATTCAAACAGAATTATCTAACACATCCTCAAATACGTAAATATAGGCAAATTTCAAATAAATCTTAAATTTTCTATCTCCAGCAAGAACAATTATTTCAAATAAATTAATTTAAGCATCAAAAATAGTTGAGCAAATATAATCCCCCGGAAATTTATTTATGTTCAACTGAATTAGCGGATCACTAGCTCTGTTTACTCTTGCTGCGCTAGGATTAGGTGGTGGTTACTTTGGAACCAAGGAATACTATGAAGGCCATCCACAGACTCTAGCACAATCAAAAGAATTAACAGATACCAATAGTATTGCCAGCTCACATAAAGATTCACTGCTTGCAATCAATCCAAAAGAAAACAAACTATCCTGAAAAATAAAAGAAAAAGACTTTAAAGAGAAAACCAAGAATTCTGGCAGCGATACTCCTGCATCAACAATATTTAAACAACTTAAAACAGACTTAACTAGCAGAGACGAAAAAAGTCTAACAGGAGACTTAATGAAAAAAGCTTGTGAAGATAGTTACAAAACATCTAGTAGTGCTTCAGAACAAAGCAATATTTCAACAGACATGCAAAAGTATTGCAAAGTAGGCTTAATTGCTGCTTAACTAGTTATCTATCATGTTTCACTGAGCAGCAGCACTACTATCAACTATAACCTTAGCTGGTTTAGGACTATGCGGAGGATATTTTGGAACTAAAGAATACTACGAAACACATCCTCAGACTCTAGCTCAATCAAAAGAATTAACAGATGATAAAAGTATTGCATACGAAAACAGAAATGAGCTCCTAGCTATAAATCCAAAAGAAAATAGAGTTAATTGGAAAAAACTAGAAAAGAGATTTAAAGAAACTGTTGCAAGTAATAATCAAGAACCAGCAAGCGAAATATTTAAAACCTTAAAAACAACATTAACAAACAAAAATATTTCAGAATTAGATGGTACTAATCTAAAAGAAAGTTGTAAACAAGCTTACAGTACAAATAAAAATAGCAGCAATAAAGACAACATACTGAAAGACATAAAAAAATACTGCGCAATAACTCCAATTACCAAATAAACCATTTAAATCGATTTCTAGCTTTAACTTTTAATTCAGCTTGCTAACTATAACCCTCACATCCAAAGAAGAGGCCTTAGGATTCTAAAAAATCTTTATTACTTTTAAGTCTAATGTTTAATCTATGAAGTAAGATAGCATGAATAATACAGATTATTAAGAAACCAAGAGATATGAAAAACATCAAAGGCTGTCCTAAAAATGAATTTTTATTAAAGTAAGGAGAGTTTTCATAAAAATAATGAGATACTGGAACAAAAGCCATAGCAATTGAAGGAACTAAAAGGAATCAAATTATTTCCTTAAAGTATTTTGCTCAAACATTGAAAGCAAATAAGTCATATTCTCTATAGTAGGAAACTAATCTACTATAAGCCTCACATGTCTTTGTTATCTGAAAATAAAGTGTAATAAAGAAGAATAAGAAAAGAGACATTCACTCTAATTCTTTGATCAAACCTTCGACTCCATAATATATTGCAAAAGCAACGAAAAAAGGGCCAGCAATATATAGGATTGATAGAAGGACACACATAGTAAGTCTCTTCCTGGTTTGTACAAACCATTCTATGAACCCGAAACTCACGGGTTTCATATTCAAATCCATAGTAAAAGAGCAGAGCTCTATATTACTTTTTTCTTTTTCTTCTTGGAAGGTGGATTTCAATCATGAGGAGTTTCTGAAAAATCACATACACCAGAACACCAATTTCAAACGTCTATTCAATAATCATCCTTTTCGACAGATAAAGCATTATCTGGTGTTCTCCAAGCATCATCTCCTTTTACTCTCGTTAAGAAAGCAATGTTGCATGTAGCCTGTAGACAAGTATGTGATTTAGATTCAATAAGTTTTCTAAATTTAACACTATTAACTTTTTCCTGAAAAACTTTCATTCAGAAAAGTCTTTGCTTTCAGTAAGGTTCGTTATTAGAAATGCATAGCAAACGATCTGAAAACTTATGTCCAACAGTACCTGGAGGATAAGTATTGTCTTTTGCTTTCTTTATAGTCTTAGGATGAACTGCCTTCATTAAAAGTCGATATTTTCAAACTTCAAGATTAAATCTCTTCCGTAATCAAAATCATTACATCTTCTGAACCTACTTATAGTTTCTGAGCTAACTGTCAGTATAGGAATTGTTGAAAGAGACATTAGGCAAAGCAAACCGAAAACAGTTATTTTGAAATACTGTTGATCTTGGAAAGTACTTGCAAACTTTATATCTTTAGCCATGAAAACAATACCAGTTACTGCCAACACTCAGCAGAAAAGAAGTCAAATATGAAGAAATGAAGTAACTTGAATTGCTTTTCTAACTTTTCCTAATTCATAAGTATCTCTATCACTTATCTCCCTAGACAAAGCAGCATCAACAATTTTTTTACCTTTTCAGGAATTAGAGAAAGCACTAGAGACAACAACTATCAAGAAAAGAACCATTATCGCAGCAATTGTCTGGAAGAATCAAGTTTCAGCTTTGAATTCAGAAACCGAAGCTCCTTTAATCAAACTATCTTTCCAAATCCAAAGACCTATACCTGTAGCAGCTATTGCAGGAAGGAAGAAAATAAGAGCAGAAAGATGAGCTGCTCAAAGTTGAGTTAAACCTGGTCTATCAGAAATCAAGTAAGAAAGATTTCTTTCTGGATAGATTTGAAGACAATGTTTTCAAGTTGTATCAAATGAATGTTTAAGAGATAAAGAGATAATGCCAAGCACAAAGATTACAGCTCCAAAAGATCAAGTTCCGTATTTAAGCTTTTCCGGGTTATAGCTTGACATAGCTGGAATTTTCTTAAGAGTGGCAGCAGCAAGTTCATCATGTTTAGCTAAAGGCGTATAAACAGCAGCAAGAATAACAAAGAAAAGTATTAATGCATTAACAGCAACAATACCTCTAGCCGTTCCTCTTGCCTTATGAATCTCATCTATTCTTTCCTCAACTACTAAAGACTTATAAGCCTTCCTAATAGGTTTATTAACTCTTGTCGAATAAAGGAAAAAATCTCAGAAAGCAAGAACTAGCATTACAACCAGCCCTGCAACTCCAAAAAGAGCACCAAAACTTGGATTTTGATGAAGATGATAAGCTTTGGAATTCCAAGCATTATTTATCCCAACACCTATACCATATAGCAACAAACCAAATGGCATCAACAATGATCAAACATTTGTTCAAATAGGAAGAATTTTCTTATTCTCCGGAAAAAGAGTAAGACAGCTCATAAAACGCTATTTAATTATAAAGAGTTGAAAAGTAAATAAAAGAGTTTGCAAATACAAAGCAATATTTAATCATTTTTTACCCTCCATTGACAAATAATTTACTTTATTAATTCACCCTCATCATCAAAGATAACTTTAGAAATATCAGGTTCATCAGGAATTATTCCATGATTTCTTAACTTTTCAATAGTCACTCCCTTAATATTTGCTCTCTCCTGTAAATCAAATATGCTTCTATACAAGCCACCCTCTTTTCTTCCTTCAATAATAGTCTTAGCACCATGCTCACCTAAACCATCTACTGCTTTAAGTGGAATTCTCAATTCCTTAGTTTCCACAATAGGAACAAAAACATCAAACTCAGATCGGTTTACACACACGTTAGCAAACTTAAAACCTCTCAACAGAAATTCATATGCAACCTCATAAATAACTAACTTAGCCTTATCTTTTGCCTTTACACTACCCTTAGTTGAAGGACTCTTAAGCTTCTTCTGTAATTCCTCATATTTCTCATAAACGTGCTTCAAATCATTCTTTATCAACACCTCAAGGTCAAAACTATCTACAGAAGTACTGAAATATGAAGAATAGAAAGATAGAGGATAGTAAAGCTTATAGTAAGCAATCTTTCAGCTCATCATCACATAAGCAGTAGCATGAGCTTTAGGGAAGATATAAGAAATATTCTTGGAGCTATTTATATATCAATCAGGAACTCCTTTCTCCCTCATTAAATCCTCAAACTGTTTCTTAAGACCTTTACCTTTTCTAATATCCTCTGTGATATTAAAAGCATCCTTAGTACTCAATCCAGCTCTAATCAAATAAAGCATGATGTCATCCCTACAAGTAATTACCTTATTAAGAGGATACTTCTCCTTATCTTTAACCAACAACTCAATATTCCCCTTCCATACTCCAATACCATGAGAAAACCCAGATATCCTCATAAGATCAGCAAAAGTCTGCGGCTGACATGCCTTAATTATCTTTCTAGTTAGAACTGTTCCAAACTCAGGTAACCCCAAAGCACCTGTCTCCTCGCCATTAATAAGATCACCTGTCTTAATACCCATTGCTTCACATGATCTATACATCCTTATCAACTCTGGATCCTGATTAGGAATCTTTAGAGGATCAAAATTAGTCTGTCTCTTAAGTAAAGCTAAAGCAGTCGGGTCATCGTGACCCAGAATATCAAACTTAAGTAGAGCATCATGTAGATCATCAAAAGCAAAATGTGTTGTATATCACTCACTAGTTAAATCATTAGCTGGATAGTTAATAGGAGTAAAGTCATATATTGTCTTATCCTCAGGTATTACCAGTATTCCACCAGGATGTTGCCCTGTTGTTCTCTTAACATCAACAATCTTTGAACTCAGTCATAACTTAGTTCCTTTATTAAGGCTCAAACCTAACTCTTGTTCATACTCATCTACAACAGAAAAGGCTGTCTTCTCAGCCATAGCACCTATAGTTCCAGCTCTAAACACTCTATCCTCTCCAAAGTATTCCTTTAGAAAGTTATGTGCCTTAATCTGATACTCTCCAGAAAAATTCAAATCTATATCTGGAACCTTATCCCCTCCAAATCCAAGAAATGTTTCAAAAGGAATATCATGTCCATCATGCAACATCTTGTTAGCACAATATGGACACTTCTTTTCAGGAAGATCAAATCCACTCTCTGTTCATCCAGAAACTAACTCAAAATGACCACAACCTCTACAAAAATAGTGAGCAGGGAGAGGATTAACCTCAGATATTCCCATTAAAAAAGCAATAAAAGAAGAACCAACAGAACCTCTACTTCCTACTAGATAACCTTCTTCTAGACTTTTCTTAACCAGCAGATAAGAAACTCAGTAGACAACAGAGAAATCATTCTCTATTAGTCCCTTTAATTCCTGTTCATATCTAGCCTTCAAAAAATCATCTATCTTTCTTCCATATATATCCATCAATCTCTCCTTGCAAACTTCCTGTAATAACTCACTACATTTATCTACCTTAGGAGGATGAAGTGTCTTCTTAATTACCTTTAATTTAGAATCACATGACTCAATAAACAAATTCTGGTTATCCAGTGATTCCTGAATAATCGCCTTCTTCTCTTTTTCGTTCTTCCAAAGAAAACTATATTCCTCAAAAAAATCATCACTGTACTTAAAGTCAAATGTAGGTTGAACACCTCTAAGTTCCTGCTCTCTGTAACAATATAGGTAGTGTCTCTTTCCAGATATACCTTTTATATTTACTAATACTGAATACCTCTGTTTATCCTTCTCAGCATCTATATACCTAACTGCATAACTAAAGAACCACTTGCATCCATCTTCTTTGGCTCACTCAATAAATTTCCTAATAACACCCTTAACTTCCTCTTCTGTAATATTCTGTTTCTTTATCTCAAGCTCAAAATGACTAATAGGAGGTATAGCAATATAGTCATACCAACTAGCTAAACTCCTAAATAACTCCCTGTCATCCTGAAGAATAGCCTGTATAATCTCTCCTTCAAAAGGATTAGAAACAATAATCAATCTATCCTTCCTAACCTTGTCTATCTCATCCCTTATTATCTTTACTCCATCTTGATAGTAATCAGTATGAGCCAAAGAAACTAACTTATATATATCCTTTATTCCCTTCTGATTCTTTACATAAATAAGCGCCTTATCTCCCCATATATTCCTATTCTTAGGCTCTTTTTTCCAGAAATAATTATTTATCTCCTTCAGATTATTGGAAATACTAAAGTTATCCAAAACCTGAAGATGTGGAATCATAAAGGTGAACAACAACCTAGACAATAAGGTAACGTCATAAGACGCATTGTGTGCTTGTTCATCGTCATAGTTAATACTTGCTTTCTTACACAAGGCAGAAAGAGCATGAGACTTAAATTTTTCTTTCTGGAATAAATAGTGAGACAACTTAAGAGTGTCAAGTACTGTCTCCTCTAACTCCCCTAACTTGTGCTTTCTAAGATGTGCATTTATAAATGGAATATCAAAACTAATACCGTTATGCGCAACTATGATTGAACCTTTAACAAATTCCTTTAAATCCTTTAATACATCTACTATATCTAGTCCAATTTCATCTATTTGCTTCTGAGAAATACCAGTCAAATCAGTTATTTTCTGACTTACTTTCTTATTAATAGTCTTTACATACTTATCAAATGTTCCTATAGGAGAAAAATCAGTTAAATCAAGAAAATCAAACTTTTTCTTTAACTTAGATTTAACAAAGTGCTTCTGTACATCCTCTAACTTATTCTCCTTAAATCTAAACTTCTGGACTGATATCTGTATTATCTCATCATTAAGAGGATTAAAACCTGTTGTCTCTATATCCAGAATACTGTATGTTTCACCATCTCAAGTCTTACACAACTCATCTCCTATCCTCGTAGACCTATTCAATCAATTATCTGCATAACCTCCAATAATTATCGGATTCTTATCGGCAACTACCTCTAACTCAACTCCATACATGCCCTTTATCTTTGCTTCCTTCAAAGCAGATTCAAATTCAGAATAACTCTGCAATGAACCAGAGTCAGTTAAGCCTATTACCTCATGCCCTCTACCTACCGCTTCTCTGACTAACTCTTTAGCTGTATATAAACCATCAAAAGCAGAGTTCTTAGTATGCGTACAAAGAGCATATGCTTTTCCATACTTAGACTCATCTGGCTTTACAGGATCAAAATCTCTTACCTTAACAGCTTCAACTAGAAATCCATCAATAAGAGAGGCAAATCTTGGATCCTTATTAGTACTGAATCTACACTTATATCAACTATCTATTTCAAATGACTTATATAACTTCTCTATTTCATCCTGAGGCTTCTTAGATGCAATAGAAAGCCAATAAGAATTCTTAAAGTCAGTTATCCCAACTTTAAATTTCTTAATTTTCTTCTGTAAATCTAATCTTTCTTCTAACTTAAAACAACAATACTCCCCCTCTATAAAATCACCTTCTATTCTTCTTCTTTTAGGAACTGGTTTATATTCTCTCTCAACATATTCTTCTTCTTTATCCTGGTACTCCTTATCAAATACAAAACTTACTTTTCTATCAAATAGATAATTAAACGTCTTTACTAATAATGCATTGTTATCTAAGAACTTTTCATACCTTTCTTTATCTCCTGGAGTTACTATCAACTTATTCTCATTCTCCTCATCAATTGAAACTTCTATATCCTTTGACTCCAAAATAGAGTTAACAATCTTCCTAACATTTTCTACATCCCAATCTAATCCAGCAATCTTAAGTATCAGAGTATCAACATTACCTGAAGATTCACAATAAGAAACTAGAGAAGTCCAAACTTCCCTAGGAACCTTCTTATCCTTTAGAAAGAAATCAAATCTAATATGTTTCCTTTCTTCACTAATAGAACACTTGATAGTCTTGCATACAGAAAGAAAGGTTGCCCAAGTTTTCTCATTGAATATCTTTAAATATTCAATGAATAATTTCGGAAAATTTTTATCTCTTACGGCGTATTTTTGCTTCAATGTGCTTTTAAAAACTTCTTTAAATAAGAAATTTATCTGTAATATTTAATAGATTAATAAATAAATAATATGAAATCACTTACAGAAGAAGAAGAAATGTACGTGAAAGGAGTTATCATCCTCCTATTCCGTATGTCTCTTAATGTTGAGTTCTATCTTACTTTTATCTGAATATTCATCAATAATTTTAAAGAATATAGATATAAAGATTTGGATAAGAAAAGAGCATTAATGAAAAAACATAAGAAAGTATTTGACAGGGTTTTCGACTATGGATTATTCGACTAAATCTTATTACCGTTTCCAAAATTAATATCCATCTTCCTGCTCGAGACTAGAGACTTAAGTTTTTTGATCTGTGTTTCTAGAGTCTTATAAGCATTATTAAGTCTTTCATAATCAGATACTCTTTTGAGTATAGATTCAAGGGAACCATAGTCAGTCAATCTCTTAAATAATTCCTCATCTCCTAATAAATCCATAATATCGCTCTTCTTTTTACTTTCCTCTAAGTTACTCTCCAGTATCTCTATATCTCTTCTAGCTTCAAACAATAACTTCTTACTGTTTTCCAATTCCTTTACTAAACATTTTCTACTTATGAATCAGCTTAGAAAACAAAACTTAAATTTCTTATTTCCTTCATCCGAAGCCATATTTAATACTCAATACTATTTACTTAAACTTTTCAAACTAAAAAACAAACAAACATCTAACTCTGACACCAATTCTAAAAATTCAAAAACGCCCTGTACTTTATATCTTTCTCCTATCTCTAACTTAGGTAGTCTCTTATACGCATGCTCATATATCATTCCTATAATTCGACTACCATCAGGGCACTCAAACAAAATTCCTAAAGGTTTATTCTTTCTTAATTCAAACCAAGTCAATTTATCATCTACTAATCTCTCTATTCTCCCGCTTCACTCTTCTAAAGGTCTAATACCTAACAATATACATTCCTTTACAAAACCTCTCTTTTTTTGATTTTTAAAAGTTCCAAATATTTTCTTAGGTTCATTAGAAGACTCGCTAAGAACTTCATTAACCTCCCCGTCTATATGTCTATCAAGCTTACTCTCCTTTCAAAGACTCCTAAAAAGATTACTTTCTTCCTCTATCATTTCTATAAAAAATAATGTTTACACTTTGACATTGTATTTATAGCAATACAAGTACGTAGATATTGATTAATTTAAATATATTTTTCACATTATAAGAAATTAAAAATTAATAAATTCGAGAAAATAACTTAACATGGAGCAACGTCACTCAACTTAATTAATGTATAAGTTTCTCTAAAAGACAAGAAGTAATTTGAGTGAAACTTATACACCTGTCCATATCTAGGAACTCCAGCAGAACATAAATGTAAATCAGCTCCTTTAATTAAAGCTCTATAGTATTCTCCTCCAGACAGAAAACATACAACTACATCATCCAAATCATTTCACACTCCATCATCAACATGCCCATCTGTACCTACAGCTCTACAAACAAAAATAACCCTACCTTTAGCTTCAAACTCATATCTTTTATTAATAAGAGATCTCCTTTTAATATTCTCCTTTCTTATCTTTGCTTCTTTACTTCAACTGAATAATCCCATAATTATGGTTTTGCTGGTGTACTCTCGTATTCTAATTCTAATTTAGATAATTGGAAACCTGCTTTTGCTGAAGAACCGACTGCCATTGCAGTTCTATCATTCCCAACATCTCCTTTTTGATCTGTAGCAGCTCCAGCAACACTTATAGGTCTAACTGTAGTATAGTACTTAATTTGTTTAGTAGCGCTTTCATATCACAAATCAACTGTGTACCATACTCCTACTAGCGAAACTCATTGAATGCTACCTCAAGCAGCTCTATGATTTGAAACGCTTTTATCACTTGTAAAAACATATTCAAAATAATTTTTTCTTTTATCGAATTCGTTTGGATCGGCTTTATTTGAATCTTCAACCCCTTTCCTATGAATAATTGTTTGAAAATTAAATTTTTTAGCATTAGAATATTGAGTTGCTTGTTGCAAATCTGATCATGGAATAGTTATTTTCGTAGGTGTAGCAGAATCAGTTAGCTTACTATTTTCACCTTCAGAAAGTTTTTTATCTTTTTCAATATTTTTATACTTAATCCCATCGGCACAATCAGTTTTCTCTTTTTCTACTTTTGAAGAATCTTCTGATGAAAAACACTTAGTAATTACTGTGTTGAAGTGGTTGCTCTTAAAAAACAATCCAGCTAAGGAAGCAGCACCTTCAAGATAAATATTTACTGTTTTTAATTTTTCAGTCTCCTCAATAGTAATACTTCCCTCATTCCTTCTAGGTATATAGTAATAAGCAGTTCAGTAATAAGGGTTCGCTCCGTAACCCCACGTATAAACTTCCTGTCCATCAGCTACAGAAAAACGCAATTTTTTTTCTTGTTCGTCTTTTGATTTAGGATCAGAAGCATCTATTTTCTCAAAGTAAACCTCTCCATTATTGTTTTGATCTAAATGGTGAATAACACTTATGTTTCTGCTTTTTAAATCTTCTTTGAACTCTGATAGAGTATCTATCATCTTCTTTTCCGGAGCAGCTTGTACTGCGGGAGCGGAAGTAAGTTGCAACTCATTATGAATTCTTCTATCTGTGTAATAACTAGTTAATTTGGGATCTTCATCAACTTCTAGAACTATAAAAGGAGGAATATGATTATGTTCTCTTCTTTGTCAACTTTCTTCAGTAGAACAACTCCAATTATTATTTTCTTGGTTTGCCTCTTTTAGTTTGCTTTGTCATAAATACTTTCTATCTCTTAAATCGCAAGTAGGATTTTTAGTATTAACAAAACCTTGAACATTAGCGGTTAAAGTAATATTTAGATTTTTTTCAAAATCCAAAAATAACCCTGCACTGAAATTAACAGATCCAGAAAGTCCATAAGTTTTTTGTTTTTCTGTTTTTGTAGTTGCAAAACCAGAATAATCAACTCCTATATTTTTATGATTCTGGCCTATATCGTATATATAAAATTCCTTCTCAAACTTATTCTGGTTAAACAAAGACTTCAAATCTAATTCAATATTCAAATTAACTTTTTGTTTTTTTAAATAGTTAGATACTGGATCGTAAATAGAGAAAGAATAAGGCATATAAGCCTGTAAAATACTTGAAATTTCTGGCAATTCATTTAATTTTTTATTTTCTATTCCTTGTGAAACTGCCAAAGTCAATTTTTGATGTTCAATTAATTTTTTTTCTAGAATATCTTTAGAAATTTTTAAGGTAAAGGTATGTAATGATTGATGCGCTTTTTCATACTGTTTATTATGCAAGCCATCTACTTTAGCTCCATGCTTTCCAGAAGGCAGATAATCTCCCCCTCAAGCTCTAAAAGAACCTTGAACTACTTTGAAATTCTTCTTTCCAGTTTCGGGAGTATTTTGCTGGCTTTTAAGTAAATTTTTTAAAGGAATAGGAATTTTGCTTACATCTATTTGTCTTTGTGTTTCGTTTATAAATGATTTGGGGTTTGTATTGTTGTTTCCGTTAATACCAGCATATTTCTTGAATAAGTTTTTTGTTTCATCGTCTAAATCTGAACAAGGTGTTGGGGTTGTATAGTCTACCGTTGGATAAAATTTTCTTAAATTGCTTGAAGTTAATGAGGATGGCGTCTGAGTTTCCTTAAGCTTTCCAGGATGGAAAGGTTCATAAATACTCATTTGTTTTGCAACAAAAGTGGTTCCTTTATTTTTCTGTTTCATCCCTTCATAAAATTTTTTCAATTCTTCCTCCTCTTTTTTCTTCTTGGCATCTAAATCCTCATCTATAAACCCACCTACCTTATAAGGATCAAAACAAGAGCTTTTTCAAAATCCCTCTTTGACCTCAAATTCATATTTAGCATCATCATCTGCTTTAACTGCTGCTGCAGCTTTTTTCGGAGCATCCTTTCTACTCAATCCATCCTTAGAATTACTCCAATTATCTAAGAAAGATCTTCTTACTCTTACACCAGAAAAAACATAATCACTCATCCCTCCTGATCCACCAGCTGAATCAGTATCATCAGAAAATAATCCTTCTAGGGATATAGGGGGATTTTCTGTAAATAGAACATAGAAGTTTCTAACACTTACTTCTTTTACTGGACTATCATCTGTATCAGTATCAGAAACAAGACTAAGACTTCTTTTTGCTCTAGCTTTATTAGCCTTAGGAGCTGCTCTCTTAACTATCTCTAAAGAAATTGAATTTGAAGCAGTATCTTTTTCAAACTTAAAGAAATAACTTTCTTGAGATGATGAATCATCAGAATGATTATTTCTATCTACTGTTAAAAAAAGAATCTCATGACTACTAGAGTTCATCAACTGACTTAAATCAATTGATGAAACTATAGGTAGCTTATGATTTTCATGATCATCTTCTCCCTTTAAAACTATTCCTAAATCAATGACTAAATTAAGGTCTCCTCTTTTAGCAGGTAAACTCTTATAAAAATCTTCCCTAGATAACTTGTATTTCTCAAATACTTTTTCGCCATTGTTATTTAAATCTACTTGATTATTTCCGACATTACTCTCTTTAACAAACTTAAAGTTCTCATCAGTTATATGCCGCTTTAAATCTTTGTCATAACTGTTTTCTAATTCTTGTCTTTTGCCAGTACTATCATAAATAGTAGCTCTCTTAAATAAATATTCATCTCCAAATATAAAGGAATTTAGAGGAGCATGCTGCTCTATATAGTAAGCTTCTTGATCATCATCACCTTCATCATAAAAATCATCTTCCCCTCCAGGTCTATATAGATTGACAGTTCCAAAATCAGTTATCTCGGAAGGTAATGTTCTACTAGTTAAAGCTCTAGTTAGAGTAGGAACAGTTATTAGGGGTGGATTAAGTCAATCATCCCCTAATAACATAGTGAATGTATTGCCAAATCCAATTCCAGGAGAACTACCATTGATAATTGCAGCTAGACAAGGTATAGGGGCTAAAAGTAGAATAGTTCTCTTACTAAAGGCAGCTATCTTGCCTTTTCCAAAACCAAACAAACTACTAAATGAACATGTTTTTTGATATTAAATAATCATTAACAACTGAACTCTTAGTCTGATCATTTTCAGCTAATTTAACAACCATTTTTATAAAAGCATCTCATCTTATTGCATCTACAAATTCAGCAAATCCTGATCCAAAATCATACTGATTAACCTGAGTTATGTAGATGATGTAACCATCTGATGAATCAGAACTTCTTGGGATAAAGAATTTACTTGTGCTGTGTACACTTTCCTCTGCTCCAGGATTCTGTAAAAAACCGGAAAACCTAGAAGTCATCCTTTTGAATTTATCATCTACATTCATGGACTTAATTGCATTCAAAGTCATTTGTTGCACTTCATACAAACTCTTTGAACTTCCACTATTTTCATAATCAGAATCTGAAATATCCTTAAATACTTTACTTGCAACATCAGATAAGTGTCTACTTAAAAATGCTTTAAGTGCCTTCATATTCTTAAATGAACGCACTATTTCATATATAGCGTCTTTATCAGCAGAAGACTGTAAGCTTCCAAAAGCTGAACCTTGTACTACATCATCACCATTCCCCCCTTCAAAAGCATAATTCTTATTTCCCTTAGGATTTGCTTTTGTAAATTCACTAAATATAGCTTTAGCTACAGCTTCAGGTAGCTGTTTAACATTTAGTCTCTCTGCAAATAATCCTTTAAATCCATACAACTCTAGATATTCATCCTTCTTAACTCTCGCAAAAGCGCTTAAGTGATCAGCAGTTAATGGATGTTCTTTAGTTGGTTCTACTTCTATTTTGGAACTAAAGAAAGGATGAAATATCTCTGTCTGTCTTGTATTTCTAAAGTAAGAAGTAATTGATTTAATGGATTTACTTGCGTTATCTTCTGAACCTATATCATCCTTATTTTCATTTATCTTTGTTCCAACATTAGATACATCATCCATTCATACTAAAGCTCCATATCTTCCGGTAGGTATCTTACTTATTACAAACTCTCTCAAGGTTGAGAAATTATCTACAGATAGAAGATATAGAGAGAACAAGAATTGAATGTAGTTATTAGATGAATAACTACCTAATTCATAACCATCTGCACTAAATACATAGTTCTTAAGAGTTCAATAATCACTTACCTTTTTCAATCATTCATTTCTGTTGCTTGTAAGTTTTTCTTCGCATCCATTTTTCTTTTTGTCTTTCTCTTCTTTTTTAATTTCCTCTGCTTTCTTCTTCTTATCATCTACAACATTCAATCTTCTAAGACATTGTTTATTTTCATTTTCAGGCTTCTCATACTGAAATCCACCATAATTTAACCTGTTTTCCATAGGCTCATTTATGTAACTAGAGCCATAGTAAACATCCTTTATTACTTCCTCAAACAATTCTTTAAAGTCATCTTCAACCCCTAAATATATTCTGTCTGTCAAATGTTTTGCAAATCCTTTCAGATCATTATTTAAATACTGAAACTTCATCTCATTCACAAGCATCAAGCTAACTGTTGCTTGTTTTAAGAACTCTCCTTTTTCTTTAGTTATGAAGTCATTGTAGATATTGTCAAATATGTAATCATTCAGAAAGAAACTAGATCTACCATTTTCTGAATGAGTTTTAGGATCCCTAATACCATTTATGTAATCCTTTATCTTCTCTTTAAGTACTCTTGCTTTATCTGCTAAATCTATATTGTTCCCAACTGAATAGTAAGCTTTTAATCATGGGAATAAACCATCGTTAGTTGTGTCTATTGATTTAAATAACTCTTTTACGTTTTCCTGCTCTTGTTCCTTATGCGTCTTGGATTTTGTATTTGGCTCTCCTGTCTTTTTTTTGATTTCTTTTTTAAGAACATTTGTTGTCTTATCCAAATTTCTCTGCATAAAGGTTGGAACTGCTAACCCTGCAGAGAAATCTAATTTTTTATCTTCTCCATAAGTAATAGATCCATAGTCTTTAACCGCTTCTGAGAGTTTTCTCATAGACTCTCAGTGTTCTTTGTTCTTTCTTAATTCAGTAACAAAGTTAGAAGAACTAATCAACAAGTCTGTTACTGAAGATGATCATGATCTATGTCCAAAAAGAACCCCCTTGTCTTTTTGAGACTCAAAATACCTACCTAATACTTCTAGTTTGTAGTTTTTAAAGTAGTTTTTAAGTTGTTCTTCTATTGAGAAATCATTAATAGGAGAGTTTCCTTTTATTGTGTAATCATTTATTGAATCAGCTTTAGATTTAGGATCTATTCATATAAATGTAATTCCCTTAGGTGTTTTTATGTAGGTTGCTTTTCCAGAACCGAATTTAACTTCTCTGAAAGAGAAAATATATTTGTTTGTTTCATCTTTTAATTTCCCAGTCGAATCTATTACTGATTCATTCAATTTAAGACCTAGATTATTTACCTTATTATCTTCAATAAATAGTTTGTAAACATCATCAACATTTTCTAATTTACTTGGCTGAGTTACACCTGGATTAACTCCATCTGTCTTAACCTCGGCAAAATACTTAGTAACAAAAGCATCTATTTCTCTTCCATCTAATTTACTTAACTCTTCTAGAGTAAATAGAGAGTAGTTTTGACATAAACCATCTTTATTGAACTTAATAATCTCATCCTCAACTTCATGAAAATCAGGCCAATCTATAGTTGGAGTATCTGGTCTACGTTTCTTAGTATCGCCATCTTTATTCTCTTTAAATCTCTTCTCATTGCTTGGAAAACTACTTGACAACTTCCACTCTTTCCTGCATAAAAACACTGGTTTCTGATAAATCAACCAATCTTTAAATACAAACTCCTGAAACTTAGCTACTGCCTCTATATATTCCCTATCTCCAAATTGACCAATATCAGAAACCTCAAATGCACTCTTATCAGCTTTCAAATACAAAGACTTAAAGAAGAAATCTAAGAAGATTCTCTCTAAATCTTCTTTTGTTTCTGTAATTAAATGATTCTCCTTAGTTCAATGCTTTGTATCAAAAGGAGTTCCATCTCCTCCTTGATTAGGCTTATATTTATCCTCTGCTTTATTAAATGCTTCTAGTATCTGAATCTTACTATCAGAAAAAGCAACTTCTTTTGTTTCTGACAAAAGTCTATTTGCTCATTCATATAAGAATCAAGAATAGAAATGATTTTTTAAGCCTGAAGTAAAAGTATCTAGATTAGTACTAAATAAAGAGTAGATATATGGACTTCTAGTAAGTTCCTTGATATTTGAATCTAAAGAAGGATCTAGAACAACATCCTTAGCATTCTTAGTTAATTCAAATATCTTCTGTAAATCATCATCACTTAACTTACCTTCATACCATCCGAGACTACCAAATGAAGATCTACCAATAGCTACAGTTCCTACTCCTCCTATAGCTAATAAGAAAAGCTTCTTACTAAATAACATCTACCTTATATCTTTCCTCTTCAGGAAATATCTAATTTATTTCACAATCTAGTATCGCCGGTAACAAACTTACTTAATCCTTTACCAGCTTCTACTTCATTTAATAGGTAGTTAAGTGCTTTCTGCTGTATTGATTTGTCATAAGCTAATCTAACTACATCTTTAGCTATCAAATCAACACTTAATCCTTTAATGAAATTGCTTCAATTCTTAAGAGAATCATAATTTTTACTTCCATCTTTATTAAGAGTAATTACATCTGAATGTCTTATTTGTTCAACAAAGACAACATAACTATTATCTTGTGCATCTTTAAGTATCTTAGAACCTGCCTTATCAGTTACAAAGCCTCTCTTTCTTTTTTTAAGTACATTTTTTAAGAAAGAGCTACTGCTATTTCCTGTTTCTCCCTTCATAAATTTCTTCTGATGCCCAATCTTATGCACTGAAGAAGCATTTCTGTCTACTAAATTCTTATTACTCTGAGAAACAAACCCAATCAAGATATTTTTTCTCTCTTCAAGGGTAAAAATTCTTCTTGTGGTTGTTATAGATGAAGATCTTCTGCTCCAGCTACCTGTAGTTTCAACTAACTCTTTATCACTTAATCAATCTCATGTAGCATCAGGATGACACTTTTTAAGTAACTCTATTAACTTATCTAGCTCCTGTACAGTTTTTATATCCCTTATATTGTTCACAAGCGACTCTACATCTGTTCACAGAGGAGCATTAAAAGTAATATACTCAGTTATCTCTTTCCCAAGCGCTTTTTCTAATTCATCTTCCATTAGAAGGCCTTTATATCCTCCCATGACTTTTACTTTAGTAAAAGGATCATCAGCTTCCATAACCGCAAACTCTCTAAAGTCATCAATATTTAGACAGTTTGTGTTCTTTCATTTCTCAGTTTTGGTATGCTCAAAACCTAATCATCTATTATTGAACTCCCATATATTTGTATTATCTTCAACGAAATCTAAAGCCTCATCTACTTTTGTACTATCTGGCTGGCAAGCTCCATCTTTGTCATATTTCTTATAGAAAACAAAAGCAGAAAACTTATTTCTATCTAATTTTTGAGTCATAGCGTGTCTATAGTTTTCAAAATTATTCTTAACTAGATACTGCATAGTTAATAGCTCTACAAAAATATCCTTGTTTTCCCTACTTAATAAGTCATATCCAGCAGAACTATAGAACTGCCTTAAGTCTTTTTCAAGATCTTTTACTGTCTTGTAGTCCCACAAACTTTTTGGTTTTTCGTAAAGTAAAGATCCATAAACATGAGGATCTGAAACTGTTTGAAGTCTAGGATTAATCTTGGATAAAAAATAATCCCTTTCTAGAGCGGCATAGAATTCTTGGTCAACAACACCAGTTTTAGCGCTATCAGCCTTAAAGGAAGTTTTAGGAATATCGTCTTTATCTAACTTTTTGAAATCGCTAAATGCTTTGAAATTTCATTTACCATCTCACTCAAAAATATTTGCCTTTTGATTATCTTTCAAATAATCAAGAATTGCATGTTGTGTCAAATAATCAACTGCTCCATCATCATGAATTAAAGAAACCAGCAAATTATTTAATAGAGTAGTTACTTGAATATTCTTAGCTTTATCTTGTGTTGCTGAACCACCTTTAAATAGATAAACAATATCTTCTTCTTTCTTCTTGTCTGGGTTTAAATCATTTGATTTTTTGGTGAATACACTTTCTAATTCAGTTTTATAGGCTGTATTCTTTGTACCATAAGTGGATTCGTAAGTGGATTCAAACTGAACTTGATCCTGAGTTATTTTTTCATATTTAGAAAGATATATAGACTCAAGGTAATCAAAAACTAATGCCTTATTGTCTAATTTCTTTTCAGTTTTCAAAGCTCTCCCACTATATTGATAAGGAAACCTACCAGCAAAAGCTAGATTAGGATTCATTTGTTTAACTACTCCTTTAACAGTGACGGGAGGGTACTTAGCTAACAATTGAACGTAATCCTTCAATACATTATTTCTTAAAGCTACTAAAGCATCTTTAAGAAAGACAGATTCAAGTACCTCCTTTAGTTTTGAAACAACATCTTTTCAATCTCCGCCATCAGTTTTTTTATTATCGATGTCTTTATAGATGTCTACCCATTTACCTAAAAATAATCTCTCAAAATGCTTTTCAAGCCAAAATCTAAGTTCTTTTTTTAAGTCAAATTTATATTTCTTATTATCGGATGTATTTTTAGCAGCACTTATCAGCTCTTTTTTAATTTCATTTACATTTTTGCTTGAATCTTGAAGATCATGACCAATCCCTAAAGCTTGAATTGAATCTCTATCTTTGAAAACTATTCAGTTTTGTGCTTTGCTATCATCTTTATCCTGTTTCAGATAGACAAAATCGCTAACTGTATTCTTCTGATTTTTTAAAGCTGTTTTAGATTTTTCTAGGCAGAAAAGCTTATCGAAAGTATCAAAGTTACTACTTACATTACTGAACTTAATCTCAGGAATAGGAGAATCAATGGAATCAAACGAACAACCTTTAAAGTCTTCTCCAGCCTCGGTAGTTAGGTTTAACTTTTCAGTTCCTTTATTTTTTCCAGTCCACTGACTAAAGTAAGCAGCATGACCATGCAACTCTAAAGCAGCAATAATAAATTGAGATGTCTTAGTTGGATCTTCTACTACTGATATAGGAACAATGATGTGTGTATTATCCGGATCATCTGAATATTTTGAAATTTCATCATGACCCTTTTCACTTTTCAACTTCTCTGCAAAATCCTTCCACTTCTTCTTCGTATCATCACTAACAACAGGAAACAAATAACCAGCTTTGCTAGGAGGAACAAAATTACCTGGAACATGTTCTTTAGCTTCGTCATACAAAGCCTTAGCTTTAGCACTTACATCTTCGCTAGAGTACTTTCAAACTACTCTCTTTACAAATAAAGGCTTGTTGTACTTTATATAGTCATCCAATACTGCATCATAAAAATCGCCTATAGATGACTTAATTAAACTGTCAGAGGCATCATCTTTCTTCAACTTATTACCATCAGAACTACTCAAAACAGAAGGCAACTGATTAATAAGTTCATCTATAAATATCTTTCTTATGCTCTTAAGCACGTGATAACTCTTGTACTTATCTTCTCCACCAAACAACTTATGTTGTGAAGTGTCAGAAGCATCATTTCTTACTAAATCTAATTTCTCCTTTAAAGCCTTATTAAGAGCAGAATCATTTGTATTCTTATTCTCTATTAAGTCAACTATCAGAGAACCAGTCAAAATCCTGGTTAACTCCTTAGCTCCGGTAAGAGTTAAAGCATACTCTTTAACAAAATCCTTTAACTCTTTGCTAGTCCCTCCTTCTTTAAGAAACTCAGCTATTGCCTCTATCCTCTTCTGCTTTAACTCAGCTTTCTCTTCCTCAGATAAAGCATTTTCATCAGCTGCACTGAATCCGCCAAAAGAAGAAGAAACAACTCCTGTTACTGCTCCTCCTCCTACTATAAAACTAGCAACTGGTTTAATTGCTACTGCCATAAAGTCCCAACTCTCAAATTATCTAACAAAAAGACAACAAATTCAAAATATATATACATAAAGAATTAAATAAATAAAATCACATCATAGGATAAGAGTTTAAAAAAAGTTATCTTTTCATATGTCTAAAGAAAAGGAAAAAAAAGACGCAGATTCTATTTTTAAAAATATAAGTTTGTCGGATAAAGATCTAGAAGTTATCGACGAACTTAAATCATTTTGAGAAGAAGAAGGAGAAAAAATAACTCGATGCTTCTTTGGGATAACTGGAACAGATCAGGATGGCGATTTAGTTATAGAGAATATAAGTGAATTTATGAAGACAGATTGAGAAGAAGTAGAAGATAAGCCAAAAGAGAAGAAAGATTTGGTTATTAATCCAGAAGAGTTAAATACAAAAAAAGAAGAACCAGAAAAACAAGAAGTTGAAAATGAAGGAGATCTTTGAAATGTATTAACAGATGATGCAGACGAAGAATTCTCTGACGATGATGAAGATGAGGACGAAGAAGATGATGATTTTGATTGGTAGATATTAGGTTGCTTATAGAAATCAAATATACATAAATTAGTTTTCAATTTAATTTTCCTATGATGAAGCATGTAGGCTTATAGCTTACATGTAAACAAGGAATAGTGGTATTTTCTCATGAGCAACATTAACTCGGTACTAGATACATACAAGAAACCTCTCTACTTCTGAATTACCACAATACTTCTACAGATAATCTTTCTAGCTACCCTTATTACATCAATCCATCCTTTTCTATCTTCTTCAAATGGTTCAAATAAGAAAATAGTCCTTATATGAATAAGTTTTGCTTTCCTAGGTCTAAGCTTTCTATTTAGTTTTCTTCACCTTTACTATTCCAAAAAGAGTTGAAAAATATTTGATACCTTCTCCACTAAACATAGAGAATATGAAGCTAAATTAGATGAATTAAGGCTAGAGACTAAGAAAACATTATTTGCTTTTATTCCTATAGTAGGTCTCTTCTCTAGTCTCTACATAATCAAGTGTTTCTCCATAAGAGACGCTATCCTAAAAAAAGAAAAAGTAGATGTAGATGACTTTGTAAAGTGTGCTCAGACAAACATAAGGTTCTGACAGACTCTTCAGATTATCTCCTGTGTATCTCTATTTGCATTCTGTGCTATATATTCTCAGAGCACTAAGGATGCTAGCTTTATCTACATATCTGAATGAATAGGTTCAATAGTCTTTCTGATATATGCAACATCCATAGCTTTCAACAAATACTTAATCTACAGATGCAACATGATAATACGCCGTCTAGGAGAGATAGATGAAGTACAGGAAGAAAAAATAAAGCTGTGAAAGACTTGTATGAAATGGAGCTATACAGTCTACATACCAATAATTGGTATGCTCTCACTCATACCTTTCTTTATATGTAAATCTATATACAGGGAATTAAAGGTATCTAATAGCTACATATATTCCTGTCAGTATTTACTGACTATCCTATTAATGGCAATATCTTGCCTTATTCCCTACGTTATTTACTGTGGAGTAGGATTTTCAAAGGAAAATTTGATTTCATTAAAAGAAACAGATGCATGAGTAATAATCCCTCCTTTGCTATGAATCATCTCCTTTACATCTATAAGTTTCTATCTATCACTTAAGAATACAGTTCATGCTGAGATATTGTCAGAGAAAAAGAAAAAGTATTCAATACTAGATGACATAAATACTCTTTCTAAACTTTCTTCTTTCCTATGATGAATACCTATATTTGGTTGAATACCAATTGCCTTTATGGCTTACTCATTCTTTAAATTAAAGAAATCAGTTCCTCAGTTAGATATCTAAATAGAGATAATAGATTAGATTTAAAACAGAAAAAATTAAAAATAGTCCAAAAATAACACCTGGTAGTCATATTAAATACTAAATTTTTTAAAAAACTCAAACTTTCCTAAAAAACAAGAAACGATTAATAAAATCTAAAAAAAATTATTTCGTAGAGAATTCAAAATTACAAATAATTGGAGTCAAATATGAGCGACACTGTTCTAAAAGTTGTAAATATAAGTTCATTATTTTTAAAAACAGCTGCAGGATCCTCTATCCTTTCAGGTGGAACAATAGGGGCAATTAAGCTTAAGGACTATTTGCAAAAGGAAGATTTTCTAAGTAGCTCTCAAGAGAATGAACATAACAGGAGTATTTACACTTTTAGGCAAATTCTTAAGACATTAAAACCAACAACAGCAGAAACCTATGATAATTTAGACGAAAATTCAAAAAAATGATGAAGAGAAAAATTTACTGCTTTTTATAAAAATGGGACAAGGATAAGGAGTAAGAGGTTCAATGAACTTATAAATTTAGCTTTCCAAAAAGTATGATCAGAAGCTAAAAAAAGTGATGACAGCAATACTCTTACTAGCAAAGTACAGAACTTTGAAGGAGATTCACAACATGAATTCATGAAAAACTTCTACAAGGAATGTAAAGACATATCAGAACTAGTTCTAACTAAAAATAGCCATCCAAGACACTGAAAAAAAGTTATTAAAGAATTTTTAACAAAAGTAACAGAAGATGAAGATACAACAAGTGAAGAAGAAAGAGAAATGAGATATCTTAGAGATGCTTGAGTTGCTTGTTCTGCAAGTGGCAGTACTCCACAAATGGAGATTTATTGACCAAATGGCGAAACTATTAAAGATAAAGAATTAAATGTTTGAAATACAGAAAGTAATATATATAAATAATATTTCTGTCTCTGGTAAGAAATCAGATAGATAGAACTATTTAAAAATATCAAATATTGCAATAGAAGAAAAATAAATCTTAATTACAACACAAGAACATTGAAAAAATATACTTTTTAAATAGAAAACATTGCGGATATGTGCAACATTGGGATAGAAGGAGTAACTTAAATAATTAGTTTGAGAAAACCAAAGATTATTTTTTTCACAGGAGGAATATGTTCATCAGTAGGTAAAGGTCTCACTCTAGCTAACTTAGGAAGAATATTCACTGAGTTAGGTTTTAGAGTTACAGCTATGAAGTTTGACCCTTATCTAAATAAGAATGCAGGGAATCTATCTCCTTGCCAACATGGAGAAGTGTATGTAACAAAAGATGGTTGTGAAGCAGATTTAGATTTAGGACATTACGAAAGATTTATGAATTGTGAATTATCCTGCGACTCATGTGTAACAGCTGGTTCAATCATGAAAAACATATTGGACAGGCAAGAAACTCATGAATTTACAGGAGAAACAATTCAAGTTGTTCCACATTTTGTAGATGAAATCCATAAAAAAATCATGGATTTAATAGAAAAGAACAAAGATATTGACTTTTTATTCATTGAAATAGGAGGAACTGTAGGGGATATTGAATCAACTCCATTCCTTTATGCAGCTTCCAGATTTAAAAAGAAATATGGAGAAGGCGATGTTTTATTCATACACATCTCTCCTCTAATATATTTCCCAGCATCTAAAGAATTAAAAACAAAACCAACTCAACACTCTATACAACAACTAATTTCAAACTTAATTACTCCAGATCTACTGATTCTTAGATCCTATATAGAACCTTCTGAAGACATAAAAGTCAAGATATCTACAACAACAAATCTTGCTTTGGATGAGATATTTGTTTGTTTAGACAACAATATTTATTTAATAGCTGAAGACTTATATGAACAAAATATTCATAAACAAATACTTAAAAAACTAAATATTCCTGTTCCTGACAAAAACATTGATAAATGAAAAGATTTCACAAGAAACATAAATTCTTCTAAGGAAAAAGAATTACGAATTGCTCTAATTGCCAAATATGCAAACCTTTTAGATTCCTATATTTCAATAACTGAATCCTTCAAGATAGCTTCTTATCAATTAGGAGCAAATGTAAAAATTGAGTGCATAAATGTAGATGATCTAAAAAGCATGACTCTATTGTCTGAATATGATGCAGTCTGTGTACCCTATGGCTTTGGAACAAGAGGAGCAGAACAGAAAACAGAAGCTATCAGATATTGCCGAGAAAACAAAATACCATTTTTAGGGATATGTTTTGGAATGCAACTGGCTTGTATAGAGTATGCAAAAAATGTTCTTAATGCAAATTGAGCTACTTCCGAAGAGTTGAATCCAGAAATGGAAGAGCCTATGTTTATACAATTGCCAGATAAAAAAATGAGATTAGGAAACAAAAAGATTATAATTGCCGATGGCACGCTGGCAAAATCACTGCTTGGGAGTAAGTGTATAGAAGCTAGACATAGGCACAGATATCACTTAAATCCCAAATATATTCCTCTTTTAGAAACAACAGATTTAGTTATCTCTGGAGTTTCTGATTGTCCTCAGAAAATAATTGAGATTGTTGAACTTAAGAATCATCCTTTCTTTGTAGCTACTCAGTATCATCCGGAATTTGAGACTAATTTTCAGCATGTATGCCCTTTCTTTACTGAATTAATTAGAGCAGCATCTAAAAGAACAAAAGATGTTCGACAACAAAAAATTTAATATTTAAATTAATGGAGATTTGAATTTAAATCTGGTTTCTAAAACGACAATAATTAGCAAAATTTACTGAAATGACAGAGGTGAAAGATAACAATAACTAGTTCAAAGTTACTAAAATCCAAGTTGGAAAATAGAATTATCAGATACTATTTTTAGAGATTTCTTTTTATTATGAATACTTTAGCTAAGGCAGGCGCAGGAACTGCTGCTATTGCTGGGACAACTACAACAGTCGTAGTTGCTACTAAAAATGGATCTTCTAATAGTGAAGAAAACATTAGTTCAGCAGAAAGGAAAAGAAGACAATTCGAAAAAGATAAAGCGGCGAAGGAAAGTAAATTATCTCAGGGGATCTTAAATAGCATTTGGTATAAGAAAGCCACAAAAGATAGTGATGTAATTTACGTAGGAGATGAAAATGAAAAGCTGAAAAAGGAAATAGAGGGTTCGGGCATGAATTTTAGTGACGGCAAAACAGAAATAGATAATTTTCTAAAAACTGAGGATACAACTTTAGCTGAGAAAGAAATTAAATTGACAAAAGAAAATGACCAAGAGGAATATGCTGCCAAATGGTGTGAGTTAGCGATAAAAATAACAAGGGAACCTAAAGAAGAAGAAACCGATGCTAATAAGCCGTATGGAATTTTCTTTGATTGATGCTTCGAATGAAGAAATCTTTCAGAAGATAGTGATGCTTCCTTTTAAATTCAAAAAAACAATTACTTAAATTAATAAACAGTAAAAGAGGAAAAGATATATAAAAAACCTTCTCTACTATAATAAAAATTTGTTTTAAAAATCATCAATTTAGAGATTTGTGTCTCTCTTAAAAAAAGTAACAATAGGAGGTTCAATTACTGCAGTAGCCGGAGGAACAGGTGGCTATCTTATTTGAGATAGTCAAAACAAAAAATGAATAGAGGCTACAGAAGCAGAAATGATTCAAAAGTTAGAAGAGGAAAGAAAAAGAGAGCAAAAATGACATGAGGATTTTGAAAAGATACACCCTAATTTCCGAATATTACCTAGCTTAAATGATCTTGAAAACATAAAAAATTTCGTTATCTCTGGCGCTAATTCAACAGACAAAACATACAACGTATTTAGAGATATAAAAGATCCTACGAGCGATAATAAAAATTCAATAAAGGTACATAATGAAATATCTGTTTCAGACTATGAAAATTTTCAAGAGGAAGAAGAATTCAAACACATGTGATATTCCTTAAATAAAAATCCAAATCTAAAAATGGAAACAAAAAAATTCGGAGAAAAAGTTGAAGGATGCGAAAATATAGAAGCAATAGGGACTGAGGAATTTAAATTAAAACAAGGTTGTTGAGGAAGAATTAAGGTAGATAGAGTAAACAAAACATTTGACTACTTGACAAAAAAAACAATTTAAAAACAAAAAGTAGTAAAAGAATTAAAAACACTTTTTTTGTATGAACACACTAGCTAAAGCAGGCGTAGGTGTTGCTGCTATTGCAGGAACAACTACAACAGTTGTGGTTACCACTAAAGGAGTATCAAACAACAATGAGGAAAATATTAGTCTCATAGAAAAAAGAAGAAGAAAATTTGAAGAAGATAGAAGAGATAAAGAAGGTAAGTTGTCTAGAGATATTCTAGATAACCTCTGATATAAGTGAGCAACAAAAAATAGTAATGTGATTTACGTCGGTGATGAAAAAGAAAAATTAAAAAAAGAAGTAGAGAATTCAAGTGTAGGTTTCGATGACAGTAAGGAAGCAATAGACAATTTTCTAAAAGGAACAGATACAACTTTAACTGAAACAAAAATTGATTGAGAAGAGAAAGGTGGACAAGTAGAATATGCTAGTAAATGGTGTGAATTAGCAACAAAAATAAAAAGAGATCCTAAAGAAGATGACGGGGAAACAGATGCCAACAAACCATATGGAATTTTTTTAAGTTGATGCTTTGAATGAACAGATCTGAGCGAAGAAAATTACGGTTCTTAAAAATAAAAGTTTTTTAAAAAAATAAATCAATAAAAGTCTTTTATTGAAAGCAAATCTTTATATTAAAAATTTGCATATGAAGTCTATTTCATCCTTAATAAATCAATTGACTAAAGGAAATTGAGAATGAAAAACTCTTGGAGAAATTGCAATAGATATTTACAGAGGAAATGGAGTAGATAACAGTCAAATTGGTACTGGAAGTTATCCTTGTACTACTTATGGCTCGATATCAAATGCGTTTTCAGTTTGATTTGATAAATGCAACTTCACAGTTGATCCATCTTTAATAAAAAACCCTAAATATTTTGAATATGGAACATTATTACTTGTTGCAGCCAGTCAAGTAATGAGATGCATTGCAGATTGTTGCGCTTATTTAGGAAAAGAAAAAGCAATAGCAGGTGGAAACATGTTTTTGCTTACGCATAATCAAAATCCAAAATATCTATCATACGCTTTATCTACACATCATGCAAAGCTACAAAAACAAAAATACGCAAAAAAAGGAGCAATAGCGAGTATTTCAAAAAACGACCTTAAAAAAATAAAAATACCTCTTCCTCCGCTAGAAATACAAGAACAAATAGCTAATGCTTTAGATCATCTAAGAGAAATATGCGAAGATTTAGAAAAAGGCATTCCTAAAGAAATCAAATTAGCTAATAAAAGATATGAATATTACAGAGATTTTTTAATTACTGGAAAGAATTAAAGA
>NZ_CACTIB010000013.1 GCF_902712995.1 Candidatus Mycoplasma haematohominis
ATTGTTCCCAACTGAATAGTAAGCTTTTAATCATGGGAATAAACCATCGTTAGTTGTGTCTATTGATTTAAATAACTCTTTTACGTTTTCCTGCTCTTGTTCCTTATGCGTCTTGGATTTTGTATTTAGCTCTCCTGTCTTTTTTTTGATTTCTTTTTCAAGAACATTTTTTTTCTTATCCAGATTTCTCTCCATAAAGGTTGGAACTGCTAACCCTGCAGAGAAATCTAATTTTTTATCTGCTCCATAAGTAATAGATCCATAGTCTTTAACTGCTTCTGAGAGTTTTCTCATAGACTCTCAGTGTTCTTTATTCTTTCTTAATTCAGTAACAAAGTTAGAAGAACTAATCAACAAGTCTGTTACTGAGGATGATCATGATCTATGTCCAAAAAGAACTCCCCTGTCTTTTTGAGACTCAAAATACCTACCTAATACTTCTAGTTTGTAGTTTTTAAAGTAGTTTTTAAGTTGTTCTTCTATTGAGAAATCATTAATAGGAGATTTTCCTTTTATTGTGTAATCACTTATTGAATCAGCTTTAGATTTAGGATCTATTCATATAAATGTAATTCCCTTAGGTGTTTTTATGTAGGTTGCTTTTTTTTCGTTGTTTCCTGAATCATTATTACCAAACTTAACTTCTCTGAAGGAGAAAATATATTTGTTTGTTTCATCTTTTAATTTTCCGGTTGTATCTATTACTGATTCATTTACTGATTGCCCTAATGAATTATTCACCTTGTTAGTGTCTAGAAACAACTTATAAACATCATCAACATTTTCTAATTTACTTGCCTGAGTTACACCTGGATTAACTCCATCAGTCTTAACCTCAGCAAAGTACTTAGTAACAAAAGCATCTATTTCTCTTCCATCTAATTTACTTAACTCTTCTAAAGTAAATAGAGAATAGTTATGACAGGAACCTGATTGGTTGAAACTAATAATCTCATCCTCAACTTCATGAAAATCAGGCCAATCTATAGTTGGACTATCTGGTCTACGTTTCTTAGTATCGCCATCTTTATTCTCTTTAAATCTCTTCTCATTGCTTGGAAAACTACTTGACAACTTCCACTCTTTCCTGCATAAAAACACTGGTTTCTGATAAGTCAATCAATCATTAAATACAAACTCCTGAAACTTAGCTACTGCTTCTATATATTCCTTATCTCCAAATTGAGCAAAATCAGAAACCTCAAACGCGCTCTTATCAGCTTTCAAATACAAAGACTTAAAGAAGAAATCTAAGAAGATCTTCTCTAAATCTTCTTTTGTTTCCGTAATTAAATGATTCTCCTTAGTTCAATGCTTTGTATCAAAAGGAGTTCCATCTCCTCCTTGATTAGGCTTATATTTATCCTCTGCTTTATTAAATGCTTCTAGTATCTGAATCTTACTATCAGAAA
>NZ_CACTIB010000014.1 GCF_902712995.1 Candidatus Mycoplasma haematohominis
TAAAAAACTTTTTTGTTTGTTCAAAAATCTAAGATTTCTATTGCATAGTCTAGTATTTATTGATCTTTGAGAGAATTTTTGTAAGTGTAAAAAACATAAATTAATCTTATTCTTATTCTTTTGGTTTCATAATTCACATTTATTTTTTGAGAATTTACTAAAAATTAATATTTTTTGAATATTCGCCTTTCTTAGAATGCCGGCAACTTCGATGAAAAACAATGTCTATATTCTCAACTATTGTTAAGGCTGTAACAGCTACTGGCGTCGTATCTGGAGCCGCAGGTGTAGGCTCCAAAATGTATTTAAAAAATGGTCATGGTTTTGGAACCATGGATGTAAATGCAACTTCCAATACTACTGGTTCAAATACTGCAACTCCAACTAATTCTGAATCTCCGTCATCTAAAAATACATCTGCAAATACTCAAGATCAACCAGTTACAGATACAACCAAAACAACCTATGGTTCTGAATTAGTAAGAAATAAATACAAGTTAGTTGATTCCAACACAGAAGAGGCTGTTCTTCTTAATATTATGATGGAGAGATTAGACCCTACAAAAGACAAACTTAAATACGAAGAAAACAAAAGATTTTCAGTTAGCCCAGAAATTGAATTTGGATTTAAAGAATTTAAAAGTAGTTTAGATGGCAAAGAATACTCTACTACTGTTTTACAGAAGCCAGATTCAAAATATGTAGATCCTTGAAGACAAGCATGTATTCAAGCTTTAGCTGTTGAAGTAACAGAAGCACAATGAAAAGACACTAGTTCAAATGAAGGGAAAGAAATGGCTAGATTGAGAGAGTGATGTACTATACCTACAGTTGAACAAGTATTGAAAAGACATAAGTTAACTCCTTTAAATACTGATGAATCTAAAAATACAGATGATGAGAAATGAAGAGAAGTAATTGCTGGAGGTTGGTTTAAGAAGGAAGGAAGTAAGAAAAACTGAGAAGATCAATCTTTTATTAAGGATTCATCCGATCTAACTATTGTTGTAGGAACAGGAGAAGTAGGTGTACAAAGCAAAGAATCAGTAACTACAGAGCAAATAAATGTATTTAAGAAAAGATGTAAAGCTGAGTTATCTAGAGACTTTACAAGAGATAATTTCTATTTAACTACTCAATTTATAAATGGAATAAAGGATAATAAGCCAGTAATAGATCCATTCCAAGAAGCTGCTTTGTTTTGCGTTCAACCTTTCACAGCTTCTGAATATATAACTACTTCTTTGCAAGGATTAGTAAGTAGCAATATAGAAGTTAAATCTGATGATTACTGTTACTTAACTGATATAAATCAAAAAGATTCATGAACAACCAACAATCCTATAGGAGGTAAATCTTTCTGATGTGCTGTTAGAGCTTTATATAAAGCAAAAACAAAGTAATTAAATTACTTAATTTGATTAATTAACTTCCTTTTTTTCTAGCGAACAAAACTTAAATACACTACCTTTTGTTGCTGTAGGTTTATTGACATCGCCGCTCTCTTTCAATTCATATGCTTTTTGACATGTTTCCCTTATATTTCCTTGATTCGATTTTCCTTTAGTTGCATAAAGTCCATGAAATAAAGAATCCGTGTTTTCTGTTAATCCATGCCCTATTCCGTTCTCGTCTTTTGCTCCAAAAAACTCTTTATTTCTTGTCTCTCAAAAAATATCATTCCCTTTAGTTCCAATTAATTTAGTTTCGTGTTTTTTTCCATATGACTCATTATCTGAATAACTCTCTTCTTTTGTTTTGTCAATAGTTGTTGGTTCTTCCCCTAAGAAAGAACAATACTTAAATAGATCTTTTCTTAATTTCGATTGATCGCTTTCAGTTCCTGTAGTAGAAACCTTAATATCAGTAGATTCTTTTCCATAAACTCCTTCACAAATCTTGTTTAATGCTTTATTGGTTTCTGTTGATGCCGTTACTGCTCTATTATCGTAAGCTCCACTAACCTTACCTTTAAAGTCGTTACTACTAGCATTATCTTTTTTAAAAACTTCATATGTTTTTTCTCATCATTTCTTATTGTTTTCTACAACCTCTCCAGAATTATTATTGTTTGTTTTCGGAACCAAACCGTATGGAGCAACCAAGTAGTTTCCATAAAGCTTCCCTATTTTTGCAGAATTGTCGCCGTAAGTCCCTGAGTAACCGTCTTCCTTAGTCAGAGGAATACACAATACCTCTTCTCCTAAAAGTGTCTTTACATAGAAACCTCCTCCAATAGTCAAAGCTAATCCTCCAACTACCGCTCCTGCTTTAACTAAAGCTGACATCCTTAATCTTGTTTACCCTGTAAAGAACAGAATTTTAAAGTTTCTTTGTCTTTTGTTTCTTCGTAGGTAGCTTTGTATCTTTTTTCACAAGTATTTTTTAAATCCTCTACGGTTTTGGTACTTGAATCAGTAGGCGCATAAATATCCTTAAAACCAGCGGTAGTGTCTGCAGCATCTTTTCCTATCCCTTCAACTTCTTGATTTTCAACAGTCTTTTTATAAAAAGCATCTGCTTGTATTTCTCAGAACTTATCATTTCTTTTGTCTTTAACAGAAATGAATTTTTTCTTTTTGTTGTTTTTGTATTCAGAATTTTCTGGTTTTTCTTCTCCTACAGTTACCGGAACACGATTGTGCACAGAACAGTAAGTTCAAATATCTTTTTCATAATTTGCTTGTGAATTATTAATGTCATCAGTTTCGGGAGAAATATCACTCCTCGTGGTTTTCCCGTAAGCAGTTTTGCAAACATTCTTTAAAGCAGCTGAATCTTTGATGTTCTTAAATTCACTACTTTTGTTTGGAAAATGTCAATAAATGTATTTATATGATCATTCTCATCAATTTTTAGTTGCCTTTTCTGCGCTATCAGCATCAACAAAGTGTTTTTGAAAGTCTTGGCCAAACTTACCATTTGTTGGAGATTGTATAGTTTGATAGCCTTTTGGCATTTCTGGCATATGAAGTGCATTGAATAATCCATATCCTCCTCCACCTGCCGCTAAAACTGCTCCACCGGTAGCAGCTGCTGCTTTCACTTGTATAGACATGTTAAAAAACTAAACTCAATTCCCCAATTTTATATGACATTTTCTAATTAGCTGTTACATCTAAACTTCCGATCCCTCCTACAGTGCAAAAATTTTCAACATCCTTTTTTAGTTCATGAGAAGTACTAGCATTTGCTCCAGAAAACTCATTTTTAGGTTTTTTATAGTGTGATTCACATACTTTATTTAAATGCTGAGTTGTATTATCTCCATAACCAGAAGTTACATCTTTAAATACAGAAGTTATGTTTTTGCCTTTGTTGTTTATTTTTTTAGGTTCCAATTTATTTTTATAAACCCATTCGAATCAATCTTTGTTTTTCTCTGTATCAGCAACCAACTGAGATTGATTTTGTACAGAAGCACCTAATTGGTTTCCTGAGTAATTATTTCCTGATTCTGAAGAAGATAGAGTGTAAGAAGGAGGTTCCTTATTTGATAAAGCAATGACAGCTACAGGCACTACAGTCGACACTACTATTGTTCCAGTTGCTGCTGCAACTAGTTTCTTAGCGGTTAAATCTGTAAGCTTCATTTTTTTAATTCTTCCAAATTCAATACTGAATAAAACAACTTGAAATAAAAAACAACAAATGACAACTTACTTAAATCTGTGATTTATTATCTTTCTCTCTTAATTCTTGAATTGCTTGTTCTCCAATTTTTCTTGCCTTTTCATCTAAGTGTTTTCCGGATTGACCTAGACACATCTCTTTATAAAGATCATCTGGTTTTTGAAATTCTAAATCTGCTTTATTTAAATCTTCTGAATCTTCTTTATTTTCGTTTTCATAACTGAAGCATCAGTCAACCATATCAGATATCCATTTATTAACAGCATGAATAGTAGGGTCACTAACTCCATCGGTTGCGTTTCAGAACGGCATGTTTAATTGAGGAGTAGCTTTATCTACCGGATTTCCTTTTATATTTTTGTCATGACCTCAAATTCTTTTTCAGTCTTCTTTATTGTTATTTAAAAGATTTGCAATACTATTACTAGGGTTAAATTCCTTTCTGTTTCCTACAATTACTTCAATAAATCCCTTCTTTCCGTATTTGTTGTATAGAGAGAAATAATCTCCGTAATCATATTGTTCAGCTTCATTTGATCTGTTTTTGTTTCAAGCATCAATTTTGTCTTTTACTTCTTGTCTTATATTTGAATATCCTTTTTCTAAAGTTGATAGAGTTCCAGCTGTTGTAGCTATTCCTGCAACTGCTGTTGCTGCAGAAGCTATTTTTAACTTGGTATTCATTAAAGATTTATTCGTTTTCTACTATGCAGCTTGTTTTATTAATGTTTTATATTTTTTTAAATTTGCATATGTGTAGTTATTCAAAAAATATGACTTTTTAAATCTAAATAAATAGTTCTTTGAAAGTAAAAAACAATTATTTAGTTCCAGAAAAAGAAATTTATATGACTGATACTACCGAAGATTTAATTATTAGGATTTCGTTCTTTTTAATGAACAATATCTAAATACATCTGCTTCCGGAGCTTCAGAACCGCTACTTGTTTTTCCATATGCAATTTGACAAGTAGATCTAAGTGTCTCTGCATCTTTTCTTTCTCCTCTTTTATTCTTGTTAAATAAGTTATGGAATAATGAATTTTCTGTTGCTTTGGAACCAGATCTTTCTCATTTATCTTCAAAAAATAGTCTTTGTTGTTCGTTTCAAAAGGAATCATTTCCAGTAATTGCGACTAATTTATCTGTATTGTCTTTCCCGTATGAACTCGTTACTTTATAAGTTTCTTTTTCTTCAGTTTCTCCATCAATAGTCTTAGGTCTTTTCTTAACTGCAGTACAGTATCTCCAAACATCTGCTTCGGCAAAATCTCCTGTACTTAAACCGCTCGTTTTGATATTTGAGCTTTGTTTTCCATAAACATCACTACAAACTTTCTGAATTGCTTTTGCATCTTTTCCAGCTCCCTTATCTAGCCCCGTAAACCCCTGTTGCGGATTCTCTCTAGTTTCATTATCTGAATCTTTATTGTCAGATCCAACAGAATACCTATTTTTGTAAACTCAGTTTCATCAAGATTCATTCTTACTTGCATCTACAAAATAATCCGGATATTCATATACATATAAATTGCTTGTGTTAGTTTTAAAAGGTTCATAGCCAGGCATACCATTATTAACTAGGAAACTTAATCCATAACCACCACTTGCAACCAAAATTGCAACTCCACCTGCTGCAGCTGCTTTACCTAGAGACATGTACTTTTAAATATTGTTTATCAGTTAAATTTCAAATTTATGAAAAGACATTTTAATTTGAAGATTGCTTAATAAATTTAAATACAACATCCAATAATTTCCCGCCTTTTGTTAATAGAAAAATACCCATCATCAATTTTTAGACCACAAAAAAATATTAAATAAATTAATTTATTTTTTTTGCTCTGTAGATAAGTTTTATTTTTGAAAATTTATTAACAATCAGTATTTTTTTCATAGCAACCTTTTCTAGAATGCCGGCAACTTCTATGAAAAAACAATGTCTATATTTTCAACTATTGCTAAGGCTGTAATAGCTACTGGTGTTGTATCTGGAGCAGCAGGTGTAGGTTCCAAAATATATTTAAAAAATGGTCATGGTTTTGGAACCATGGATGTCATAAATGCAACTTCTAATACTCCTGATTCAAATTCTGTAAATCCAACCAATTCCGAAACAATACCTCCTACTGATGCATCTTCAATTAGTCAACCTCAACCAACTTCAGAATCAAGAACTTACGGAACTGAATTGAAGAAAAATAAATATGAATTAGTAGACGAAAAAACAGATAAGTCCATCATCCAAAACATCATGACGGAAAGATTAGATCCTACAAAAGATAGTCTTACTTTTTATTACAACACTAGATTTGACAAAAGCCCAAGAGTAAATTACTCAACAAAAACTCTACAATCCTCTTTAAACAACGAAAACATCTCTCTTACTCTAATTCAAAAACCAACAGAAACTGATGCAGAAGCTTGAAGAAAAGCATGTATTGATGCTCTAGCAAGAACAGTTACAGATGAAGTAACACAAGATAAAAGTAATGAAAATAAAGAACTAGCAAGACTTAGAGAATGATGTACTATTCCAACTGTTGATCATGTTTTAAGAAGACACAAATTAACACCTTTAAGCACTGATGAATCAGATACACAGGATACTGATCTTTGAAAAGAAGTAATATCTGGAGGATGATTTAAGAAAGAAGGAGATAAGAAACCTTGAAAAGATCAATCCTTTATTAAAGGAGAAGATTTAAAGACTGTTATAGGAGATCAAGAAGAAGGTATCGAAAATAAAGAAGCAGTTACACCAGAAAAAATAAATGTCTTTAAAAAAGTATGTAAAGCAGAATTATCCAAAGCATTTACAAGAAATAACTTCTACTTAACAACTCAATTTATAAATGGAATGGTTGATGATCAAAAACCAATAATTGATCCATTCCAAGAAGCAGCTTTATTCTGCGTTAAACCTTTTAAAGCTTCTGAATATGTAACGGTTTCTTTACAAGGAGATGTTCAAACTTCAGTAGTTCTAAATCAATCTGACTATTGTCACTTAACTAAACCAGCAGATGGTTTTGATTCTTGAACTACCAATAATTCCCTTGAAGGGAAAACATTTTGATGTGCTGTTAGGGCTTTATATAAAGCTAAACCTACAGGTAAATAGATGTTTCCATGAAAATATTCAATTATTTATTCAATAAATATGGAATACCTGCATTGTTTATAGGCTCTACAGGTATAGGAATAAAAACTTATCTTAGTAAAAATGGACATTCTTTTGTTTCCTCTATTGCTAATATTCCTTCAGATTTAATAAACACTATATTCCAAATAGATAATCCTGAAATTCCTAGAGAAAAACAAACATATCTTGATGCTCTTACATCTTCTGGTTACACAGTAGTAAGTGAAACAACTAAAGATGAAGCATTACAAAACATACTTATTCAAAGATTATTCCCATCTAGACATTCTCAAATTCAATACACAAAAAATAGATTATTTAAAGGTAGTCCAGAAATAACCTTAACAAGAGCCGAATATACGAATAAGGACAATAAAAAAGCTGATTATCTACAAAAACCAGCAAAAACTGAAACAGACAAGTTAAAAAACGCATGTATAGTAGCACTAAAAGGAGAAGAAAATAAAGATGAATTTTCAGTTCGTCACAATGGGCAAGAGCAAACAGACGCTTTTAAAGAACTATCCAGATTAAGAGAATGATGTACAGAACCTAAAGTTAAACATGTTCTAGGAAGACATAAATTAACTTTATTAAGCACTGATCAAACTAAAGATGACGATAAATGAAAAGAAGTAATAGCTGGAGGTTGATTTAAGAAAGAAGGAGATAAGAAAAACTGAGAATCACAGACATTTATAAAAGATATAGATACTTTTTTAGGAGATAAAAAAGGTACTGGTATTTCAACTACTGATGAAGTAACAGAAACACATATTTCAGCCCTTAAAAAACAATGTAAAGAAGTTTTAGAAAAAAACTTTGAAAGAAAAAATTTCTATGTAACTAAAGATTTCATCGATGGAATGGAAAACAATAACAATAAACAAACTACAGTAGATGAATTTCAAGAAGCAGCCTTATTTTGCTCTGAACCAATAACAGCAAAAGATTATGTTGAAAAAGCTATGCAAGGTAATGTTGATGCTAAATTAGATGAAAAAGACAAACAAGATTACTGTTTTGTAGAAGAAAAACCTCAGCCAAGCGATTATTCATCAATAAAAACTAATGATCCAATGGCAGGAAAAACCTTTTGATGCGCTGTAAGAATGGTTTATGCTCCGAAAGAAAAACCAGTAAATTCTAAAAGTTAGGAATTAGATCCAACATCAGAACAGTATCTTCAAGCATCCTCTATTTCTTTTTGATCTGATGTTGAACTGCTTGTATAAAAATCTTTACATATTTTGTTTAAAGAAGTATTGTCGCTCACTTGCTCATCTCATCCTTTTTTTACATTCTTAAACTTTTCACTTTGAGGATAAGCACTTGTCTCATCTGCTTTATCTTTTTGTCATCTATATTCATAAGATCAATTCCATCAATCTTCGCTGTAGTCGTATACAACAAATTTTTCTTTATTTGAACTGTCTAATGTTGTATTTTTAACTTCAGCTTTATTTACTTGAGATAAAGTGAAATAGGTTATTTCCTTTTCTCCATCTTTTATTTTGAACTTAGCCTTTGTTGCTTGAAAGATACCAGTTGGATTTCCAGTTTCTTCTGGATTCTTACCTTCTATGGAACATGCCAATCAGAATAAATCTTTATACTTTGGAAATTTAAAACGCCTTCAATAAAGAAAATCGCAGAATTGATTCATATGAAGATCCCTATCTAGTCTTCAAATTCTTTCACTACTGAATGCCCCAACTATGTTTACATAAGATGAAAAAGTTTGATTTTTTATTATGTATATTCTTCGTTTGTAAGCTTCTTCTCATCAAGATTGGTTTTCTTGTTTTCAACTTACTAATTTATCTAAATGTTTATTTATGTGAGTAAGCTCAAAATTTGTGTAACTTGATGAATATTTTTTACTTATTGTAGTAGGGCTTGAACCTGCATAAGATCTGCGATCAAATTTTGATTGTGTTCCTGTATTAAATTTTTCTGCAGCAGTTTTCTTCCTAACAGGAACTAAATTCTCAATTGATAAATTTTCAAAAATACCTATTTCTTCTCCAGTTTCTCCATTGAAAAGATATATTTTTAAAAGTTCATTTATGGAAACTCCAAGTACTGAATTAACTCCTAAAGCAGAAACAGTTAATGTTATTTTTGACTCCTTTAACATGGTTTTGACTTTTTGTGCGCATTTTATTTACAAATCAACAAACTTTTTTCTCTATCTAAAAATTTAACGTACAAAAAATAAGTTATTTTCAATTTTCAATTTTTAAGCACATACTTAATGGCTTCATATAAAAACAACTTAACACCCTAGGAAGGGTGATAACAAGCTAACACATTTTTTATAGCCTATAAACGCTTTAGACACTATTTCTTTGATTTCTAACTTAAATTTACTTTAAAAAACTAAAGGATATTTTTATTTTGCAACTCTTCGTAAGAAAGATCTTTTTTATAAGTAGAGCTAGAAAAATAAATAAATAATTTCAATTTCTTTGTTTCATTGAAAACAAATACGAGAAATTATTAATTATTTAGTTTTTTACAATAACTACCATATCTATAATGCCGCCAACTTCAATGAAAAAACAATGTCTATATTCTCAACTATTGTTAAGGCTTTAACGGCTACTGGAGTTTTATCTGGAGCAGCAGGTGTAGGTTCCAAAATATATCTAAAAAATGGTCATGGTTTTGGAACCATGGATGTTGTAAATACAACTTCTAGCACTCCTACTTCAGATCCTTCAACTCAATCTAATACTGAATCTCAAGATACATCTAAACATACAAAACCAGAACCAGTTTCTGATACAGCAAAAACTACTTATGGATCTTTATTGAAAGAAAAGAAATATCAATTAGTAGAAACAAATACATCAAACGACATCATCCTAAATATCATGATGGAGAGACTGGATCCTACAAAAAACAGTCTTAAATATTCAAAAAAACAAAGATTTTCAGTTAGTGAAGAAGTTACCTTCGGAACTAAAACATTTACTAGCCAAGTAGGAGATAAGAGTTACTCATTGACTATTCTTCAAAAACCAGATCAAAAATATATAGAGCCTTGAAAACAATCATGTATTCAGGCTTTATCAGTAGAAGTAACAAAAACAAAGGTTGAAGATTCAAAAACACAAGAATACAGCGAAATGGCTAAATTGAGAGAATGATGCACTATTCCTACAGTTGATCAAGTTTTAAGAAGACATAAATTAACTCCACTTAATACAGATGTAGATAACCATAAGGATGATGCAGAATGAAAAAAAGTAATAGCTGGAGGTTGATTCAAAAAAGAAACAGACAAAGATAATTGAGAAGATCAATCCTTTATTAAAGGCACAGATCTAGATACTGTAATTGGTAACGATAAAAGAGGAATAAATTCAGAAAGTGAGGTAGATAAAACCAAAATAGATGTTTTTAAAAATAAATGTAAAGCAGAACTAGAAAAAGCCTTTGAAAGAAAAAACTTCTATCTAACTACTCAATTTATTAATGGAATAACAGAAACAGATAAACCTACAATAGATCCTTTCCAAGAAGTAGCTCTATTTTGTGTAAAGCCTTTTAAAGCTTCTGAATATGTAACTGCTTCTTTACAAGGATTAGTTCATGAACAAGTTGAAATAAGTACAGATGATTATTGTTATTTATCAAATATAGAAAATAAAGATTCATGAACTACTAATAATCCTTTAGGAGGCAAATCTTTCTGGTGTGCTGTTAAGTCTTTATACAAAGCCAAAGTAAATAAATAGATATGAAACTAATATGAAAATCTTTGGTTATTTATTTAATAAATATGGTATTCCTATACTATTCACGGGCTCTATAGGAACCGGAATAAAGCTTTACTTAGTAAGGGGTAATTTTTTTGTTCCATCTTCAACATTAAATTCTTCTGATGATTTAAGTCATCTTCGTAAAAAAATTATCCAAGTTATTCCTGAACCAAAAATAGAAGAAAAATCTTATTTTGATGCTTTGAAAGAAAGCGGTTACACATTGGTAACTGAGTCAACTCAAGATTCAGTTCTTCAAAACATACTTGTACAAAGGTTATTTCCTTACAAACATGCTGAATTAACTTATAAAAACAATAGGATGTTTTCGGGTAGTCCGGAAATTACTTTTACAAAATTAGAATACACAGATAAATCTCAGAAAAAAGTTGAATACTTAAATAAGCCTACAATTGAAGATACTAAAAAATGAAAAGAAGCATGTAAAACTGCCTTAGCAGTAAAAAAACCTAAAAGCGATCTTGATTCAAAAAATAATACTAATTCAGTTTACCAAGAACTATCCAGATTAAGAGAATGATGTACTGAGCCAAAAATTAAAGACGTTTTAGGAAGGCATAAATTCCAATTGTTTACAGACAATAGATATTCTGAAAAAGTTGAAAGCGCAATAAAACAAATAATTCTGGATTGATTTAAGAAAGAAGGAGAGATTAAGTTTTGAGAAAAACAAAACTTTTTTACTAAAGAAGAAATAGAAAAAATACTTAAAGGAAAAGAAAATGAAGGGATTTCTAAAGATTCTGAAATAACTGAAGAACAAATAAATTTAATTAAAGACAAGTGTTCAACTGTATTAAATAAAGATTTCGTTAGAAACAGTTTCTATTTAACTAAAGATTTCCTAGATGGAATGGATAATGCAACTTCTAAAGATATAAAAGTAGATGAATTCCAAGAAGCGGCATTATTCTGTTCTATACCTACAACCGCTAAAGATTATGTACAACATGCAATGCAAGGGCAAGTAAAAAGTTCTTTTGTAGAAGAAGACAAGCAAGATTATTGTTACGTTGATAACAAAGAAGCGACAGATTATGCATCTATAAAAACAACAGATCCATTTGATGGAAAAACTTTTTGATGTGCAGTTAGATTGTTGTATGAGCCTAAACCAAAAGCAACTAAATAATTTATAAAGTAGAAAAAGAAAAACGCGCCAAGATTTAATTTTAAATTTTTCGATTTCTACATTTAGGTCATTTTTCTTTTGCAAATGCAAAAAAAGCCCTTATTTGCGCATGAATATTACAATTTTCGCCTTCAAATTTTTTTATTTAGGTGGATATTCCAGACAAACTTGAAATTAAATCAGCTAAGGCTCAGAAGATAATAGTCGAACTAGAAGAACTATTTGATCCATCTCTTTCTAAATCAGTAAAGATATGAGATCGTTTTCATGCTACATTGACAATAGAAAGCAATGCTTGCGATCTTGAATCTGTTAAGGAAGGATTCATGCCATTAGCTGATTTTTGCAAAACATGAATACCCAGAGGAGCAAGAGCTTATGTCATGAAAACCCCATCTAATATTCCAGCAATTAAGGACTTCAAAATCGTTTGTGTAATAGATAGTGCTATCTGAGCTGCTTTTAAAGTTGTAAGAAACGATTTTCAAATAGGCAAGACAGTTGATTTAATTGGAGCTTGAGGACAAATCTTAGAATACAAACCAAAATCTGAAAAGTATTTTATTTTTGCTTTAGTTCCTTTAACAACATACGATTGGGATTAGTAAACTAAATTCTTTCTTTCCAATAATAGGCAATTTTTCATTCACAGTCTAATCCCTTTTGTTATTTACTTATTGTTTTGAATTGCAAATAATGACTCTCCCTAAAATGGCCATCACAAATTACAAAAATGGAAGCCAAAAAAATATACCTTATAAAGGCACTTAACTGTTTAGGTTTTTGTACTTTAACTGCTGGTTCAGCAGGTGCAGGAACAAAGATTTATCTGCAATCTTTCTCTGGCAACTTGTTAGATCACAACATTAAAACACCAACTAAATTCAAAAGCATTATAGAAAAACTAGGATACAAGTTGTTTGATGAAAAAACAGAAGAAGAAAAAGTTAAATTAACCTTAGTACATGTATTAGATCCTCATTTAAGTTCTTTAAATAAAAATAAAGATGATTTATTTATTGGTAGTTCTGCTTTTTCATTAAGTTCAAAAGAAATAGTTAAAGTACAAGTTAAACAAAAAACAGGAAATCAAACAGAATTTCCTGTTACATGAATAGAAAAACCTGACGGTACAAAAGCAAGAAAACATAGAACAGATTGTTCTGCAGCTTTAGAAGAAACTTATTATCCAGGAAATTCAAAAGATTTAGAGCAATTAAAAAAATTAATAAAGTGATGTACTTCTATAGATAGCAATGCTGAATTGCTTGCAAAAAATGGTTTTGCTTTTCTAGATACAGACACAACTAAAACAACAAACGATGATGAATGAAAACAAATAATTGCTGGAGGATGATTTAAGAAAGAGGGAGAAACTAATTATTGAGAACAACAGTCTTTCTTTAATGAAAAAGATTTAAAAACACTCTTAGGACAAAACAAAGATCAAGAAATTAAAGCTTTAACTGACGTTAAGAAAGAACACATAGATCTATTTAAAAATAAATGTCAAGCGGAACTAAGTAAAGCTCCAGACATAAAAAATTTCCCTTTGTCTACTTTATTTAAAAACGGAATTAAAGAGCCAAACAAAAATAAATATGAAGTAGATAGTTTCTATGAAACTACCTTCTTCTGTACTAAGCCTATGAAAGCCAGAGAATATTTAGAAAATGTTCTGAAAGCGAAAGTACGCGGAATAGAAACAGTAGGAACAGGAACTGGAGCAAGAATTTGTTCTTTAACTATTAACACTCCATATGATTGATACACATATCAACCAGCTGAAGGTAAAGGTTTCTGATGCGGAGTTAAAGAACTATACGCAGGTAGTAATCATCACTAATTAATCGTTATTTTTTCATTGCTTATTTAGTATCAAATTCTTAATTTTTAAGTAGAGGTCAACCAATATGAAAATTTAGAATAAAGCATAAAATTTATGTTCTTAACAAGAATTTCTAATAAATCAATAAGCAAATCATACAGTTGATTAAAGATAATATAAATACAAGTTAATTTCTTTTAAAAATAATTTATCCAGAAAATCTCAAGCAAAAGTATGAGTGCAGCAGTTAAAGGAGCGGCCGCATTAGGAGCAACCGCTGTAATAGTAGGAGGAACAGGAGTTGGAGCAAAATTCTTACTTGATGCACAAGAACCGCACTGTGTTCGTTTAGCAGAACCTACACAAGATAAATACGGAAAAGATTATTACAGATATTTTGCAGAAAGCAACGGATCTGACAATGATAAGTGATGGAACTGAGTATTTAAAAATAGATATGAAAAGGATAAGAAAGATTCTTCTGCAAATAAACATGAACCATTAAGTAAATTTAAAGATTTAGAGAGCGGTTCTGGAGTAGATAAATCTCTTAAGAAAGTATGCGGAAAAGCTTATTCTTCTAATGCTTCTGACGTAGTTGCAAAAGATCAAGTGGTGAATGATAACAATAAATATTCAGAAGATGATATTTGAAGATACTGTTCTATATTTGGAAATAAACCTAAGACTTTGAAGGAAGTAAGTCCTTCAGTTTCGAGGGATGTAAATAAATTTGAAAAAGAAAAAGAAACTGATTTAATAGATATAGAACACGAAAAAAATAAAAAATTTTGAGAAGAACAAGATGAGTATTTCTTTTCTTTAGAAGAAAGCGAGATAACCGGAAATCAAGACTCTCTATTTAAATCTTTGCACAATAAAAAATCAAATAGAAGTAAAAACGATACAGTCAAAAATACTTGTAAATTAGCTTATAAAGAACCAAAGACGTCTAGCAGTGATAGTGCCAAAGTTACATCTGATGTTCTCTTGAAATTTTGTTCCTTAAAAGGCAAGTAATTTCTTTCGTCGAATTCTAAGCAGACGAAAAAGCCATATATCTTTTTGTAAATATAAAAATAGAGGTATTGAGAATTATCTTTTATTCTCTCCTTAAGTAGAACTTTCGCAATTAACAGTTTTAATTTCTTCATCTGAATCTGTGAATACCCTAAGAGTTCCAGATCATCTACAAAAAGATTCATTGTCGTTGTCTTCAATAAAAACTACATATTCTTTCTTCCTTTTTTTATTGTTTTCGTCCATATGATCCATATCCACATATCTGCTTCTCTCCTTTAAACTTTCAACATTTTCTAAAACCTTAACTAACTTACTTTCAAACTCTTCTTTTAGTTCTTCTTTTTCTTTAGTCATAAAACTTTTTGTGACCGCTCAACTAGCCGTACTTGCTACAGCCAGAGATCCTAAACCTAAAGTAGGTTTTACAAGTGTCATAAATCTCATAATCAGTTTGTTTGTGGTTGCTTAACCACTTATAACTTTTTAAAAAATATGCTTTTTTGAAAATTCTCTTATTTTTTCAATATTTGATAAATAATTAGATAAATTTTTTTTAAATTTAAAGATAAAAATATCTAAAATTTAAGATTTTTTTAATTTAGAAAAATATTCAGAACAATAAGTATTAATTGTCTACCTTTATCCTGTTTAAATAAAAAATTTCTCTTTAATGCTTTCTCGTTTAAGTTTTTATTTTCATTTAATTGAATTCATATTCATAAATAACTGTATTTACTTATATATTCACATTTTCTGTTAAATCAAGAGAATGGCAATTGTTAAAGCTGCAGTAATTACAGGAGGATTAGTTATTGTTGGAGGCGGAGGAGGTTATTACATCTCTACTTTATTCGGCGAACCAAATCCTAAAGTTTGTATTGAAAAACCTTTGACTGGAAAGTTTGGAGAGGACTTTCAATATCACTTTATGGATGCGTCAGATAATAGAAATGATCCTTGATGAGAAGTTAGACTAGAACATCTTAGAGATATAGGAAATAACAGAAGCGGAGAGGAAGGGTTTCAAGAGGAAAAATTTTTAAGTACAGAATTTCGAAATAACGTTATTAAAGATCTAGAAGCTTTAAAAAATGCATGTAAGTCTGCTTATGAAAAAACATCCAAGGAAATACATGTTGCGGAGGAAGTCGAGCAAAGCAACACAGAAAAACAAAACAAATTTAAATATGAACAAAATATATGAACCTTTTGTTCTTTAGCGGGACAAAAACCTAAATTAGTATATGAAGAAGGAGTAGAAAGCGAATACAAAGGCAACACTGGTAAATTGGGAGAAAACAAGAAAAAATCTTTGGTTTCTATTAAAAGTTTTGACAACAAAGAATTCTGAGAGATACAAGCTAAATCATTCTTCAGTTGGAACATTTCATTCCAAGCAAATTCACCTTTCAAAAATCTACATGAAAAACCAAACGCATCTGAAAAAACAGTAGATGCATTCAAAAAAGTTTGTGAAGACAAATATAAAAGCAGCGATGTTAATGATTTAGAAACTTTAAAGTTTTGTTCCCTTCAAGGTAAAACTAAATCATCATAATTTTTTGTTTCTAAAAATACTTTTAGAAAAATTTCTATTTATACGTCTTTCAAATTTTGTATTAATTTGATTGTTAATATCTATATAAGCAAAGAAACTTTCCAAGTAGGAATGACAAATAAAAGTAAATTAGCTTTAGGAGGGGCAAGTGGTACATTAGCGATAGGTGGAGGAACAATAGCTGCAACCATAAAAAAATCTGATTCGTTTTCTGCAAATGTAAATAGCTCAAAGCCTGGATTTTTAGATCAAATTAAAAAGAAAAAAGAGGAGGAAGGAAAAAGTTACGAAGGTAAGAACTTAGAACAAATAAAAAGTAAATTGCAAGAAGTTGATTCTCAGTGATACGTAACAGCCAAGAACAACTCAGTTCAGATTAATAATTGATTAGGTATTTCAAATGCTGAAAGCTCTAGATATGTTACTTATGACAATGTAGATGAAGCTAAAAGTGGACAAGAATCAAGCTTAACAAAAGTAACAAACTGAATTTCCAATTGATGCGAGTTAGTAAAAGATAAAACAGAAGAAGAATTACTAAAAATAAAAGGAACTATGACAGATGAGGATGTTAAACAAGTTCCACAACTTTTCGAATCTTTATGCTTCGCAAAATAGATTTTTTTATTAACCTACAACAATTCAAAAATTAAATAAGTCTTTTTTATTTCTGCTATTGCATTGCAACAAGAAAGTCTTTTGATTTTCAAGCGCATTTTGCTTTTAAAAAACAAAAAAAGCCATTCGATCTGCAAATAAATATTGAAAATTTATACGATTTTCGGAAAGATCATATTTTTTAAAAAGTTATAAGTTTGAGAACATACGACCTCTCAAATGAAACTTACAAATTTAGTCAAACCAACTTTGGCCATAGGAGCTTTGACTGTTGCAAGTACAGCAAGTTGAGCAGTTACAAAAAGCGTAATGACAAAAGAAAAAGAAGAAATTCAGAGTGAATTGGACAAAGAAAAGGAATTTAACGGATATAGAAAAGATAAAGGCAAAAAATTTGCTATTTATGTTGAGGAAGGGCAAGCTGAATTTTGTTTGTGATCTGGAGATTTAATACTAGAGTTTCCTACAGTGAATGATGGTGATGAAGTAGGAATAACCACTGATGTTGGAGAATGCGATAAACCTACTAAAGAAGTTGTTTAAATATAAAAATTAAGTTTGTATAGTCTTACCTCGCAAAGAACAAACCTTAAAAACTACTTCATCTGTTGTTTCTTCATTATTTTCACTTTTATATTGGCTTTCACAAACTCTCGCTAATTCTTTCCATGTTCTCTTAGACTTATCATTTGTTTGTCGTAATTCTTTTAAAGCTGAATTTGTTTCTAACAAACTAATATCTCAACTAAAAAACGCTTTTGTTTGTCTCTTTCAAAAAGAAGCATTTACTCATATTGAAGAAACTAAAGAAGACCTTTTAGTATTTTCTTTTTTTGGAGACGGATTTGAATTTATCTCATATTTTTCATAACTTTTATCTCTTTCGCTAGGAGAAACACCTAAAGTAACAGGCATAATTTTGTCCATAGAACAGAACATTCATACATTCTCTTCATATTTAGATTTGTTTAATTTATCTGCATCATCTGCGGTAACACCTCCTGAAACATGTATATCTTTTGTTTTTTTATTGTAGGCCGCAGCACAAATCTTTTTTAAAGCTTCTATATTTTCTATGTTTGGTGTACTAAATTCATTACTTAATGAAGAACTATCTCTCTTAGAATCGTGAATTCCTGCCTTAACCTCTTCTAAAAATTTCAACTTAAATTCTCAATAGAGATCGTTTTCATCATCTGTGGTATCTAAAAAATGCAATTGAAAATCTTCACCAAATGTTCCTGTCTGGGGCGAAGTTATATGTTTTTGATTAAATAATGATAAGAGTCAATTTTTAACTGCATAAGTACCAGCAATTCCTAAAAGTATTACACCTCCAGTCATAGCTGCAACTTTAAATACTGCCATCCTGTTTTACTGAATTTTAATTTTGCTTGTATTCGTAAAAATCAAGAGAGCAAATGGTATTCAATATAAGACCTCCTAACCCGTATCTTATAAATCTTCAATCCATAAAAATAGCTTTTTACTTCATCTGTAAAGATATACGATCATCGTAGATATAGTTACGCAACCAAAACTAAAACTCAAATAAATAGAAAGAAAAAGATAATTTTTAGGTTTATTAATCCTTTGGATGTTGAATTTTGTAAATACAAAAAAATAATTTATATAAAAAAATCTCAAAAAAACTCTGCGTTGTGCGATCATCTAATGAAATATTAAAAACTATTGCTAATAACTCAAATACTTTTAAAAATCGGATATTTTTCTGATCTAATAAACTCGAATATTAAAAGATTAAATTCTTATCTACTCCCATGATTCTCTCACAAATGAAATCTATCATTTCCTCTGTTACATCTTCCACTTTGCAAGTATATAAGGCATTGTAGTTAGGGTTAAAAATCATGATATATTTAATTTCTTTATCAAACTTAGAATTTGATAGGTTATTCTCTAGTCTCTGAAGAAGTCAATAAGTGAGAACTTGAAGACAGTCATCAGAGTAAACGCCGTTATATTTTGTTACTTTGAAATCCAAAATGGTTAAATCTGAGTAGAAATCTCCATCTGCGTTAGACAAATGTGAACAATGTTTAAAAGTTTCTGGCCTGAACTTAAGAGGATGTTTAAACATAGGTTCGCATTTTTTCAGGAACTCCATGGATCTATTAATAAGTTGAGTTATGTATTCGAACTCTTCTTCACTAGGTTTATTGGAATTCTGCAATTCGACAACAGCTTCTACTCCAGTCCCAGCTCTGTAAATCCTGTCATAAGCAGATAAATTCATGAAATCACTTATTAAGTCATTACTTACCTGTCTGTCTTCTTCCTGATTTAGTCTTTCAGCTGTCTGAAGATAATGTTCAAAATGTTCTTGACTCATGTTTTCTAATAAAACAAGATTATTTTTGAAGGTAGTGATTGCCTCTTGAACGTCTCAACCGCATAAGTACTTGGATAGATATTCAACTGTTAACCCAATCAAACGAGCATCCAAAACACCCTTTGTGCTTAATAATGGACTTTTATTAAATATCTCTTTTTTGAAAATTTTTCTAATTTCGTCTTTATAAGGAAAAGACCGTGACTCTCTGCTAACTATCTGTGTAACAGTGCCCTTTATTATTTTTGTTTTGGGGTGGGTCATGGTCGTTAGGTAGATTTTCTGGATAAATTTATTCTCAGAAATCGAAATAATTTCTCAACGGCATATTTCCTATTTGTGGGGTTATTTAATTTGCTTATTAAAAACCAATTCTTATGCAGGAATAGTTAAATTTAGAAACTGCTCCTATTTTGTGAATTTGCGCCACTTTTGGTGGTGTAGCTTTTTCTACACACTCTTTTGTTTTTTCTTCGTAAAAGATTGATATCGGAGAGCAATAAATTTTGAAAATAATATTTAATACCGTCTCTTTTTAATTTCACTAAATCTGAGCGATAATTGACAAATATTAAGTTTTTATTCAGTTCCTCTTAATAGCGACCTCTTCTCTGTTTTCCATAAAAGAATGACTACTTTTGTTTGTAAACAATAAAAAACGGTGTTTTTTAAAAATTTGCTATTCTAACAATATTTGTTAAATGCTAAATTTAAATTTTTGAGTTGTTTTTTAATTTAAGGTACTTAAAATTTACGGCTTTTCTTTTTTGTATATTTACGCTTTTATTAAGAAAAATTTTTATATTCTAGAACCAGTATCTGAACAATATCTTCAAGCGTCTTCTACTTCATCTGATGATGAATTATCAGATTCATAAAAGTCTTTGCAAACTTTATTTAAAGATGTATCATTCTCTATTTTTTCGTCTCAACCATTTCTTATATTCTTAAATTTATTACTCAAAGGAAAAGCGCTGGTTTCATCTTTTATGTCTTTTTGAAATCTATATTCAAAAGACCATTCTCATCAATCTTTTTTCCAATCATAGACTACAAATTTATCTCTTTCGCTCTCCTGTATTTTTAATTTTTCTAAATCTTCTTCCTTCTTTTTCGCTTGACCTAAGGTCATATAAATTATTGATTTACTTTTATTGCCTTCAGTTGAAAATGAAGCTCTTTTCCCGGAAGAAATTTTTCCTTCTACAGAGCTTCCTTCTGTCGGATCTTTACCATCTACAGAACAAACTAATCAGAATAAATCTTTATATTCTTCATATTTAGTTGGACTTCCGTAGATTCGATAACAAAACTGATTCATGTACAAATCTTTTTCCAAATTTCAAATTATTCCGCTTTTGTAACCTCCTATAAATTTCACAGATGGAGAAGAAAATTTTTGGTTTTTTATCATGTACTTTCTGCTTTTATAAGCAGTTTCTCATCAATCTTTATTTTCTGATTTAGAAGCTGCAAGTTTTGATCGGTGCTCTTCTTTTATATGCCTCATTTCGTATAAAGTATGACTTTTGTAATATCTACTATCAATTTTTGAAGGAGATGCGTTTGCATGAGCTCTAGGATCAAAATTAGCTTTTTTACTCTCATCAAAAACAACTGTTACTGTCTTTTTTCTTGCCGGAATAATTGTTTTTATATTTGAATTATCTAACGTTAGAAAAGCTTCATCTTCAACAACATTATTAAGCAAACAAGCTTTTAAAAATTCATGAATAGAAACACCTAAAGTTGCATTTCCTCCAATAGCTGCGACGGCAATTGTAATTTTTGTTTCTGAAAGCATTTTTCTTAGAGTGACGAAGCGTTTAAATAAGAAATTTGAAAAATGAATCAAACTTCAGTAACTCTGTTTTTTGCCCAGTTAATTAAGATTCAGTTTTTGTGTTAGTTTTGTCTTATCTAGTCATGTAACTTATTATTCAAATTCATGTTTCCTACATATGTTAGAAATAAATTTATATTGATAAAGTTGAATAAAGTATTAGGGGAGAAATCTCAAATATTTAAATTTGTCTTTAATATGGAGAAATCAAATTTAATCCGAAAATCATAAATTTGTTTTTTATAGAAAAATCTTTATAAAGTGGCGATCCTGATATGAGTAGATTAGTAGCAATAGCTTTCTTAACAGGAGGTACAGTAGGCGGTGGTGTGTTTGGTATTGAAAAGCTAACAAATATGACGCAAGAAGTCGAAACGTTAAATATGAGTACATCAGTCTACAAACACAAATTTGGGGGAATATATGCATATCACTTTCTAGATACATCAGATACAAAAAATGATTGATTTTGAAGAATTAGAACAACAGAGATAGGAAATACTAGTTCATTAGTTGAAGGTAGCTTTTTTGCTACAGTAAAAGAGAAAGCTCTTTCTTCAGATGAAAACGAAAAATATCATGCTTACTTTGAATTGAAAAGAGTATGTGAAGAAAGATACAGGTCTGATGATGATTCTCATAAGAAAGGAGAAACATACAAATGAACAGAGGTTTGAAATTTCTGTTCTTTAAACGGAATAAGGATCTATATAGATTTAGATTTAGTTACTGAATTGAAAAAAAAGGATTACACAGGTAAATTTGCAGCTGATCATCTAGATAGTTTGATATATCCATGAGTCCCTTTAAACGGTTGGATATGACAAGAAAAAGCTGATCTTTTGAGCAAAGAGGAAACTAAGTTAGTTGATGAAAGCTTCTTTAAAGAAGCTAAATCTAAGACTTCTGATGAAGAAATGATAAATGCAATAAAGGAAACATGTAATTCTAAATATGAAGAAGACAAGCCAAATAATATGGATGAAAAATGAAATGAAGTTATTAAATTTTGTGGAATAGAGGTTGAAAAAGCAGAAAAGGAAGATCCAAAACAAAAAGATTAGTTTTTAAAACAATACGTACAAAAAATTAATATAAGCAAACAGTTTTCTTTTTACTTTATTTATAAATCTGTTTTTGAAGTCTAAATAAAGTCAATACTTAAACTATTCGATTTGAGAAATTAGTTATCCATTTTGAGATATCAACACAAGTCCCCTTAAGAGATAGTTTATGACTGTAGAAAAAGCATGCAAAATTGTTTCGCTACTCCACTCTACAAAACAGAGTGTTAATATATAGATAATATGAAGAATAAATTAGCTGCAGGAGCAGGAGTTGCTGCAATTGCAGCAGCAGGTGGAGGTTATGGTGTTAAGAATTACTTCTATATTCCTGATATGCCAACTTACAAAACAGTTGCGGAAATAGGAACTTCTTTAAGTACTACTTATTCAGAGAATACCGTTGGGAAAACTTACAGTAAATATCTAGTAAATCCTGATGAGGAAAGCAATAAAGAATGATGAGAGTGATCCTTTAAATACATTCTATTTTGAGGCTCAAAAAATGGTTTAAGTTCAGAATTCTCTAAAGTTAAAGAAGCATATAAAAAAGAAAGCGGAGGAAGTGAAACTCATTTAAACAAAGTTTGTGAAGCTGCTTTTAAGAAACAAACAGATTCTTCATTTAAGAATACTAAATATGAAAGTGACATGTGGCATTATTGTTCAGTATTCGTTATTAAACCTTTAACAATTAAAGATTTAAACGAACAGGAAGCATATCCAGCCGATTCTGTCATAAAAACGCATACAGATCTTGCATCTACTAAAGATGCAAGAAATGGATATTTTTGAAAAATAAAAGAAGAAGAGTTTTTTGCTTCTGCAGATGGTAAAACAGAAAGCAACACTTTTTTCAAAACTTTCTACGACAAAAACAAAGATAAAAGCAAAGAAGAAAGAGAAAGTTTAAAAGACAAATGTGAAGAAGCTTACAATATGAATTCTACGAGCGATCCAACCCCTGCTTCTGTTAAAAGCAATTGTTCATTTCACTTATTATCAAGTAACTAGTGGATCCACTTAAGGCTGCATCCATAGCGGGAGCAGGAACTATTTTTGCAGGAGCAACTGGTTACGGAGTTTACAAACTAGTTGAAGACAAAACTTTAACTATTCAACAGTCTAGAGAAAAAGGCAGGGAAGAAAAGAAAACATCTGAAAGTGGAAATAGTTATGGAGCTGGAACATGAGGAGAGCAATTCAAAGATAAATTGATGGCAATTAATGCAGAAGAAAATAAAGATTGATGGATTAAAAAACAATCTGAATTCTTTGGAACAGTAAGTCCAGAAAAACATGGAACCGGACAAAGTGCTACTGACACTACTTTAAACTTCAAACAGTTGTATTCAGATAAATCAACTAAACACTCTACAGCAGATGCACTTAAAAATAAATGTAAAGAAGTTTACGAAATGACTTACACGCCATCAACGGATACAAATAAAGTAAAAGAAAAAGAAGTATTTAAGTTCTGTTCTAAATTTGAATTCAACGAAGAAAAACAATCTGCATAAATTAAAAAACATATATTTCTAAATTCTCATAGTTTCAGTAAAAAAATTCTGATACCCGATTCACTAAAGATCTATTTTTTAACTACAAAAAATAAACAAGTTTTCAGGATAGTTAATTCTCAATATCCCTATAAACATTTACAGAGCTTAAAAAATTAACCACCTTAATGAAACATTATCTCACTATCTAACTTTGCGAAAATACAAGCATTTAAAACAACATTATTTTTAAGAAGGTCAAAAAAATCGACTATATAAATTCACATCTAAGAATTATTGACCTTAGCCTATAATTCTTTTCCGACACTATTTTTTATACATGTTCTTATACCCCTTCTTAATTTCTTCTTTTGTTAGCGTAATCATATTTGTTTCTCCTCTAATTCAAAAAGTATCAGAACAATATCAAGCAAGTGATTTTGAAAATGTATTTGTAACTCCTGAAGAATATCTCCCTCCAGAAAGAAAACTAGAAGAAATAGAGGAGGAAGAAGCTTACAGAATGGAAAAAATAATCAAAGATTATGAAGTTATTATGTTTCTAAATGGAGGGCGAGGGACAGGTTGAATATTAGATTTTGAGTTGAAAGATGATATATGAAAATACCCAACTAAATGATTCTTTGCAACTAATTATCATGTAGTAAGCAGATTTAATTTTCCTGATGGAAACTCTAAGAACAGTAGAAAATCAAAAGGAATCTCTGTGAAAAATGACAACACGATAAATAGTGTCGGGAAATTCTTGATAGCCAAAGACCATTCGCCAGAATATGACAAGATGCCTTTATGAGAAATTCCTTCAAAATGAAATAAAGTTGATCCTTCTTATGTAGCTAAAGATAAATGAGAAATAGTTGATGCAAGTAAACCATATACAAAGCCTAAGCCAGGAATAATTAATGTATATGCAGCAGAAATAGAAAAACCTAAACTGTTTTATTCTTCTATTGATTTCTTAAATACGAGACCCTCTTATTTAACCGAAAAATTATTTCCTAATAATACAAGCTATTACAAAGACTTTGCTATTGTTGAAGTAAATTTCGATAGTCCTTCTATTGCAAAACTTGTAACTAAAAATTTCTACAGGAAATATTACTTAAATCACAAATTTGAAGATCATCTAAAAAAGAAAACAAGCTTAACTACAAAAGAAAGTGATGCTTTAAATTACTTTAGACAAATAAATAAAAGATATAAGAAACTAGATTTCTTTAATAACGTACAGGATAGGATCTCAAAGGAAGATAAAAAATGAACTGAGATACCTTATGAGAACTATTTCAGTGCTGGCTATTCAGCAAATGCATACATGACTTATCAAGCTTTCGGAAATTATTCTCCTATAAGTAAACATTCATTAGCTCCCAATTACGAAAGAAGATGTAAAAACGTAAATGGATTAGGAGATCAACCTTTTAAAGACAAGAAAGTCAAACTAATAGGATGCAATTGATCTATGGTTAATTCTTGACTTGGAAAAGGCTCTTCAGGATCTTTAGTTACCGACAAGAATGGAAATGTTGTTGGATTATTTAGAGCAGTTAAAAATCTAGCTATTGATGGAACCAAAAATTATGAAAACAGTATCGCAAGTATTGAACCTATTAGAGCTCATAAATTAGTGAATGACAAAAACGAAGAATACTCTCCAGAATATGACTTAATAGAAGGAGTATCAGGACAGAGAGATTCTTACAGAAGCAAACTTTTAAGTGAATATCCAAATATAAATACCTTTATGAAGGAATTAAGAAAATGGAAAAAGAATAGTGATCAACCTTAGAGTTTCTCCTTGTTAGAGTTATGTTCTTTTTTTCAAATTAATTACACAACAAATAACGAAAAAACATAGATTAACTACAAATATAGAAATTTTCTGCTCTATATAGACTTTATCTTTAATTGGCAATGTCAGTTTTTAAAGTAGTAGGAACAGTAATCGTTTTTGTATCAGCTCTGGGTGGAGGTGGTTATTTTGCCTGAGACTACTTCATAGATACAGAGATCAGAAGTTTGGATAATTCTAAATATGAAGAGAATACATTTGGTAAGAGATACGGTATATATCTTCTTGATCCATTTAATAGAAAGAATAAAGATGCATGAGAAGCTCTTTTTAATAAGTGAAATACTGATAAAGATAAAACACAATCTCCTCCTCAACTAAGCAATGAATTCCAAAAAGAAAAGATTGACAAAGGTTATTCAAATAAAGAAGGAGAGGAAGATAAATCTTTAAATAAGATTTGTGAAGCAATTTTCAAACAAGCAGAAAATCAAGTTACTAACGGCAAAAAGACAAATACATGAACTTATTGTTCTTTATTAGGAGAGGAAACAAAATTAATTTCTGCTACTGAAAAATCTAGTTATGCAGGCAAATTTGGAGGCAAAGATGAATTTCAAAATAAATTAGTGGTGGTTAAAAAAAGCGAAACAACAAATCCAAACGAAGCTTTCTGAAGCAGAAGAAACAAAGAATTTTTTGATGAAATAAATTTAGAAACTACATCTGGCAAACATGCTTCCAAGGATTCTATATTTGCCGCTTTATATGAGAAGAAACATCAACAAAGGCGTGAAATTAATGATACAGTAAGAGATACTTGCGAGAAAGCTTACGATAAGAAAATTACAGGGGTGGATGAAAAAATTAAATTTACTGAGGCAGATATCAAAAGATTTTGTTTCTTAATTCCTGAATAAATCAGCTCTAATTATTTTTTAGGATCATAGACCATTCTTACAGCACACCAGAAAGTTTTGCCTGACATAGGATTATTTGTTTTTATTTCTGAATAATCATTTGGTTTATCTTTACCATCTACAAAACAGTAATCCTGTTTATCTGCAGCATCTAATTTTTCATCAACAATTCCTTGCATTGCTTTTTTTACATAATCTCCAGCACTCATAGGTTTAGAACAGAATAGAGCAGCTTCTTGGAATTCATCTATTGAATCTGGTTTATTACCGTCTTTAATCTCATCAATAAAGTCTTTAGTTAAGTAAAAACTCTTTCTTTCGAAATTCTTTTCCAAAGCAACTTGACATTGTCTTTTAAGAGCTTTTATTTGTTCTTCAGTAACATCTGAAATACTTTCAATTCCGTTACTATCTTTTTTATTTCCTAAAAAAGTACTTGTATCTTTTATAAATGTCTGTGATTCCCAGTTTTTCTTATCTCCTTCTTTCTTAAACCAACCTCCAGCAATTACTTCTTTTCAATCAGTATCATCTTCATGTTTATTTTCATCAGTATTTAAAAGAGTTAATTTATGCCTTGCTAGAACATGTTTAACTTTAGGCTCTGTACATCATTCTCTTAATCTTGACAACTCACTAAATGTTTCTTTATTTTCTTTTGTTGCATTATCTCTAGGAACAGCAAATTGTGATTCAGGTTTTGTGCCTGCTAAAGCTTGAATACATGCTTGCTTTAAGTTTTCTGTATCTTCTTTTGTAGGCTTTTCTAAATACTTAATTGTTTTTCCTTCTTTATTTGTATAAGTTTGTTGTTTGAAAGTAACAGCTTTACTGCCAGAGAACATTCTGTTAACTGGATAATGTAGCTGAGCATGTCTAGTTGGAAATAACCTTTGAGTAAGAATATTCTGAAGAACTTGTTCGCTAGTATCTTTATTTACTACAGTATATTTAGCCTCCTGAAGAACTTCCAAATATGACTTATGCTTCTCTAGAGCTGGTAAATTAGCATCTAAAAATTCTTTTGCGCTACTTACAGATTGAAATGAATATCAAGTTTTGTTGAAGTAAAGCTTTACCCCTCCACCTATTGAACCAACAAACAAAATAGGGATCCCGTATTTAGTAAAGAGATATGAAAAAACTTTCATGATGGTTTCATTGAGAATTAACTATTATTTGCTCTTAGCTTTATATAAAGCCTTAACAGCACATCAGAAAGATTTACCCTCTAAAGGATTATTAGTAGTTCAAGAATCAAAGTTATTGGATGTTTCTGTCATATAACAATAGTCAGATTGATCTAGAACTACTGAAGTTTGAACATCTCCTTGTAAAGCCTTAGTGATATAGTCAGAAGCTTTCATAGACTCTACACAGAATAAAGCTAATTCTTGGAATGGATCGATTGTTGGTTTGTTATCTTCTTTTATTCCTTTAATAAACTGAGTAGTTAAATAGAAATTAGTTCTGGTAAATGGTTTTTGAAGTTCAGCTTTACATTTTTGTTTAAAGAAATCTATCTGTTCTTTTGTTACCTCTGATGTAAGACTGATTCCTGTTTCTTTTTTATCTTTTAAAAAGGTATCAATTTCATTAGCTGAAACAAAAGACTGCTCTTCTCAGTTTTTCTTATCTCCTTCTTTCTTAAATCATCCTCCAGCAATTACTGTTTTTCACTTTTCGTCATCGTTAGTATTGTCTGTATTTAGAGGAGTTAACTTATGTCTTCTAAGAACTTGATCAACTGTGGGTTCAGTACATCATTCTCTTAATCTTGCAAGTTCTTTGCCTTCATCTGTAGTTGTTTTTTCTGCTTTTGTTCTATCTACTTCTCTATCTAAAGCAGTTATGCAAGATTGTTTTCAAGAATTTATGAAACTTTCCTGTGGTTTCTGTAGAACCGTTAATGAATAATCTTTATCTCCTACTCTGCTATCGAATTTTTTTATCTGGAAAGTAACCTGAGCACTTCCGGAAAATCTTTGCCCAGTTGAATAGCTAAGACTGTCTTTTGTAGGATCCAGTCTTTCCATCATGATATTTAAGATGATTTCATTAGATGTTTCTGTCTTTACTAACTCATATTTCTTTTCTTTTAATAAGGATCCATAAGTTGTTTTGGTTGTATCTGTAACTTGTTGGGGTTGGTCAGTTGAAGATTCATTTCTAGTAGGTTGTGATTCAAAATTAGCTGAAGGTACAGTATTTGAATCAGTAGTATTAGAAGTTGAATTTACATCCATGGTTCCAAAACCATGACCATTTTTTAAATACATTTTGGAGCCTACACCTGCGGCTCCTGATACGACGCCAGTAGCTGTTACAGCCTTAGCAATAGTTGAAAATATAGACATTGTTTCATTGAAGTTGCCGGCATTCTAAAAAAGGTGAATATTCAAAAAATATTAATTTTTAGTAAATTCTCAAAAAATAAATGTGAATTATGAAACCAAAAGAATAAGAATTAGATTAATTTATGTTTTTTACACTTACAAAAATTCTCTAAAGGATCAATAAATACTAGACTATGAAACAGAAATCTTAGATTTTTGAACAAACAAAAAAATTTTTTTATTTTAATAAATAATTTTTTCCCCATCCAACACACCCCCAATTAATAATTTGTTATTGTTTTTTATAAAACTTCGAACATACCAAACATAAAAATCGATATGATATTGAGATAACACCTATATTATAAATAAATA
>NZ_CACTIB010000015.1 GCF_902712995.1 Candidatus Mycoplasma haematohominis
ATCTACTGATGAAAAACATTTTTCTATGCAGTATTTATAGGTTGTTCCTATTTCATGACATAATACGCAAGCATCTTTTCCTGTGTTCAAATGTTTCTTTCCAATGTCTCCCCCGCTATCTATTTCTTCAATAAATTAGCCAAATTTTTTGAATTCTGATTTATCGATATTAGAAATTAATTTTTCTTTATAGTATTCAAATTGTTGTTTTCTGAGTTTGATTTCGTTTTCTAATTCCCTAACTAATTCCCGAAACGCATCTAAGACTTCAACTACTTGTTCTTGTATTTCTAGTGAAGGAAGGGGGATTTTTATTTTTTTGATATCTTTGCTTTTGATGTAAACAGCTACACCCTTTGATGCGTATCTTTTCTTTTGTTGCTTAGATGTATTTAAAGATAAAGCATATGAAATATATTTAGGGTTTTGATTATGTCTAAAGCACAAAACATTTTCTCCAATTAAGCAAGGCTTATCTTGAAGGTAAACAGAAGCAGTTCCAATTTTGTCTAATGTATGACTTGATCTAGTGATTAATAGATCTCCTTTTTCGCAATAGTTTTTCTCTGTTAGCTCTTTTTCATCTGTGAATGAGATTACTTCATCTATGCATTCACTGTATTCTTCATTTATTTCTGAATAAGTAATACAGGGGCAATTTCCTGTTCCTAATTGTTCCTTAGAAATTCCTTTCCCTCTCTTAATACCTAATGTAATAGAACCAATCGTTTTCCATTCTCAACCCCCCCTCTAATTAATTGATCTAATAGAGAAGTAATTGATTTCATGTATTAATTAGAGTCTAACGAAGAAAAAGCTATAGACTTGGATTCTTAGAATTTCAAATTAATATTTTTTGTTTGTTTTTTAGAGAAATTTAAACTTTGAATGGCATGTGTCCAGGAATAGAACAATATCTTCATGCATCTTCTTTTTCATTATCGTCAGGGTTTGATTTTTTATAGATTTCTCTGCAAATATTATTTAAGGCAGTGCTGTTGTGATCTCCTATAGGGGCATTTGCTTTTTTAAATGCATCACTTTTTGGAGGGTTATTTTTCAATCTTATTTCATATGATCTTCTTCATCATTTTCAATTTTTCATTTCTGATTCTTGAACAAATCAATTACTCTTATCGCCTGCTCAAGAAATAGTCTTTGAATTCTTTTTAAGTCCAGTATAGTTTCAGGTAGATTCTATATTTGTTACAGAATATCCCACACCCCCCCCCTACGGCGGCTAATAAACACGAAGCAATAGCTCCTTTAGTTTTTGGGGAGGTCATAATGTTTAGTTTTTTGTAACCATTCTATTTATGTTTTCTTGGTTCTTTTCCCGGAATAGAACAATATCTTCATGCATCCTCTTTTTCTTCTGCCTTAGCATCTTTGTTTTTATAAGTTTCTCAACATACTCTGTTTAGAGGGAAATCATCATATAGTTTTGAACCGGAAGTTATCTTCTTGAATTTTTCGCTTTTAGGATAGCTATTTACGAATCTATTTTCGTAAGATCAATTTCATCATTTAAAGTTGTTTCAATTTTTCTCATCAACAAATAATTCATGTTTTCCAGGAGCTCAAAAAATACTTTCTTTCCTTCCCGTAAGACCTTCATATTCTCATACAGGGTTCTTGGTTAAGTAGGTGTATCCAACCCCCCCACTTACAATAGCAACAGCACTAGCACCAACTATAGCTTGCGCTTTTCCGGGCGTCATGATCTAGTATTTTGACTCTTTTAAATCCAGAACCTATATATTTAACAAGTAGAGGCAATTAATTGTATTATTTTCCGTATATAGAGCAATAAAGTAAAGCATCTGCTTTTTCATCGTCGGTAGATGATGAAGATTTGTAAACATTTCAACATACGGTATTTAAACTATTGTCGCCGTACGATCCATATCCCTTATCCACTTTTTGGAATTTTGAGCTTTTAGGAGTTATTTTTTGCTTTCTATTTTTATAAGACCAATCTCATCATTTTTTATTTCTAATGCCTGATGCCTTTATAAATTCTTTTCCAGGAGCTCAAGAAATATTTTGGTTACGCTTTTCTAAACCTTTGTAATTTAATACAGGTATTCTGTTTGAGTAAAGGTAGCCTGCCCCCCCCCTACAATAGTTACTGTAGTAAGGCCAGTTCCTGCAGCAACTTTCTTTTGAAGTGTTGTCATAATTTTTAAATTTAATTTACCTTCGGAGTATATGAATCTATTTTTCAGGATGATTGTCTAATCTGCATTTTTAATATTAATTTTCATCCTGTATACAAAGATAAAGTTATTTATTCTTTCTTAGTTGGATCTTTTCCAGGAACTGAGCAATATGTTCAAGCGTCTTCTTTTTCATTGTTATCTGCGCTGTTTTTATAAACTTCTCAACAAATTCTATTTAAAGCAGTCATATCATATGGATCGGAACCGGAAGTTGCTTTTTTAAATTTTTCGCTTTTAGGATTACTTCCTTTCCATCTTAAGTTGTAGGA
>NZ_CACTIB010000016.1 GCF_902712995.1 Candidatus Mycoplasma haematohominis
AAGTTAGTGGTGATGAGCCAATAAAAGAACAAGTGGAGGTAAAAGTTGTTGATGAACATCAACCTGGAGCCCTTCCTCTTGTAGTAGAGGAAGTAGTTATTCCTATTACCGAGAAAAAAGGATCAGAAGTTGTTGTTCTTCCAGAGAACCCGCAAGTTAATGAAAGTGAAGCATTAAGTGATTACCAAGATGAGGAAGAAAAACCAAAGAGAACTGAATTTAGTATTGATGGTTTTAATGATCCTGATTATGAGGATCCGCAGTTGAATTATTTAGATATTCCTAAAGTTGCAAACAGAGAAAGTTTAAATAAGGGAGGAAAGGACTGAGAGGAGTTTTTTGAGGACGAGAAAAATAGTATTATTGAGAATCATTTATCAGCTTTGCAAGATATAACCAAGGTTGAGATAACTAAGGATCATTTAAAGAAAATGTCTGTGCCTTATGGATCTGCATGATTAAGAAGGGGTTGTTGGCATGTGGATATTACGAAAGATAGCCATAAAGCTTTATGAAGTTCTGTCTGCACATTTTTTACTTCTCCTGTATCTGGATAGATGGCTTTGTAACCTATGTTTTCATCAGTGCCGGTTATGCATTTGTTGCTTAAAGTAGAATCTAATTTGCAATAGTTATTTAGAAAATGGCATCACAAGCGGCTATGGTTGGAGGAGGATTATTAGGCGCTACGGTAATAGGAGTAGGCAGCGCTTACGCAGCGGGAGCGTTTACTGTTACTTATAATGATTTTTTGGATTATGCCAATAAGAACAATTTTGAGTATATAGGGAATAAGGAAACTTCAAACGTTTTGGAGATCAAGAAGTTGTTGGATGTTGAGCAGAATAATTCTTATAGAGGTTTATTAAAGAAACATTGAGGGAACAACTGGGTTTTATATAAATGAGAAAAGTAAAAATTTTGGTTTTAGGGATTACGTAAAAGATTTTTTAAATAGAGAACACACTTCAATAGATGGCTCTAAATTAGAAACAAGAAAGTCAGAGTCAAATAATAAGGAGCACTTTACTGATCAAATCTTATATTTATTGATTCATAATCAGGATTGAAAGAGAGTATGGCCTAACAAGACAGAAAGTCCTATAGATCCAGCAAAACTTAGTCAGATTAGAGATTCTTTATTGCCGGATGTTATGAGATGATGTCAGGAGTTTGAAACAAAAGAAGATAGACAGGAAACAAGGGTACAGAACGAAAATGAATCTTATAACTATAAATCTGATGAAGAGATGTATTTAGCTGTATGTACTTCTGTAGAAAGTAGTAGATTGAAAGATTAATAAGAAATATTAAAAACAAAAGTTTTATTTAAAGAGAATAATCAGCATATTTTTATAATTTTTCTTAGATTAATTAACTATGGCATCACCAGCGGCAGTAGGCGGAGGGATTTTAGCAGCAGGAGCAATAGGAGTAGGCACTGCTTATGCTGCCGGCGCATTTACCGTTACTTATGAAGGTTTTGGGGATTATGCAAATAAGAATGGATCTACTTATATAGGAGACTTAAAGGATTCTGATAATGGTTCAGTTAAATGATTATTGGATAATGACAAAGATACGAGTACAAATGGTTACAGGAATGCACTTAAAGGAGTGTGAAACAATATGAATGATGTAGGTATAACTACTCCCACTAAGCCAATAATAACAGGCGATGCTGATTTAAGTCAGTTGTTTCCATCTACTGAAGATGTTTCTAAATCTTCAGAAATAGCTGCATTTACTAAAGCATGATGCGAGATTAGAAAAACAAAGAAATTAGGAGAAAATAAGACTTGAACTGAAAAAACTATTAAGGAAGATTCAGAATGAGGAGTATTTAAGAATGCGTGCTTAAGAACAAAGTAAATTTGAGATAAGTTTTTTACTTTAGAAAGTTAAAAATTGAATCTATTGAGAATTTCCGCTTTCTCAACATTTTTTAGCATCGAAAGTACTATTCGGCAGATTTTCTTTTACCATTCGGTCTAAACCTTCCAGCAACGCTTCTGTATCAGCCACTCTTATTCCTTTTAGTTTTTGGCATAACTCATTTAAGTCTTTTGGTTTCTGTCTCCTTTCTTTTCTTTCTATTTTTTCTTGCTCTAATTTTTTTCCTTGTTCTTCAAGCTCTTTATCTTTACTGTTTAGTTCTTCTGTTTCTTTTTCTTAAAGATAAAGCATATGAAATATATTTGGGGTTTTGATTATGTCTAAAGCACAAAACATTTTCTCCAATTAAGCAAGGCTTATCTTGAAGGTAAACAGAAGCAGTTCCAATTTTGTCTAATGTATGGCTTGATCTAGTGATTAATAGATCTCCTTTTTCGCAATAGTTTTTTTCGTTTAGTTCTTTTTCATCTGTGAATGAGATTACTTCATCTATGCATTCACTATATTCTTCATTTATTTCTGAATAAGTAATACAAGGGCAATTTCCTGTTCCTAGTTGTTCCTTAGAAATTCCTGACCCTCTCTTAATACCTAATGTAATAGAACCAATCGTTTTCCATTCTCAACCCCCCCTCTAATTAATTGATCTAATAGAGAAGTAATTGATTTCATGTATTAATTAGAGTCTAACGAAGGAAAAGCTATAGACTTGGATTCTTAGAATTTCAAATTAATATTTTTTGTTTGTTTTTTAGAGAAATTTAAACTTTGAATGGCATGTGTCCAGGAATAGAGCAATATTTTCATGCATCTTCTTTTTCATTATCATCAGGGTTTGATTTTTTATAGATTTCCCTGCAAATATTATTTAAGGCAGTGCTGTTGTGATCTCCTATAGGGGCATTTGCTTTTTTAAATGCATCACTTTTTGGAGGGTTATTTTTCCATCTTATTTCATATGATCTTCTTCATCATTTTCAATTTTTCATTTCTGATTCTTGAACAAATCAATTACTCTTATTGCCTGCTCAAGAAATAGTCTTTGAATTCTTTTTAAGTCCAGTATAGTTTCAGGTAGATTCTATATTTGTTACAGAATATCCCACACCCCCCCTACGGCGGCTAATAAACACGAAGCAATAGCTCCTTTAGTTTTTGGGGAGGTCATAATGTTTAGTTTTTTGTAACCATTCTATTTATGTTTTCTTGGTTCTTTTCCAGGAATAGAACAATATCTTCATGCATCCTCTTGTTCCTCTGTCTTAGCATCTTTGTTTTTATAAGTTTCTCAACATACTCTGTTTAGAGGGAAATCATCATATAGTTTTGAACCGGAAGTTATCTTCTTGAATTTTTCGCTTTTAGGATAACTATTTACGAATCTATTTTCGTAAGATCAATTTCATCATTTAAAGTTATTTCAATTTTTCTCATCAACAAATAATTCATGTTTTCCAGGAGCTCAAGAAATATTTTCTTTCCTTCCCGTAAGACCTTCATATTCTCATACAGGGTTCTTGGTTAAGTAGGTGTATCCAACCCCCCCCACTTACAATAGCGACAGCACTAGCACCAACTATAGCTTGCGCTTTTCCGGGCGTCATGATCTAGTATTTTGACTCTTTTAAATCCAGAACCTATATATTTAATAAGTAGAGGCTATTAATTGTATTATTTTCCGTATATAGAGCAATAAAGTAAAGCATCTGCTTTTTCATCGTCGGTAGATGATGGAGATTTGTAAACATTTCAACATACGGTATTTAAACTAGTGTCGTCGTATGATCCATATCCTTTATCCACTTGTTGAAATTTTGAGCTTTTAGGAGTTATTTTTTGCTTCCTATTTTTATAAGACCAATCTCATCATTTCTTATTTCTAATGCCTGATGCCTTTATAAATTCTTTTCCAGGAGCTCAAGAAATATTTTGGTTACGCTTTTCTAAACCTTTGTAATTTAATACAGGTATTCTGTTTGAGTAAAGGTAACCTGCCCCCCCCTACAATAGTTACTGTAGTAAGGCAAGTTCCTGCAGCAACTTTCTTTTGAAGTGTTGTCATAATTTTTAAATTTAATTTACCTTTGGAGTATATGAATCTATTTTTCAGGATGATTGTCTAATCTGAATTTTTAATATTAATTTTCACTCTGTATATAAAGATAAAGTTATTTATTCTTTCTTAGTTGGATCTTTTCCAGGAACTGAGCAATATGTTCAAGCGTCTTCTTTTTCATTGTTATCTTCGCTGTTTTTATAAACTTCTCAACAAATTCTATTTAAAGCAGTCATATCATATGGATCGGAACCGGAAGTTGCTTTTTTAAATTTTTCGCTTTTAGGATTACTTCCTTTCCATCTTAAGTTGTAGGATTGATTTCACCATCTACCATTACTGGCTCCTGATGGATTTACGAAAGAGTCTTTTTGATTAGACGCCCACTCAACTTTTGTGCTTTTCTTAAGTTTCGGATAATCTCAAGTAGGTTTTTTATTTAGTACTGCAAAGCCTACCCCCCCCCTATAACAGCTGTTGAAAGGCCAGCGGCGATAGCTACTTTGGTTTGTTTGGGAGTCATAATTCTTCTTATATTACTTTTTATCCTCTTCCTGTTTTAGAACAATAAAGTCTAGCATCTGCTTTTTCATCCTCGGTAGCATTACTCTTTTTATAGATCTCTCAACAAATTCTATTTAGAGGGGCATTACTATAAAGCTCAGCAGCTGAATCCACTTTTTTAAATTTATTGCTTCTAGGAGTAGTTTTCTTGAATCTATTTTCATAAGATCACTTCCATCATTTGAAGTTACCATAACTCCTTTCATCTACAAAAGATGACGATCTTTCATTAGCCCAAACAACTCCGCTTGATTTCCCTTTAAGCTCCGGATAATTTCAAGTAGGTATTCTTAGATAGGTATATCCTACCCCCCCCCTATTGCAACCAATGAAGTAAAACCTGCTCCTGCGGCCAGTTTTTTCTGAGTAAGTGTCATGACGTCTATTTATCTTGAGAATAGATATAAGCTTAACAGCAAATAACGTTAATTTAAATTTTTATATTTGTTTGTTTTTTAGTATGCAAGGCTTAAATTCATAAGTTAATGCCAATAAAAAAGACTTGTTTAGGCTATTTCTACTTAATTAAGTTATGTTAAATATGGGTTTAAGAAGATCTATAGAATCGGATAAATATAGCGATGCTAAAGGAATTGATGCTTTAGAAGGAAATGAAGAATAAATATAGAAAACTATTCTTATCTATCGTTTGCCCAAATAACTATAAAAAATCAAAAGCAATAAATTGTCTTATTAGATCTTATTTTCTGTTAACAAGATAGTTTTTTAAGTGATCAGAATCTCATGGAATTTCGTCACTTACTATATCGTCATAGTAAGGAGAAGTTTTTTCATCTCCTCATCTGTCAATTACAGCAGATATTAGCTTAAGATTCTTAGCTGCTTTTGTTTCTATATCAATTAATTTTTTGTATTCTTCATAAACTCCATTTAAATAAAAGACAAAATCACAACCAGCCATAATTTCCTCCATAGCTGCTGATATGGCAGAAGAGAAAGAAGATTGAAAAACAGGATCTTCTAGGGGAATCTTGCGGATAAGGTAGTTTAGCCCTGTCTTATCCAACATCTTTATTAATTCATTTAACTGATTCTCATAGTTTCAAGCAACACTTACGTATATGTTTATTGCTTTTCCGTGTTTCATGGTTAATTAGTTTTTTCACAATACAGTTTACATAAAAGCTTTTTGTTGCGTTAGATAAAGGGATATATTTTGTTTTTTAATTAATTTATTTCATTAATTCATTAAGAGAGAAGATTATTTTGGAAAAAAAGTATAGGTTTAAATTTCATTTTTTACTATTCGTAGATTTATAGTTTTTGAAATAATTTGAATATGTCTTATATAGATCCTAAGATTTTAAAAGTTGGTGTTATAGCCTCATCATCAGTAGGGGCGACAGGAGGTTTTGGTTTTCTAGCTGTTAATTCTTACGATTTAAAAGAAGTTAGTGAAAAAGATAGGCCTTTTAAGGGTTTAATTAAACACAAAATTAATGGTTTAGATATCAAATGAAAGTCAAATGCCAATCGTTTGCTTTATGTTTCAAATTCTTCAAAATCATTTTTGGATGAAGTAGCAAATCATTTGAATGTACTTAAAAAAGATGGGTATTTTGCTTGACTTGAAAAGCCTTGATGAATAATTACAAAGAAAAGCCAAACTACAGAAGAGATAGCTAAATGATGCAAGTTTAAATATGAATCGAAGAGTTTAAATGTTCCTTCTGATGAGGAGATAGCGGCATTTAATAAGTTTTGTGTTTTTGATAGGTAGATATCTTTATTAGAAAAGCGTCTTTATTTGTCGCTTTTGAACCTAATTGAGTTGGGCAACTGATTCATAAAAAAGAGAAATAAAGGGCTTTGTTGGCTTTATATAAATAGGAAAAATTATAAAGGTATAAACGATCATATGACTAAAGTAAATAAAGCTATTTCTATAGGTTCGGGAGTAACAGCGGTAATTGGCGGAACGGTAGGGGGAGTTTGTTCTTTAACTAAGAGTTCTTCTAAAGCTAATCTTGGTAATTCAAATTTAGTTGATAAGGAAAACGATAGACAGACAAGAGATGATGAATTGGATTTAGCTACTCAAAAACAAGAAGAATTAAATGAAGAACAAACGTTAGACGGGAAAACAAATATTGTTTTTCCTGAAGTAGATAGCTTGGAAGTTAGTGGTGATGAGCCAATAAAAGAACAAGCGGAGGTAAAAGTTGTTGATGAAAGTCTACCTGAAGCCTTTCCTCTTGTAGTAGAAGAAGTTGTTGTTCTTTCAGAGAACCCGAAAGTTCATGAAAGCGAAGCATTAAGTGATTACCAAGATGAGGAAGATAAACCAAAGAGAATTACATTCAGTATTGATGGTTTTGATGATCCTGATTATGAGGATCCAGAGACTGATTATTTAGAAACTGCCAAAATTGTTGAAAATAAACAATTGGATAAAACTGAACGTGTGTGGGAAGAGTTTTTTCAGCATTATAAGCATGACAAAACTATAGAAAAACATTTGTCTACTTTGAATTCTTTGACTGGAGTGAAGGTAACTCATGAGCAATTAGACAAAATGAAAGATGCTTATGGAACTATTTGGTTAAGAAGAGGATGTTGAAGTATCGACATTAATAAGCCTTCCCAGAAGGATTTGTGAAATGATATTTGCAAATTCGCAACTTCACTCGTAATTAAGTAAATCATTTTATTTTCTTTTGCCTATGTTTTTATCAGCGCTGGTCATGCATTTATTGTTTAAAGTAGAATTTGTCCTGTAATAGTTATTTAGAAAATGGCATCACAAGCGGCTATGGTTGGAGGAGGATTATTAGGCGCTACGGTAATAGGATTAGGCAGTGCTTACGCAGCAGGAGCATTTACTGTTACCTACGATGATTTTTTGGATTATGCAAATAAGAATGGTTTTGAGTATATAGGGAATAAGGAAACTTCAAATGTTTTGGAGATCAAGAAGTTGTTGGATGTTGAGCAGAATAATTCTTATAGAGGTTTATTAAAGAAACATTGAGGGAATATGAATGCAAACGATTTGAAAGAGACTTTAAATCCTAAGCCTACAAAAACATCAGGAGAGGTTGGAACTTTGTTTCCTGATACTGGAGCAATTTCTCAATCTGATGAGATTTCTAAGTTTGTGAAAGGGTGATGCGAATCGAAAAAAGATAAGACAGTTGGTCAGGATAAAAAGTGAACGAATGAGTCTATTAATAAAGCTTTAGACTGAGAAATATTTAGAGATATTTGTCTGAAATCTAGTTAGGTATTTTTCTGTCCCAAATAAGGCATAGAGACCATATTGGGAAAAAGAAGAATAGTTTTCGATCTTATTTTTATTCAGCGATAAGGATGTGTAATTAGATCATTTTAAGTGTGAAGATAAGTAAGGCTGCTGCTATCGGAGCAGGAGCAACAGCAGTAGTTTGCGGAACAGTAGGAGGGGGTTTGTTCTTTAATTAAGGGTTTTGCTAAGACAAATGAAGTCGAAGAAAAAAAGAATGACTTGGATTTAATTAATAAAGTTGATGAAAGTCAGTTGGATGTTAAAAATCAGGAATTAAAAGATGCGGAAGAAGAGTTAGATAGTAATTTTGATAAAGGTAAAGTAGAGCCGGTTGAAGAAAAAGTCTAGAAGAATCTAAATTAGAAATTTATTTGCCTGAAATTCAAGAATCAGTTGTTGTTCCAAAGGAAGAAGAATTACCTTTAGAAGAGGATACAAAGTTGGTTGTTGATCTTGAGAATTTGTTGGATGATGATGAAGAAGAACCAGTTAGAACTATATTTAGTATTGACGATTACAAAGAGCAAGGTTATGATGATCCGGACAAAGGATATTTAGCAGCTAGAAAAGTTGTTAGTAACGAAAGCTTGGAAGATGATGATGAAATTTGAGAGGATTTATTCGAAACTTTTCGAGCTGATAGTACTATTAGGAAGCATCTATCTACTCTAAATTCTTTAACCAAGGTAGAAGTGACGCAAGATAAGCTGAAAGATATGTCTAAATCTTATGGAGCTGCATGGTTAAGAAGGGGATGTTGACATACAGATATGGATGATACAGACAGCAAATCCTTATGAAATGATATTTGCAAAAACGGAATCGCAGATTAATAATTAAATACAAAAATAATCCATCTACTACCAAGTAGTAAAATATTTAAGTATTTATGACTTCGGCAGCCAAAGCATTGGTTGGTGCATCTGCTATTGGGGCTACAGGAGCAACTGGGTTTTATATAAATGAGAAAAGTAAAAATTTTGGTTTTAGGGATTACGTAAAAGATTTTTTAAATAGAGAACACACTTCAATAGATGGCTCTAAATTAGAAACAAGAAAGTCAGAGTCAAACAACAAGGAGCATTTCACTGATCAAATCTTATATTTATTGATTCATAATCAGGATTGAAAGAGAGTATGGCCTAACAAGACAGAAAGTCCTATAGATCCAGCAAAACTTAGTCAGATTAGAGATTCTTTGTTGCCAGATGTTATGAGATGATGTCAGGAGTTTGAAACAAAAGAAGACAGGCAAGAAATAAAAGTGCAGAACGAAAATGATTCTTATAACTATAAATCTGATGAAGAAATGTATTTAGCTGTATGTACTTCTGTAGAGAGTAGTAGATCAAAAAATTAGAAAAAAAGAAACTTAATTTGGGTTAGAGGTAATTTATAAAACAACTTTGAGCGAAAACACTTGATTTAAATAAGAAGATGGACATATTTTATAATTTCTTAGGTTAAAGTAGGTTATGCCATCCCCAGCAGCAGTAGGAGGTTGAGCTTTGGCTGCAGGAGCTGTAGGTGTGGGCACTGCTTATGCTGCCGGCGCATTTGCTGCTACCTATAAAAACTTTGATGATTATGCAAATAAAAATGGATTTATTTATATAGGGATTGTAGGAGATTCAGATAATAATTCAGTTAAGAAATTGCTAGATGAGGATAAAGGAACAAACAAAAATGGTTATAGGGATTTATTAAAAGGAGTTTGGAATAGTATGGATGATTCAGGCATAACGACACCTACTAAGCCAAAGATAACAAATGATAATGACTTAAGTCAGTTATTTCCTACAACAGATACTATTTCCAAATCTTCAGAAATAGCTGCATTTACTAAAGCATGATGCGAAATTAAGAAATTAAAAAAACTAGCAGAAGACAAAACTTGAACCGAAAAGACTATTAAAGAGGACTCAGAGTGGGGCGTATTTAAAAGCGCGTGCTTGAGAGAAAAACAAGCGTAATCTATTTACTTAATAGCACAAGAAAAGCTAAGTTTATTTTTTTATTCACTGTTTATTAAGATTTTCCTTCCGCTCAACATTTTCTAGCATTGAAGGTACTATTTGGTAGATTTTCCTTTACCATTTCATCTAAACCGTCAAAATACAAATCATTATTTGCCAACCTAATTCCTTTCAATTTTTCACACAATTCTTTTAAGTCCTTAGGTTTGCTTCTTCTTTCTTGTCTTTCTCTTGTCTCATTTTCTAATTTTTGTTCTTGTTTTTCTAATTCTTCCGCTTCCTTTTTTAAATTATCTATTTCACTATTAAGACTGTCATAATCAACAGAAACTTCTTGGTTCGTTATAACGTTGTACCCAAAACTCCCTGCTGCTCCTGTAGCTGCGCCAACAGCAGACATAGCAAACGATTTTAAAGCATCTAATACTAGCATATTAGTTTTGTAATATTAGACATCTTCCAACTCGTCCATTTTCTCTAATTGCTTTCTTATCCGGGAATACTTCTTTAAGAATTAAATTTACGTCTTCAATATCATTACCTTCATTAGCGTATTCACAAAATTTTTGCAACTCTCCATCAAGTATTTCTTGTTCTTTTTTAATTTTTCTTCTTTTTCCTTATTTGCATTTTCTAATTCTTTATTTGAATCAGTTAAATCCTTTGATTTTTTTTAATTCAATTGCTTTTTCGTTTTCTTCAGCGGGAGTTATCAAATATTTTGATCCTACTCCTATACCTATTGCAAGACCGGCTGTTGAGAAAACAATTTCTTTTGTCATTTTTGATTTTTTGTGAAAAGAAACGCCCTGTGTCATGTTAGATTATAGGATTCGTCAATATTAAGGGTTTTCATAAAAGGAGAAATAACCCACTTTAAGGCACGAGTGCCTTTTGTTTCATATATGATGATTATTCGAAAATTTTATTTATTTTCTTTTTTAAGTTTGATGTTGATTAGAGGTTTAAACACTTAATAATTTCTAAATCCGAAGTTTGTAATTTTTTTTTGCGTTTGCTTGATTCTCTATTGACCTTTATCTAAATTAAGCCTACTTCTTTCTTAACTTGATCCCTAAGATTCTTATTGATTACGTAGTCGCGTGTTGTTTTGTTTTTTGCTTTTAGCGAGTTTTTTATTTTGCTGTGCTTTGTGCCTCCTACATATTTACATTTATTGTCATTGGCATTGAAAGTGCTCTTAGGAAGATACCCTTTTATTGCTTTATTCAAACTTTCGCGATCAGTTTCTTTATATCCTCCAGCTAGTGTCATTTCTACACATAACTCTTCAAAATCTTTAGGAGCTTTTTCGTTTGCTTCTATTTTTTTTATGCCTTCATTAAGCTTATTTTGTTTCATATCTAACTCGTCCTTTTCCGCTTCTAAATTTTTATTCTCTTCTTCTAAACTTTTTATCTGTCCTTCAATTTTTGATTCTTTTTTTGTAGATCCCTGGTTAGTTACTATTTTGTAACCAAAACTACCTGCTACTCCGGTAGCTGCTCCAATTGCAGACATAGCAGCAATTTTGCTGATATCAAATAGCGACATATTAAGAAAATGTTGTTTCTATTTTGCATTCTTTATTTTTTCCTTTTTCTTCTATAAAAATTTTCGATTCTGGCAGTATTGTTTTTAAGATTAAACTTGCGTGATCAATATGCTGATCGCCGTTTTCGACCATTCTACATAGAGGAGAAAATTTGTTGTTGAAAACTTCCTGATCTTCATTTAACTTTTTGTTTTTGTTTTCATTTTCCTTTTTTAATTCTTCGTTTGTTTCTTTTAAATCACTTAATTGTTGATCAAGTTTTTTTAAATCTTCATTTTCTTCTTCCGGAACAGAAAGATAGTTAATTCCCAAACCTCCTCCTATTGCAAGGCCAACTGTAGCCCCAGCGATTTCTTTTGTCAATTTACGTATGTGTAGTAATAGTTAGATGCTAACTGATATCTTTGATAATAAGTGGCATGTAGATAAATAGGATTAATTGTTCTTCTATATTCAGCCTTTTTGTTTATTTTTCTACTTTTTGGTTTATTTTCGTAAGCGTGAATAAAATGGGCGACACAATTTCAAATTTATTATGGCAATTTCTACTGGATATTTGAAGGGAGGTGTAGTTGGTTTAACAGCTATTATTGGGGGAACTGGTTTTGGATTAGGTTTTTACTCAAGTGGCGGTTATCTTGGAGAAATAGATAGTGCTGATGTTTTTACTGGATTATCTTCTCCTATTTCTTAATATGCAGACGGGAGTTTTGGAGATAAGTTGAGTAAAGATAAGCTTGCGCCTGTTAATACAGGAACAAGTGATTCTATTATTGAGAATATATTGATGCAGGGTACATTGTTTTTCGACAATGTTCCTATTGTTTATCCTAAAGATCAATTATTTAGCGGTAGTCCTAGATTTACTTTAAAGCCTGTAGTTAAGGTTGTTAATGGAAAGAATTTTTATTTCTATGAAAGACCAGTTAAGAATACTGTAGATGCTTTTAAAGAAGCTTGCCAAGTTGCACTACAGGGTAGTTACAGCGAGGGGTCTACAGAGTTACAGCAATTAGAAAATTGATGTTCTGAACCTAAAGTTAAACATGTCTTAAAAAGACATGGTTTTGAGATTAATTCTGACGATGGAGTATTTAAAGAAGTAATAGGCGGTGGATGATTTAAGAAGGAGAACGATGTTAAGTATTGAGAAAAGCAAACATTTATTAAGAAAGAGTTAATAGATAATTTCCTTGGAACAGAATTAAAGGAGAGCGGTATTGCTGATTCAAGTAAGGTTAAGCAATCTCATATTCTTTCAGTTAAGTACAGATGTAGAGCTCTATTAGAAAAACCTTTCTCTAGAAAGTCTTTCTATATGCCTAAGAGTTACTGAGATCAAGATGATAGTCATGTAAATAAGAATTTGGATGAGCTCCAAGAAGCAGCTATTTTCTGCACTACACCTAGAACAGTAGAAGACTATATTACTAAAACTTTGCAAGGATCAGTTAAAGGGGAGAGCGAGTTAGATACTAGTGATGCTTGTTATTTAAGTAACCATGTAAGTGGTTTAAAGGATAAGAAAACTTATTGACCGTTTGGAGGTAATGGTTTTTGATGTGGAGTTAGGTTGTTGTACAAACCAAGATAGATCATGTCCATTCTTTCCGCTATTGTTAAGACTTTAGTAGCTACCGGAGTTACTTCTGGAGCAGCAGGAGTAGGTTCAAAAATATATTTGAAGAATGGGCATGGATTTGGAACTATGAATGTTGCTGCTGTTTCTGAAGAGAAAAAACCTGTAGTCAAAAGAGTAACTTATGGATCTGAGTTAAAGGAAGTTGGGTATCAGTTAGTAGAGACAAGTACAGATAAGTCTGTACTACTGAATATCATGATGGAAAGGTTGGATCCTACTAAGAGCAGCCTTACTTATACTGCCAAAACTAGGTTTTCTGTTAGTCCTAAAGTTGTTTTTGAAACTAAAGAATTTAAAAGTAGGGTAGGTTCTACTGATTATTCATTGACTGTACTACAAAAACCAGATGAGAAGTATGTAGATGAATGAAAAACAGCATGTATTACTGCTTTAGATAAAGATGTAACTAAAGAACAATTGAAAGTTAACTCTTCAAATGAAGGAAAAGAGTTAGCTAGATTAAGAGAATGGTGCACTATACCTTCAGTTGAACAGGTATTGAAAAGACATAAACTTAAACCTTTAAATACAGGTAATTCAAGCGATGACGAAAAGTGAAAGAAGGTAATAGCTGGAGGGTGATTTAAGAAAGAAAATAGTAAGAAGAATTGAGAAGATCAATCATTTATTACTGCATCTGATTTGGAAACTGTTGTTGGAAAGGATGAAAAGGGTATTAATAGCGAAGATGATGTTGATGAAAGCAAGATAAATGTTTTTAAGAATAGATGTAAAGAAGAATTGAAGAAACCTTTTGTAAGGAATAATTTCTATTTAACTACTCAGTTTATTAAAGGTATTTCAGGAGAGCCGAAGTTAACTATAGATCCTTTTCAAGAGGTAGCTCTATTATGTGTAGAGTCTATGACTGCTGAAAAGTATATAAAGGATGCTTTGCAAGGGGATGTTAAAGAAGCAATGGATTTATCTTCAAGTGATTACTGTTATATGAGTGATACAGACTATAGCAAATGAACAACAAATAATCCTTTAGGAGGTAAGACTTTCTGATGCGCTGTTAAGGCTTTGTATAAAAACAAGGGTTAAAAATTCATTTATTTTTACATTTCTGTAGGATACAGAATTTGAGTTAAAAAGAATAGTAAATGTGAATAAACTTTTATGGAAGAATCATAAAGATTGTTGGGGGATCTAGTGATTCTTCTCTGGAAGTTTAAATTCTGATATTAATTCGGGATTAAATATATAAATATCAACATATAGTACTGTGAAGTAGCAATCTCTTTAGTAAGCGGTTATTTAATAAAAGGCGAGGAGATTTTTATTAGAAAGGTTTTGGCAGGTAAGTTCTGGGTTTTAATTCCTCCTGTTGAGTGAGATGTTTAAAGGAATTTCTGAATTTGATTTTTAATTAGAAAAGAAAGAACTTTAGACGAGGTTGATGATTAATTTCCATTTAATGAACTTGAGCGGAAAATAGAAGTTGTTTGTGTATTGGTGATTTTTTTGTTTCTAAGAATTCTAAGTATTTAAGAGAGATATATATTTGTTTGCATAAAAGTTCTTACTGTTAGTAAGAACATTAAGAATTTAATTTTTGGTTTGCGTTTTTAAATATGAGTGTTGCGTATGTATATAATTTTGCGATAAAAATCATGGGTTTGCTTTTATCCATGCTGAGTTTTATGTTTGTTTTGTTAAGGATATATGTCTCTGGCATTGTATTCCTAAACTGTAAAGGTTGTTTTAAAGAAAAAGCGGTTGATAGCGCTGAAAATGGAACTGTTGCGTTAACGGTGGATGAATCCACAAAAGAATCATCGACTTTAGCTTTAATCTCTAGTTCTGAAGAGTCTACTTCTTCTGGAAAAACTTTAGAAGTTTCGGATGAAACAAAAAGTGAAAATGGACGAGAAGATACTGCTATTTCTTCTTTAGAGTCGACCGTCTCATTATCAGAAAAAACTTCTGAAATTCAAGAGACAAGCAAACCCGTTTCTAAAGAACTACCTAAAAGAAGAACAAAGGGACGATATTATGGTAATTTTGTTTCTTTTGATTTCAAGTGAAGGTAAGCGATTTAATAGGACAAAAACATTGAATTTGTTTTCTTGCATTAAGGTTTGCCAGTTTGAAAAGATTTAATTAAATATGTTTGAATTAAAGAGAAAGCTTGTTTAATCGTTTTTATTTGTTCAGTAGAAAAGGGCTTTATCCGATTTTTTATTATTAATTTATTATTTGTTGTCAAAAAATTAAACCAAGAAATTGTACTTTTTAATATAAAATTATTCTTTTAATAAAAAATGACACCTCATATTTCAGCAGCTAAAGAGGAAATTGCAAAATTGGTTTTCCTAGCCGGCGATCCTCTAAGAGCAAAATGAGTTGCAGAGAAGTATCTTCAAAATTACAAGTTAGTTAGTTCAGTAAGAAACGTTTATTTCTATACAGGAGAGTACAACGGCAAAAGAGTTACAGTTGGAGCTTCAGGTATGGGATATGGCTCAATGGGTATCTATGCACATGAGTTATTTAATTTTTATGATGTTGATGCAATAGTAAGAATCGGTAGTTGCGGAGCTTACTCTAAAGACTTGAAAGTAGGAAGCGTTGTTATTGTTGATAAATCTAAAGCTGATTCACCTTCATATGCTGAAGTATCAGCTGGAGAAAGTTATGACACCATCTCACCTTCAGGAGATCTAGATAAAAAAATAGAAGCTTTTGCTAAAGAAAAAGGTATTCAAACATTTAGAGGAAACGTTCACAGCTCTAATGTTTTCTATTCTTCATTAGATTTAGAAAAAACTATTAAAGAAAAAGAAGTGATTGCTGTTGAAATGGAATCATTTGCTTTATTTGTAGAAGCTAAGAGGGCTAATAAGCAAGCAGCGTGTGTATTGACAGTTAGTGATATAGTTGGCGGAAGCGAAAAAATGACTCCCGAGGAAAGGGTTACTTGCCTAGAAAATATGATCTCAGTTGCCCTGGGTGGTTGCTGTAATTAGTAAATAAACTTTAGATTTTTTTATGCCATGAGGATTTAGTGCTGCTTGAGCACTTTCAACCCCCCCTCTAATGGCAGAGGCCAAATAACAGTTTCATATCAACCGTCAACGGTTCCAGAGGTAGTATCTGTAAATAAAGATTTAGTTAAGAAGAAGCAAGAAGGGAAAGAAAGGGAAGCAGAGAATAAGAAACAGGGGAAAGAAGATATAAGCGCCCGAAGATGTCCTCCAAAAGGTAAAGATTTGATTTCTGCAAAGACAACAGAAGGAGGAGATTCAGGTTTATTTGAATTAAATTGACTTGATGGCGGCTGATTTCCTAAATTTAGTTTAGAAAATGAACTATCAGATGAATCAGATAAAAATTTTTTGTTGAGCGGCCAAAATTCAAAAGGATCAAGTCTAAAAGGAGAAAAAGGACATTCAAGATCGCCTTTTCCTATTAACCCAGAAGAGCATTTGAGAAATCTTTTCGAAGAAAAAAGAAATAAAGAAAGAAAAGTTAGATTAAGAAAACGAGAAGGTGATTGAATATCTGCTCTTTTATTAGGTTGTGGAGGATTTTATATATTCCCTGAAGGAGAAAGATGAATGTTTATTCAGTGCAATGAGGGAGAAACAAATGAAAAAATTAGAGAATTAGTAGAAAAAACTAGACTTGAATTAAATGAGTCAGACGAAGGCTCGGCTGTAACAGAAGCTCTTCTTAAACATGTTTTTTTGTGAAATTCAGAAGATAAAGAAGAAATTTTGAAAAAAGCCCTTGAAACTTAATTTTAGAGAATATGATTTCTGTTGCATTGGACGGTTGCTGCCAGTAGTTTCTGTATGTTTAATCTTTCAATTTTAAATATTAAATTTAAGAGTTAGCTCTAAAGAGAGAATAGTAGGTTTCTATAGTATTCATATTTTTTCTCATTTATATTTATTTCTTTAAGTAAATCTTCTTTTAATTCTTCTTTCTTTGTTCTCAATTCGTCTAATAAATAAGCTATTTTCTTTTGAATATTAATAGGAGGAAAAGGTATTTTCAATTGTTCTAATTGTTTGATGGGCAAACCCTTTACTGCTCCTCCTCTTACCAAATTTTTTATTTCTTTATGTATGTAAAGTAGGGAATGATATAGATATTTAGGAACTATATTTTCTTTTGCGTTTAACTTACACACTGTTGAACTTAAATAAAAATCTTGGTTTATATTGTTTATAGCTATTTTTCCAGAACTAGCTCCAGAAACGGTAATACATATTTCTCCAGGTTTAAGTAAGAATTTACTGAGATCTCTGGGGTAGTCATTTGGATCGAAGTAAACTAAATTTTCAACATTTATTTTTCCTTGTTGAACGTTAAGTACTTTGATAATGGGAAGGCCTGATTTTTTGTATTTCTTATCATCGAAACTGAAACCTCTTTGTATGTCTACAACATCTTTTAAGATTATTTTTTTTCAGTCCTTCTTATCTAATTTTGTAAGAAGATCCAGTATTGATGTTGGGGGCATTAGTTATTAAATAAAATTGGTAACCAATTTTATTTATTGCAATGTTTTAATAATTTCTATATATGCCGCAAGTACAGGAATTGTTTTGAAATTAGTTAAAGGGTTTTGTAGTTAAAGAAAGTATTTGTAGACTTATTTAAAAAACGCAAATTTTATTTTTTAATCAGCGTTTTTCTAGTATCAATAAAGGATTTATTGAGATTGTTATACTGTCTAAAAACTTTAAATTTTTTAGAAGATGTCAACTCTAGCATATGTTGGTTCAGCTATAGCAGGAACTGTAGCCATCTCATTGGCTACTGCTTATGCTCTTGGAGCATTTGATTACAAGTATGAGAATTTTTTGAAGTATGCGACTGGGAATGGGTTTGTTTATATAGGGGATAAAGAGGATAGTGATTCTAATTCAGTTAAGTCTTTAATAGGAACTGGAAATGATTTGAGCGACTATTCCAAAAGACTTAAGAGAAATTGGAATAATTTGTTGAGGGATTTTGAAAAGCCATCGGAGCTTGAGGAAAATCTTTTTTCTGGAAGCAGTTCTGTATTGGTAAGCAAGTTAGACAATATTGTTGAATTCGTAAAAGCTTGATGCCAGGCCTTTGCCAATAAACCAACCCAAAACAAGAAAAACTGAACTGAGAAAGAAATAAAGGCAGATAAAGATTGAGCAGCTTTCGAAGCAGTTTGTTTAATAAAAAAGTAGTTACTTAACCAAGAGCAATTTTTCTTTAGCTCTTGTGATAGCTACATAAGCTAGGTGTTTATCTTTTGTTTTGGAATTAGATTCATCCAATAGGTAGTTGTATTCAAGAACTATTACCTTGTTTCACTCTAATCCTTTGGATCTGTGAACTGTACTTAGGGTTATGGAATTGTGTTTTTTCTTATTTATTTCTTCCTTAGAAAATTCAGAATAGTTTTTGAAGTTCATAACTATGTCTTCAGAAGATTCTTCCGAAGGATTAGGTTGAATGTTTTTCAATCATTCAATAAATAGATCTATTTTTCCTAGAGAAGCAGCAGTTAGTTTGGTGTTAGCAAATAAAAAGTTTTTTAGATGAGGTACTAGGTTAGATAGATTGTCTGTAGGGAGCGATTTAAGTTGTTTTATTGAATTAATAAAGTTTTCTATTAGAGACATATCTGCTGTATCTACATGTAAGTTTTTCCATTCTTCTCCATCCAATAAAAATTCTGAGAGAGTTATGTTGGTTCCCCAATTAGAAGGGTTAATTATTTCTTTTTTTGCATGACTACTTATCTTTATTTCTTTAGAACAAAGGATGTTTTCTAGGGGAGAAGAGTTGTCAAAAAATATGGCTTGAAAAAGAAGAATGATTTTTTCTATATGTGGATTTTCTAGTAGGAAAAATCTGGAGGATTTAAACGGAATGTTGTTTTTAATTAATAACTCTACTATCTCTTTTACATCTGAGTGTTTTGGAAAGATGATTGCTCAATTTGAATAATCTTGTGATTTAAGTAGTTCGTTTAGTGCTTCTGTTAGGGAATCGCAGTGTATTACTTCTCCTATTTGTTGAGTGCTAGAGACGGAATTGCTGAATTTTATGTGTTTAATTTCATTTGATAGGGAAACAATGTTTTCTGCAGATCTATAGTTTTGAATTAATTCATACTTTATTAAGTTAGGAAAAGTTTTTTCTATTACTTCAAATATGTCTTCTTTTGCTCTGTTGAATAAATAGATACATTGGTTTGGATCTCCTACGGCTAGGAAGTTAGGGGATTCATTAGTTATTAATTTGCTAATTAATCTTCACTGTATTTCATTTAAGTCTTGTACTTCGTCTATTAGTATCGCTTTGTATTTTGCAGTTCAATAGTTTTTTATTTCCGGATATTCGCTTAGTAGTTGACTGGTAAGTATTAGTACATCATCAAAGTCCATTAAGTTTTTTTCTCTAAGTATTTTTTCGTATTCTTTGAATATTCCTGAATATTTTTCTATGTTCTCTTCTGAGATGATTTTTATTCCTAGGAAATTACCTGTTTTTCAATCTGATAAAAGGTTTCTGATTCCGTTTAATCTGGATTTATGAAAACTGTTTTCGAGATTTAGTATTTGGAAAGCTCTTTTTAGAGCTCAGTTTTGCCCTTCTTCTTGAAGGATTTCAAAGCTATGTTTTCTGTGTTTACATATTTTTTCTATATCTCTTCTTAGGATATCGCTGAAGATAGAGTGTATAGTTCCTATTGCAGTAGGTATCCTATGAGAATCCTTTATTCGTCTTTGTATTCTTTCTTTCATCTCTTCTGCTGCCATATTAGTGAAGGTAATAGAGAGAATTTGTTCTGGGGGTATATTGGATTTATTCATCAAATGAATGATCCTTTCTGTTAGTACTCTAGTTTTTCCTGTTCCGGCAGCAGCGATTACTAGTATTGGTTTGTTAGGAGCAGAGACTATTGCTTTCTGCTCAGGATTTAACTTGATGGGCAAAGTTAATTTATAAGCTTTTTGTTAATTGCAATGATACCCGATTAGGTTTTCTTGTGTTGAGTGCTTGCTGACTCTTATTTAATTTTTGTTTTTTATTCGTTGTTTGCTGGGAAAAATAGATTTAAGTATTTAATTTTTCCATTTAAATTTAACTACTAAGATGTTAGTTATTTTTTATTTTTTTGTTGTTTGTGTCTAAAATGCCTAAATTTTTTGTTTGTTGGAACGCGTTAAGAACTTCTATTTGTTGTTCAAGTATTAAAAGGAGATAGGAAAATATCTTGGTAGTTTTTATTTTTAGTTAATGAAACTTTCATGCATATCTGGACTGGTATACGATTTCCCTTTTCATCATTCATCTATATTTTCAAGAACTAATTTAAATTGCTCAATATCTTCGCACTTTATTTTTCATAAGTAAACAGAGTTTTTTGAATCATCATTAGATCAGCTTTCTAATATTGAGAATCTAAGTACTGAATTGTTAATTCCTTTGCATCTAGATCTGAGCACATATTCTATTTTTCTGATTTGATTATCGTGTTTTGTTGGAGGAGGTAAAAAAGGTTGTGAATCTATTTTTCCTATATCGCAAGTGCATATGTAACCTAAGTCTATTTGGAAGAGATATAGATATGTAGCTAACTGCAAAATATGGGATAAGTGCGGTTTATTTCCGCTTTTGCATTTTCCAGATGGAAGAGTTTTTATTTCTAGGATAGCTTGTATTTTTTTATTTTCTATGGCTATTCCGTCAGGCCTTCCGCTTATTTGAATATTTTCTAGAGAGCATCACTTAGTGGTTTGTATTGAAGCATCGTTTTGTTCTTTGAAAGTGTAAAGAGAATTGTATTTATTTACGTATTCAAGCATTTGCTTTTCAAATTTGTTGTAGTCTTCTTCTGTGAATCTTTTTATTTTTGGAGGTTTATAAGAGTAGTATTGTTTTTTCGGCCGAAATCTAGTTTTGGTAGAGAATTTATAAGGTTTTATTTTCTTTTTTGGAAACCTAGTTTTTCCGTACCTTTTATATGTGTATGACATTTTTTTATTCCTTTTAAATTATTTTCCATTATTAACTTAATTAAGGGTTGTTGGCGGTTTTTATAAGTTGGACATGAGAAAAATAGGGGACAATTTAAAGATTTTTGGGTGTGTATATTTGTTATTTAATGAGTCAAGGGAGTTAGATGATTTATCAGAAAAAGTTAATCTAATTGTTCTATTTGAGGCTATGTTCTTTTAATTTTATTTATCTTTTATTTTTTGTTAAAGCGTCCCGTAAATTTTTGTTACGTAAAGTCTATTTTTTAGTTTTTTAAATTAATTCGTTCTTAAAAAATGTGAAAATGATATTATTATTCTAACGGTCTACTTATATCTGCGCCCCCCTCAAGTGTTGCGGATTTTGCCGGTGTAGACTGTTTTTTTCGTGGAAGTTAGGTTGTTTAATTTCTAATATTATTGTTTGATTTTTTAAAAATTCTATTTTTTCTATTTGTTTTTTTCATTTTTAAGCTAGGGAAATTACTAAAACAACTATCAGAATAAAAATTGCGGAAGTTAAGATTGCCGCAAATATTCTGTTAGCTGGTTTTCGATCTATTGAAGTTTGTTGTCAGGATACTTCATTAAATTTGGATGTGTTTTTTGACGCGTAAGAGCGGTTGAGTGTAGAATCAGTAGGCTCATTTCACAATTGTTTTTGAGTATGTTCGAATTGCGTGGCTGCTCTAGGTTTTGTTTGAATTATTACATTTACATTTCTGAATTTTTCCCATATTTTTAAGGGGCTAGTTGTTCTGTTTATATATTTAGGATCATCTGGGCTTAGTTCGAAGAATTCATGTATGTCGGATGCATATATATTGCACTTCTTAACTCCTAAAGTTACACGCACATTGTCTTCTATAACTACCTTTTTATCTACTATTTTGTAGCCTTTTCCTTCCTCTATATCTATAGGTCGAGATCATTTCTCTTTCATAAGTTGAATTAGTAAGCTAATAAATATAGCTGACTATATTCGTGTCGGTTTTTCAAACTAGAAATATCTAGAAAGAGGATATTTTTACTTCTTATTTTTTGTTAACTGAATAATTACTACACCATTTTAGATTCAAAAAAATTATTTGCAATTAAATAAATTTGAAAATTTTTTTGATTTTTTATGTATTTGTGTTTAAAATTCATTGTCAATAAATTTTTTATGGCTTGTTTTCTTTTTGGAGTTATTGATACTCTGTTGTTTGTTTGTACTGGTTCAGTAAATTTTTTAGCTTCTTCTACACCTGTTAAAAGTAAGTTTATGACTCCTTCTACGAATCTTGTTGGTATAGCGCATCTTTAGTTTAGGGGTTTTTGATGTTCTGTGAATACAGGTCAAACTCTTATTCTCTCGGATATGGATTAAGGCTATAAATCTTTAAGAACAAATAGTTATTAAATAAATCCTGAATCTATTGGAGGGCTGGTGTATTTTTTTCCTTTTCATCATTCTGAAATTTCTTGTAGGATATTTTCTAAGTTGTTTAGATTATTTATTTTTATTTTTCAAAGATAAATTGGATTTAGTTTTGAGTTTTTCTTTCAGGTTTCAATTATTGTGTAGTCTATTGTTGAAGGTTTTATTTCTGAAAATCTAGGTTCTAATTTGCTTATTTTTTTTGACTCTTCAGTTTTTAGATTTAAAGGAGAGCCAAGAGATAGAGATTTTGATGCTGGCAAGTTACTAGAACAAATGAAGCCAGTGTCTATAATGAATATGTAAAGATAAGTAGCAAGTTGAAGTATTTGAGATAGATGAGGCTTTTCATCTTTTTCGCATTTGCAATTTGTAAATATAGTTATCATTAATATTGCTTTTATTATTCCTTTTTTTAGAGCTATTCCATCAGGTTGAGCATATATTTGTACGTTGTCTAAATCTACTGTTCTATAAGACTTATTATTTGTTTCTTTGAATTCGTATTCTTTATTGAATTTGTTTATGTATTCAATTAGTTTCTTTTTTTCTACTTGACTTAATTTTTTCATTTAGGACTTTTCTTAAAATTCCTCTCTTTTCTTTGGGCTTATCCTTAATTTATCTTTTCATCAATTAGATATTTCTTGAAAGATATTTTCTAAGTTGGACATATCATTTATTTGTATTTTTCATATAGTTATAGGATTTCCTTTGCTTTTTCACTCTTTTAGTATTGTTACTTTTATTTCTCTGGATTTAAAGCCTTTACATTTCGGCTTTAAATCATAGTATGTGATTTTTGGAGTAGACGAGATTAGCTGTAGAGGATTTTCTGAAATTATTTCATTTATGTAAGAAACATCTCATCAGCATATGAAGCCTGTGTTTATTTGGAATAGGTAAAGATAGGTGGCTAATTGGAGTATGTGCGATAAATGAGGACTAAGACTTTGATTTTTTTGTCCTGCGAATTCGTTTAATTGAATATCTAGAAGAGCATCGGGTTTTGAATTTGAGAAGGATATAGCTTTTGGCTTGCCGAAGATTCTTATATTTTCATAGGATTTGTATTTTGTATTATGCGAACTTAGTTCATATTGTTGTTCAAATTTATATTCGGTTAAATACTTGTTTACGTATTCTATTAATTGCTCTTCTAGATTTATTTTTTCTGTCTCAGAAAGTTTGAACATCATTATTTGTTTTTTAAAAATATAAAAAATCCAACAATTAAAAGAATGCAAGGTATTGAGATTAGAGCCATTGGGCAGAATATGGAAAACAGAATTATGGCTGCTAATGTCAATACAAGAGATATTGACAAGAATAAAAATTTTCCTCTGCTTTTATTTGTTTCAGAAGGGATTTCTATGTTGGTTTGATAGTCATTCTTTAGTTTGTATATTGGTGTTGAATTTATTGAATTTAATTTTTTTGGATATACGGGAGTAATAATTTTTTGCTCATGATTATCCAAAGATATCTCGATTTCAGTAGGAATATATTGTTGTTTTTTTACAGATATACGTCTAAATTTTTTTCATAGTTGATAGGTATTTTTGATTTTTCAATTGTGGTTGGGATCTTTATCTGTTAAGTAAAAGTATTCTTTTATTTCTGAGGCTTCTATGTTTATTTTTTGATCTAATTTTCTGTAATCTTTATCAGATATTTTTAACTGTGTAATTTTTTCATTTTTTTTAACGTAGAAAATGCACTCGGTTTTTTCGATTTTTTCAGGTAGATAGACTGCTAATTTCCTGTTTCTTGAGTTTAAGTTTGTATATTTTTTTACTATTTCTGTAGGTAGAGGTTTAGTTGGAGTAGGCGGCAGAGTTGTTGTTTTTTTAATGTAGACATTTCTTTCAGGGATAGTAGGTTTAATAGGGGTTTCTTTAATAAATTCGATTTCAATGAATTCTTCACGTTCTTTTGATTTAGGAGAGGGTCTTTTTATTCTCTCGTCTTTTGTTATTTGTATATTTCTGAATTTGCTTCATATTTCAAAGGGACTCAGACATCTGTTTATAGTGACTGGATCTCCTTCCGGAAAATTGAAAAATTCATGTATTTCTGAGACTGAAATTATTATTTTTTTGTTTAATTGAGCACGAATTTTTGTGCTCAAAATTATCTTTTGATCTATTAATTGATAGTCCTGCTCTTGTTGATTGAGTTTTAGGGCTGTAGTTCTTTTTTTCATTAGTAAATTTTCTTCATTGCTTTTTTAGCTTGTCTTTTTTCTTTTTTAGTTAGTTCCGGACTGTCTGTCAGGTAGCTATCTCACCATTCTGAAATATCATCTATAACCGTAGAGAATTGTTGGAAATTTATTTTTATTTTTCAAATAGTTAGTGGGGTATCTTTTTTGTGGTTATTTTTTCATACTTCAGTTATTTGGTATGAAATGGGAAGAGCTTGCATGTCGTTTAGTTTAGGCCTTAAATAATATGAAATGTTTTGATTCAGTAAGTATGAGTCTTCCATTTCTAGTTGACTTTTAAATTCTGTTATCGCTTCTTTTTCATAAGAGAGTTGACAGAGACAGAGGTAACCTTGATCTATTCCTGCTAAGAATAAATACAGTGAGAGTTGAAGCACATGAGATCAATAAGGATGGTCTCTTCATAGTGCTCTTTCTAAAAATTGAGACTTTATAGATAGTACTGAAGTTATTTTTTGATTTTGATCTATTGTTATTGCATTAGGCCTAGCTCTAAACCATACTTTATTTTTGTTGAATTCTAGGTATTTTTGTTCTGTTGTGAAATCGAGTTCTAGATATTTATTTATATAGAGGATTATTTCTTCTTCTGTTCTTCTGTAGTCATCTGAGTTATTAAATCCCATTGTCTTTCTTAAACATGAAGTATAGGACGGCTATTATCCCTACTAGAACTATTAGTAGAGCGAACTTAATGTGTGTTGGGATCGAGTATCATCACGAGTTTTTAGATAGTTTTTCTTCTCACTTATAAAAGTGATCCACTATCACATGGGGTAAAGTAATTTTCCTGACTTTGACTCATATTTCTAATTCTGTTTCAAATTTGAAACAGTATTGAGGATCTTGTTTATTTCATTTGTAGAGATCGCAAATGGTATGGTCTGTTATTACTATTCCTTTTTTTGCTTTTTCTTTTACTTCTCCTACAAGAATTATTTTTTCTTCATCTAGGATGTAGTCTTTTCCTGGAGATAGTATTTTGCTCATAGACTCAATTACCAATTTTTGTTGTTATTTAGGATGTTTTTCAGCTCTTTGTCCATTAGTGTTGGGCTTTGAGTTCTGTTTTCTGTAAATCATTTACATAACTTTTCTAGGATTGCTTTATATTTCTCCATATCTATCTTTATTTTGAATAATATGATTTCATTTTCATTTAAGAAGTCATTGCAGTAGGCCTCTAATAGTTGATATTCATAGGGACATTCTCCTATGGAATCTATTCAGGAAGTTATATTGCCTGTGAAAGTTTTTGGTTGGTTAGTATACTTAGTTAAGGTTGTTTTTAGTTTTAGAGTGTCTAAGTCTTCTCAGTTTTCTGGGTTCATGTAACAGATACATATGTATCCAGTGTCTATGCCTTTTAGATATAGATAAAGAGCTAGCTGTAATTGATAATTTAGAGGAGGAACTGAGAATTTGTTTATCTTAGTTTGATTTTTTATGTCAGTTATTGTTTTTATTTCTAGTATTGAAATAGGATTACCTTTATTGTCTCTTTCTTCTCCATCTGGAACTCCTCCAAAGATGTCGTTTCCTTCAAATATGTCGTATTTTTCTAGTGGATAATTAATTCAGGATTTATTTAGGTTTTTCTCTAGATAATTTTTTATTTTTTCTTCTATTGTTCTGTATTTTTCTTGTTTTTTAGGGTTTCTTTTGGGCACGAAAGGGAAGTTAAATACTTGAGATCAGATTTGGTAGGGAGTTATCTCTGCTTGAGGGTTAATCGGAATATTCATCTCTGTATATTCTTCTTTTTCTTCTGGTAGAGTTAGATTTAGTTTGAAAAAGAAAGGAATTTTGGTTCCAGTTATTTTTACGTTTTGTAGTTTCTTTTGTCCTCTTTGGGTTAGAAGGATTTTTTTATTTTTTCTGAAGAAATCTATGCAGGGTCTGAAACCCATTAATTATCTTTCATGTATTCTATGAATTTTTTGAATTGCGCTTCTATATCGGCGTTTGTGTAGTTATATCCATTACCTTCTATCATATAAACTTTTCCATTTTGGCTTTGTTTTTTGGCTATTTTCTGGTGTTTTTCTGGAGATAGGATTTCATAACTAGCTATACAGTAGACTTTGTAGGATTGTTGACTTATCAGTTTTCTTCATTCGTAGACTCATTTGTAGTATTCTGGAGTTAGTTCTTCTTGAGGATATAGGTAGAGATAATAAGATTGATCATTTTGTCATTGATAGTCTTCTCTTTCTAATAGAGCTTTAAGTCTTTCTATTCCTATAGCTAATCCTAAAGCTGGTGTTTTTTGTTCTCCGAATCTTTCGAATAAGTGATCATATCTACCTCCTGCTATTATGGTTAATCCTGTTTTTTCATCTATTCATTCATAGATTAGACCTGTGTAATAGTCAATACCTCTTACTAGGCAGGGATCATGTATGGAATGTATCTTTAGAGTTGATATTAGTTCTTTTATTTTTTCCATATTTCTCATCTCTTCTTTAGTAAGGAAGGTTTCTATTTTTGGAGCATTTTTTACGAAATTCTTTTGGCAATCTACCTTGTCGTCAAGTATTCTCATAGGGTTTTCATTTATTCTTTTCTGGGAAATAGGAGTTAATTGGTCTCTATATTCTTCGAAGTATTCTTGAAGTGCATTGTTTCATATCTTTTTAGTTTTCTCGTTTCCTAGGTAATTTATCTTTAGGCATAGTTGAATTCCTAATCTTTCTTGTATAGCGTGGACTATGACTATATTTTCTAGATCGTCGTGTATTGAATGTGCATTTATTTTCTCTATTCCCATTTGTGTGAATTGTCTTTGTCTGCCATTTTGTGGCCTTTCATATCTGAAATAAGGTCCTTCATAGAAGTATCTAAGTTCGTAGTCTACTTGCTTGTTCATAATTTTGTTTTCTATAAGAGCTCTAGCTACAGAAGCCGTATTTTCTGGCCTTAGAACAAAACCTGCTCTATCTTCTGCAACTTCTCCATCGCTATCTCTACTTTTGATTTGAAAGAATTCTTTGTTGGCAGCTAATAGAGCTTCGTCGTTGTATTCGAACACTTCCATGAATTCAAAAATGGGAGTCCTTATTTCTGAATATCCATAAGAGATAAACATATCTCTTATTATTGAACAGAGTTCCTGAGTTCTTTTTAAATCTACTCCGTATAGATCTTTTGTTCCTCTTGGTTTTTGTATTACTGTTGGCATGAGTTTAAATAATGTGATTTATACCTGCTTTTATAAACTCTACGAAAATCGGCACTACTTTATGAATATTTGTGTTGAATTCGGAGTGAAATTGAGAAGCTATAAAAAAAGCATGGTTTTTAAGTTCGATTATTTCTGCAATATTGGGGTTTTCGATGCTTGTTGCTGATATTACAAGATCTGTATTTTGAAGAATTTTTTGTAATTCTGGATTCAAGTAATATTTATGTCTTTCCCTAAATTCTATTTTTTCTTTTTTGAATATTTTGTGAGCTAGTGTATTTGTTTTTACTTCTATTTCTGTTTTTCCTAGTCTTGTGTTAGGAAGAGACAGGAAAAGAGGTATTGATATATCTGGTTTATCTTTTTGTATTACGTTTTTCATGAATTCAGAGAAAGCAAAGTGCATACCTTGGTTTATTCCTAAGAAAGGAACATTATTTTTTCTACAGAATTCAATTACTGATAATTTCTTATTAGTTTCTTTTGTATTTAAATCATATGGGGCGCATATAGCTCCGTATTTATTTAGAACATTTATGTCTTTTATTTCTTCTGGATTTAGATAATCTATTTCTAAATCTACTCCTAGTTCGTAGGATGCAAATTTCAATGACTCAGTTATAGATAGATAGGAATCTAATACTGAAGAGTGTTCTCCTATTATCGATACATTTAGTTTTTTATTTTTAGGGTTAGTTATTTTCTTAGTAAATTCATTTCATTTTTCAAAGGTATTTTTTCTTGGTTCAAGATTTAATTTTTTAAGTATTCTTTCGTGTATTTTTTGTTTGTATAGATTTTCTGGAACTAGATATAGGTGCCTACTGTCTTTGCAGGTGATGATATCCTCTTCTGGTAGATGAGTTATTTTTGATAATTTAGTTTTTATTGTTTTTGGGGGAGGTAAATGTGATCTTAGTATGAGAATATCTGGACTTATGCAATATTTTGCCAATTCTTTTATTGAATGTTGAGCTGGTTTTGTTTTGAATTCTTTTGGAACTTCTAGATATATTAGAGGACTTATATGTATGAATAAGACATGTTTTTTGCCGTATTTCTTTTCAAAACTTTGTATAGCTTCTAAGAAGTGTTTAGATTCTGCATCTCCTACAGTTCCTCCTAGTTCTATTAATAAGAAATCAGGGTTATTTTCTTGTTCTATGTGTTGATGAATAAAGTTATGGATTTCATCTATAAAGTGTGGATTTATCTGAATGGTTCTTCCGAAAAAATCTTCAGAATTTTGCTTCTCTATTATTTTTTTGTAGACAAGACTTGTTGTCAAGCATGAATTTTTATGTATCTCTTTGCAAAGAAGTCTTTCATAGTGGCCTATATCTAGATCTGCTTCGTGACCGTCAGAAGTAACATATATTTCTCCATGTTCTGTAGGACATAGTTGTCCTGCATTAATGTTCAGATAAGGATCAAACTTTATTATTGATACAGAGAAACCTAGTTCTTGTAGTATGCTTCCTATACTTGCAAGAGTTAATCCTTTCCCAACAGAAGAGTAAACCCCTCCAATTAAAAAAATGACATTTGTTTTCAATTATGTACCTAAGAATTCGTATTTTAAACCGTGTAAATTAACCATATCTCCCTTTTGTGCGCCTGCTTTTATTAACTCCTGATTGACCCCATAGGATTCTATTTTCTGTAATAACCTTGCTCTATTGTCTATGGTATCTGTAGGTATTTTGTAGACTCAATATTTAAGTTTAGGATGAGAAATTACTCATATATCATCTTGTTTTTCTACCTTTAAGGGTTGAAAATCTTCTTCGTTATCTTTGATTTCTAGATATTCTTGTTTTTCTATTTTTGGATTATCTGACATTTCTTTTTCATACAAGGAAAACGTTTGTTCTAGTAGTTCATCTATTCCTGTTTTTTCTTTGGTAGAGATAATTATTGGCTTTATTTGTAATTGATTTTCTATTTCTTTGGATATTGAACTAACTTCATTTTTACTTAATAAATCTGATTTATTGAGAACTAGGATTCTGGGTTTCTGAAATAGCTTTTCAGAGTAGTTTGAGATTTCTTTTTCTATTGAAGTTATGTTTGATATTAGTTCAGTATTACTTATATCAACAAGATGTATAAGTATTCTGCATCTATTTAAATGTTTTAAGAATTCTATTCCAAGTCCTGCTCCATTAGATGCATTTTCTATTAATCCTGGAATATCCGCAACAACTAATTTTTTATTTTTGTAATTGACTGTTCCTAATACTGGGATTAGTGTTGTGAAAGGAAAGGAAGCTATCTTAGGTTTTGCATTGGATATTTGGCTTAATAGAGATGATTTACCTGCGTTAGGTTTACCTAGTAGCCCGATATCTGAGATGCTTTGCAAATCTAATAGAACTTCTTTTTCTTCTGCTGGATCTCCTAATTCATATAAATAGGGCGCTTGCATTCTTGAAGATTTAAAAGAACAATTTCCTCTTCCTCCTTCTCCTCCTTTGCAGACTAGATATTTTTCTCCATGATTTATAAATTCGTATAGTTTTTCTCCTGTGGATTTATCGAATAGATTAGTTCCGCATGGAACTTTTAGATAGACATCTTCTGCATCTTTTCCATGTTGCGCTTTATTTCTTCCTTGTTCCCCATTTTTTGCTTTCAAGGACTTTATGTGTCTTATGTGGAAAAGACTATTTAGGTTTTCATCGGCTTCTATATAAACTGAACCTCCTTTACCGCCAGAGCCACCAGCAGGCCCTCCCATTCTTACTCTACTTTCTCTTCGCCAAGAGATAATCCCATCTCCCCCTTTTCCTGATTTAAGAAATATAGAAGCAGTTGAGACGAATTTCAATTAGTTATTTAGTTGCTGGTAGATATGGAGAAGTTAGATGTCATTTGTGATCTACTGCATAGTATAGACATGCGTTGAAGACAGATAATGCCATAAATATGAATGCTATTGTGAATATGCAGAAGAGGAATATGTGAAAGTATTTAGATTTATGTAAATGGTTTACATTCACAAATCAAAGGCTGGCAAAGAAAAATAGAGGGACAAGAGCTAATACGAGAGATATTATTGCTGTCGAGAATATAAAGTTTGTTCAGTGCACTGAGAAGCTTCTTTGTATTTCATTTACTGAGTACGGAGACTTATGAAATAAAGCTATTACTGGAGTGCTGAACAGTAGTATGATGATCATGAAGATTAATTCTCTCTTGAAGATAAATTTGGAGGTTTCTTCTTTTCTTAGATATAGATCTGTTAAAGAGCTGAAGTTGTTCATATATGAGGTTGTTTTCTTTTTTCAAGTTTTGAAAAATATTGAAAAGACTTGTCAGTTTTCTGGAGTAATTACAACTTCTTCTTTTGGATTTAGAGGTATGTTGAATCATTCTTTGAACTTAAGAAGAAACCTTAATATTCGACTGGACGGGATTCCTTCTTCTAATAATTTTTTGTGGTGTATTTCTTTTCTTGATAAAGATTCATAAATTTCTTTTATGAATTCTGGACTAGGTTCTTTGCTGGATACCTCTACTAAATCATGTTTCTTTTCTTCTATGAATAACTCTCTTATTGGCGGATTATCTTTTTCTAATGCTTCTTCGTTGGCTTCTACAAATAAGGAAGCTAATGCCTGATCATTTAATTTAGCTGCTTGTTCAGAGGCATGATCCAGACCATCCTCTAGTTCATCACCATCTCCTGCACCTCCCGCTTTATCGTTTCTTGTATCTTTAGTTTTCTTTCCCATTGTTTAGATCTAAATTAATTAATTGTCCTACTTTTTTTCCTTTGGCAAATACTTTATCCTCTTCAAATCTAAAGAAGGGGATTCTGTATTTGTCTAGACTGGAACTTAAAGAATTCCTAAATAAATTATTTAATTTGTTTATCTTTTTTAGGACTAAATTTTTTCTTTTTGTATCTTTTATACTTCCTAAATCTAGATAAACAGTTGCTATTGTCTTAGTTCTGTTTAAACGTAAATGATTTATTGTGATTCTTTTGAATAAAGGATCCTCTAAATCTTCATGAAAAGATTTAAGAAGCAGATTGTGTAATTTTTTTACATGCCTTTTAGCCTCTATGCTTTCGTAAAACACCTTATTCTTTTTTCTCTACCATTTTGTACGCCTCAATAATATCTCCTGGCTTTATATCATTTCAGTTATTTACTACTATTCCGTATTCTTGATTTTCAGAGCATTCTTTTATTTCATATGCTTCTGTTTTGAATGATTTAATTGTTGAGTTAACCAGTATATTGTCGTCCCTGATTACTTTTATTTTGTTTGTTTTTTCTATTTTTCCAGAGATCACCTTACATCCTGCAATAGTACCAACTTTTGAGTGATGTCATAGCTTAAGTACTTTTGCCTTCCCTAGGCTTTGTTCCTCTCATTCTATAATTCTGTCTTTCTCTATAATGTCTATTAATTCTTCTTCTATTTCATAGACACTTCTATAGTTTTTTATAGTTATCTTGATGTCTTTCGCTCTATTGATTATTGCTTGAGATATTTTTTGGTTGAAGTTGATAATAAGGGCATTTGAAATAGTTGCTAGTTGTAAATCTACATCTGTTACTGGACCTATATTGGATGCTGTAATTGGTATACCGTTTGAATAAATTATTTCTTTTATCGCTTCTAAAGAACCACTTACATCGCATTTGACAATTACATTTAGAGTATTTATGTCTTTGTGTTTTTTTAGTAATATGGCTTCTTTTTTTGTTTCCATTTGAGCAAATTTTTCTAGGTATTCTTTTGCTTTTTCTTCATTCTCTCCTGAGAAAGAGATAAATCTATCTCCTGCTTCTGGAAGGGATTTAAAGCCAGATACTTTTGCTGGACATGAAGGTTCTAGTAAAGCAATTTCTTCTCCTTGAGTTCCGGTCATTAATTTAATTTTGCAGACTGCTGATTTCATAACTAGATAGTCCCCACACTTTAAGGTTCCTCTGAAAAGTAGGAGTGTAGCTGTGGAACCTAATCCTTTTTCTATTTTTGATTCAATAACAGTTCCTATTGCAGGGGTTTTTGATGTTGTTTTTAATTCCGCTAATTCAGCAACCAGAAGAATTGTGTCTAGTAATTCATTTATTCCATCTCCCTTTAAAGCTGATCCTTGTACGCAGATTACATCTCCTCCAAATTCTTCTAGCACCAAACCATGTTCCATTAATTCGTTTTTTAGGGCACCAACTTTTTTATCTCCTTTGTCAATCTTGTTTATGAAGACAATAATTTTTACTTTAGCTGCCAGTGTATGTTGAATAGCTTCTATAGTCTGAGGTTTGATTCCATCATCTGCTGCAACTACTAGTACTACTATGTCGGTTGCATTTGCCCCTCTAGCTCTCATTTTTGTGAAAGCTTGATGGCCGGGAGTGTCTAAAAAGGTTATTTTTTTATTATTTCTCTCTACTTGATAAGCACCAATGTGTTGCGTTATTCCTCCGAATTCGTTCTCAGCTACTTTACTCCCTCTAATTCTGTCTAAAAGAGTAGTTTTTCCGTGATCAACATGCCCCATTATGGTCACAACAGGGACTTTTTCTTCTAATTCTGATACTTTTACATCTGTAAATGCGAGGTATTCTTCAAAGAGATCCGCATTTTCCTTTTCCTCCGTTCCTTCCTCAAAATCTATATTTCATTCTTTACATAGAGTTATACAATCTTCTTTAGTAAGTACAGTATTTAAATTTGTAAGTCTACCGTTTAGAAAAAAATATTTGATAATTGCGCCAATCTCTATTTTTGATTGGTTTGCAAAATCCGAAAGAATTAATGGTCTAGCGAATACAAATTTATTATTTCTTTCCTTTTGATCCATCTTTTTCTGACTTATCTTCTGAATAGTAATCGTTTAGGATATCTTCAGATTTTTTGAAGTGCATTTTGAAAATTCTTTCAGAAATCTTATTACTACCGACAAATTTAGAATCATCAACTGACACGTAGTCTATATTTTCGTCTTTTGCCTCTTGAATTGTTTTCATATTTATTTTTCAATTTGTAAGCATGTACACTAATTTTGTGTTTGTACCTCTTTTTCCTATGCAAGCTAACAAATTATCTAGAGTAGCAATAAGAGTAATTGTGTTTGGTTCAGGTTCCAATCTATAACCAATTATTTTTCCTGTTACAAAAGAGTTGATCACATTTTGTACTGGATCTTCTGATCACAAAATAACATCTATTTTTTCATTCATTAATTCGCTGGAAATAACTTTCAATCTCTTACCTTTTGGACCAATACAACAACCTACAGGATCAATATTTTTACTGTTAGAAGAAACTAATACTTTGCTTTTTTGTCCAGCAATTCTGGCTATACCTTTTATTTCTACTAATCCTTCAGATATTTCTGAGATATGTTTAGTCATCAAGTATTTAACAATTTCAGCATCTGTTCTAGATAGGATGATTGGGAAGTGTACATTTATTTCTGAAACTTCTTTGATATAGAAAAGATATGTCTGCCCCAAAGAAAGGTTCTCATAAACTCTATTTCCGTGAACATCAAATCAAACTAAATCAGCTTTAGTAATTACCCCTTTGGCTGTTGAACCGTCAGGAGCGATCATAGAAACAATTATCTTTTTAAGAGATCTATCATCCTTGTTTTCCAGTATTTCTTCTACTGTTCCTTCCAGAACAGTTCCTTGATATTGAATTCATTTTTGACATGTAACTCTACTTACTTCGTTTTCTGTTAATTTTTTGAAGAATATTTGAATGTTTGTAGTTATCTTTCCATCAAATTGATTCATGTCTACTTCTTTGTAAACCAAATCACCTATTTTCGGTCTGGAAGGGTTTTTAGATGTTTTAGGAAGAGTATTTACTTTAGAAATTGGGATAAGAGTTTCTGCATCCTCGAAACCATCTGTTTTATAGAATTCATCTGTAACAACCATCAATTCTCTCCATATCTCTATTCGGCTTTTTTCAAGATCAACAACAACATCTACAACGTTATCTGGGTACTCTTTAAGGAATGCAGTTTTTAGCGCCTGAGCCAATAAATTAGCCACTATTTCAGGTGTTAACTTATTCTTCTCAGCTACAGATTCAACTAAACCAATAAGGGCTTGCCCTCCTTTTTTCTTAATTAGCATCGACCTCTTCTATCTCTTCGTCTTCTTCTTTTTCATCCTCTTCTAGAATTTTAAGGTTATGTTGCCTTATTAAGTATTCCTTAATGATCGTTTCTTTATTTTTGTGGTAGAAAATGTCAAAGCAAACACAGAATTCATAATAAGAAATTAAAGCTGAAGAACCAACTCCTAAGAACATGCAAAAAACTATAAATGTATAAGCTATGGCGCTAATTGCTGTGCTGTCTGCGCCCATACAAACAGAAAAAACCAACGCTAAAAGAGTTAAGTTGCATGATACAAATGTACAAGCTGTACCTCTATAGTAGTACTTTAATCTTTCCTTTTTAATTATGGTAGAAAAATCTCTATATTCTGAAGTTGCGGTCTTCATGTAGTACAACAAGAGAGTCATAACTGCTGGTAGACCTAGAGCAATTACAACAATATTTTCTGGTCTTTCTTTTATTCCTTGAGAAACTAATATTCTGTCTAGAACTATCAGCAATGTCAAACATATATTGCAAGCAACTAAGCAATATCAGTGTTTTCTCTTTCACTTAAGCGAAAGAGCAGAAAACGCCGTATTTTGTCTTACTTTTAGATCTGGATTTCCTGGATTGACCGTAAAATCTGTTGAATTTGACAATTTCTATCTACCTCTCATTCTTTTCCTGGCGACTTTTCTTTGATCTATGTCGTTGATAATCTCAGGAATAATAGTATCCTTGTATTTTCCATTATAAATTTTGAAGTAGTTAAAGCATTCAAAAGTGTTTATATAGACGTTAGAGATTACTCCAAGAACTGCTGTTACAGCCGTTAGAGCATAGGTTACGTATTTAAACGTATCTACTTCCGTTTTTATTAGCATATAACAAGCACAGACTAAGAGGATATTTCACGAGATAAAAAATAGCCCTAGACCCTTCCATAATCTTTTTGAATTTGCTTTGTCTTCTTTAAGAAAGTATCTGAGAGCTTTTACTTCCTTTACTGTTTTTATTGCATATATTAATCCGAGTATTAGGAATAATCCCATTCCTGCAGCAGCTATTATTCCGCTTGTTTCTCTACCTAATCCCGGTATTAATTCATTGCTGCTAGTATCAGCAGCAGAGAATAGAACAAAAATAGGTATTAATTTGTTGGAGAGGAAAATTCCTCTGGCATGTAACTTTTTGTATTTAAATACGAGATTCTTCATATGTTAAAAGTTTAATGTTCTGTCTCTTTAAAGTAATTATCTAAAAGAGCATGAACAATTCTGTATTCTGTATTTCCGCAATAATTTTTCGCAGTCTTAATTGACTGAGTTATTAAGACTAGTTTTGGGGTGTCAAAGGTTTGTGACTCTGAAATAGCTTCTAATAATATCGATACTGTAATTGGGTTTATTCTTTCTCATTCTCATCCTTCTTTCAAATATCTATTTATTATTTGTTTGTAATCTTCTTTGTTTCTTAAATATTTATCAAATATTTGTTTCTCAAAGTCAATTCATTCTTTTCTTTCCTCAGTCACATCTAGTTTTTCTTTATTTTTTAATTTTTCAGTCATCAGATCTGCATATATAGCTTCTACTATTGAAACTCTTCTTTTTCAAACAGGTTTTTTATTATCTGCTTCCATATATATTTGATCTCATCAAGCTTTTACTTGGCATTGCCTTAGTAATCTTAAATTTTCTTCTATTTCTTTAAATTGACCCAACACTAAATAAAAATGATCTTTATTTAAAGCATTTATTTCATCTGTTCTTAGTAGAATAGGTTGTATGCCTTGGTCTGTATAAAAAGAAATTTTTTCATCAGTAGTATTGTTGTCTACAAAGAGTAAATATTGAAAAACAACAGGCTTTTGCTTAGGCGCAGGAAATACTCTGACATGAAATAAATTCTTAGCTAGGTAAGTTAAATAACTTCAAGAAAGATTAAACCTAGGTTCTAGGTATTGTTTATAAAAAAGAAATATTTCCTCTTTCATTCATTTTTGGCTTAGATGAGTATTCTTCCGGAATTACTATTTCAGAGGGATCTTTAAATGCTATCAAAGTTTGGTTTCCTTGCGCTTGAGCAATTGCATCACATAACAAATTAGCTATTAGATATACAGATTTTGTTGAAGTATTATTTCCTGGAACTATGAAATCTATCAAATCAGGATCTGCATTTGTATTAGCTAAAGCAATTACAGGAATTTTCATTTTTTTAGCTTCTTTTAGGCAAGTAATATCCTCGCAAGGATTGAAAAGAATTATTAGGTCAGGTAATTTCTGTAAATTTTTTATACCTCCGTAAAATTTCTCTAATTTATTTCTTTGTTTTGTTTTTTGTACCAACTCTTTTTTTGTGTAGCCGTCTTGCAAATTAGGATCGCTTAAAAGTTCATCTAAATCATTTAGCTTTTTGATGTTTAGGCTGATGGTTTTAAAGTTAGTCAATAAACCACCTAATCATCTTTGAGTTAGATAAAAAACTTTTACTCTTGAAGCTGCTTCTGCAATTATTGGAGAGTTAGCTTTGTTTTTAACTCCAACTAACATAATGTCAGCGTCAGCGCTGACTAAATCCATAATGTACTGATATGCTACTTTTATAAAAATAGAAGATTTTTCATTGTCAAAAATATACCTACCGTGAGCTTTGCTAGAAATAAAGGGCTCCATTTTTGGATTTCAAAATCTAGCTTTAAGCCCAATGTTGCACTCACAATTGTTAAGAGTATCTATAGCTATTAATTCATTTTTTGAAGAAGTTATTTCTTCATTAACCATGTTACTTTTTGCCTCTTGGCCGTTTTCGCTAAACAATATACCTATCTAATTATGAAATTTCAAGAATTTTTATCGTGTAAGGAGAAACTACATTTTGTACTTCAACCACATCACCTACCTTTTTACCTAACATAGATTTAGCTAGAGGACATTCGTTTGATATTCTTCCTATTTGGGGGTTATTGTCAACAGAACCAAGTATCTCATAAGAAGTTTCCATTCCGTCTTCTACTTCAAGAATCTTTACTTTAGAACCAATTTTTACTATATCTCCTCCTTCAGCTCCGTCTATATCTTTAATAAGTATGTGGTTATCTATAACTGCTTTAAATTCAGCTATTCTTCCTTCTATAACTTTCTGGTGATTTAAAGCTGATTCATAGTCTGCGTTTTCTGACAAGTCACCATTTGCTCTAGCTGCTTTTATTTCTTGAATTACTTTTATTCTGTCAACATTCACTAACTTATCTAGTTCGCTCTTCATTGTTTCAAGAGTGCTAGCCGTTAATTTATGTTTTTTATTTTCCATATTCTTTATCTATTTAATAATAAATGATAGTAATTTTATTCGTGAAAGTTCTTCATATTTATAATTTGAAACAACAGAGTTAAATATTTCTCGTTTTCTCTGTGCCACTAAACGGGAGTGTTTATTGGGTTCGACAGTGTATTATAAGGACACTGATTGCAGCAGGGTAAGCCCTTTACAGCTGTATACGTAAACGCAAAAAAAAGAGCGAGACGTGCAACTCGTTCAGCAATTAACTTGCTGATGAGTTCACCCTTGGAGCAACTACAACTTAGCTACTAGTTAGTAGAGCCTCTTTAGGGTTCTGAGGAAGGGGGTAATTAAAATCTTGAAGTAGGGGTAATTGTCTTTTTTAAAAAAAGACTAAGCTGTAGAGATCGGTGTTGCTGGTACGTTGGATGGGGGTTCGATTCCCCTCGCTTCCACCATTTTTAATATATACGTAAGTTTGTTAATTTATTTATGTCCTTTCCCGATAAACAAGTTCGAATAGCTGTTATTTGTCCTAATAATGTTGAGGACATGGAATTGATTATTCCTGTCGATATTTGAAGAAGAGCTAAATTTATAGTTGATGTAATTGTTTACGATACAAAAGCTAACTTCAATCTTAACTATTCAAATTTAAAAGTATTTTCTAATTTTGCAATCAAAGGAACTAATTTAGTTCAGTATGATGCTATTTATCTTCCTGGAGGGCCAGGGTATAAAAGTTACTTAACGCCTTCTAATATAGAGAAGGAAGAAAATGAATCAAGATTGCATACAGCTCTTAAAAAGTTTTATGATGACGAGACTAAATGGATAGCTGCTTTATGTGCTGCCCCAGTTGCCTTATTGTGTATTCTTGAAGACAAAGCTTCAGATCTTAAATTTACTAGTTACAACAATCCTGAGTTAATAGGAGAGTTCCAAGAACGTTGATTGAACAAAAAAATTGTTGTTGATAAACAAGTTATTACTGGACAGAATGCAGGATGCTCTATGGATATAGCTCTTTCTTTGGTTGAAGCTTTAGCAGGAATTGAATTAGCTAAGTCAATAGCTGACAAATTATTTGTTGAATATCCAGGTATGAACAGTTACAAATTCTTAAACAAGTAATAATCGTTTAGAAAGATACAACTAACAGATACAACTAAACTAAAGAAAGAACAACTCTGTCTTTTTCTTGTAGCTTTAATAGTCTTGTACAACCTCCATTTCTATCTTTATATTTTTTAGCTATATCAGTAAAGATCTTATTTAATAGTTGATCTTTTTCATATTTGCTGGTTCTTAATATAACTGATGCTACTCTTCTTCTATCAGCTAAAGTTCCTCTTTTAGAAAGAGTAATCATTCTTTCTAGATATCTCTGAGTTAATTTTCCTCTTGACTTTGTTGTAATTATGTAGCCATATGAGAAGACATCAGATATCTGTTGTCTAGTAGTCATCTTTCTGGTAGACGTATTTACACCAAGACTATTTATGTAAGACATTGGTCTTAGTCTTTGAATTTAAGACCTCTTTCAGCTAATTTAGCAATTATTTCGTTTAGACTTTTTTTACCAAGGTTTTTTATTTTTTCTGCTTCAGCAAATGAGATATTGATTAATTCTGGAATTGTATTAATACCATTTTGTTTTAGACAGTTGAATGATCTCATAGTCAATTCCAATTCATCTATTGGAGTAGATATAACTGCTTTTTTTGTTGCCAATTCTGAATCACTCAATAGTTTTCTTTTTGAAATTTCAGGATTGAATTCAGCAATTGGTTCCAAGAGTGATCCAAGAGTTCTAGCAGCTAATGCAATTGCATCTATAGCTTTTATAGAACCATTGGTTGCAACAGTCATTGTTAGCTTGTCTGTTGTTCCTTGTTTTGTTGTTTTTTCTTCTGTAACTTTTCATTCAACTTTTGTAATAGGAGAAAACATTGAATCAACAGCAATAATTTTTAGAGTGTTTAATATTTCTCTGTTTTCTGTAAAGCTTCTGTATCCTCTGTCCATACTTACAAATAATTCCATATCGAAATTAACATCCTCTGTTAATTCGCAAATCTTAAGATCATTGTTGATTATCTTTACTCCAGGAGGGCAAACTATGTCTCTAGCGTAAATAGTTCCTTTTTTATCTTTGTTTACTTTTAAAGTTGGTCAATCACTAATTGTTTTTTCTTCTAAATCATCAACATTTAAAACATTCTCATCTATTTGAATAACTAGCCTTTTTAGATTCAAGATAATTGTTGTTACATCTTCGAAAACACCATCAATAGATGCAAATTCGTGAGAAAGTGAATTGATCTTTACAGCAAATACAGCAGCTCCAGGAATATAACTAAGAAGAACTCTTCTTAATGCGTTACCGATGGTAACACCGAACCCTTGTTTAAGAGGAGAAATTACTACTGTAGCTAAATATTGATTAGAAGTGTTAACTTTTGCATCTATATTGAATTTTGGTATTTTTTCCATTGTTTATATCTTTCTAGAATTTTAATACAAAATTACCTCGGTTTTTTCGGAGGTCTGCATCCATTATGTGGAATTGGAGTTACATCAATGATTTCTGGGATGTTGAAACCAAAGGAAGCAAGCGTTCTAATCGCTATTTCTTTACCTTTTCCAATACCTTTAACTTTTATTATTAAATTTTGAACACCTATATTTTGTGCGTTTTTTGCAATCTTTGCGGCAACTAAATTAGCAACATAAGGAGTAGCTTTCTTGGTTCCTTTATAGTTCAAGGTTCCTGCTGATTCATGCAAAACACAGTTTCCATCTTCATCAGTAATTGTGATAAGTGTATTATTCAGCGTCGCACTTATGTGAACGATACCAGAACGAAGTACTATCTTCTTCTTTTTTTTGGAGGCTTGTACTGACACTAACTATTTACTTTCAATTTTTTTGTTGGCTACTGTTTTTCTTGGACCTTTTCTAGTTCTTGCGTTAGTTCTAGTTCTTTGCCCATGTACAGGTAATCCACGTTTATGTCTGATTCCAACATAACTGTTTATTTCTATCTGATTTTTAATATTATCCATAACTTTCTTTCTAAGATCACCCTCAAATAGGAATTCGTAATAAACATATTTTTCTTCGTTCTTTTGCAATTGCAGGATAGTTTGAGATATAGCAGATAATTGATCCTTTGTTAAATCTTTAACTCTTATTCTCAAAAATCCTTCTAATTTTTTTTTCTCTTCTAGATCCATTTTATTTTCCGGCTTAATTGCATTCAGAAAACTTTTTTGAATTATCTTCTTAGATAAAGAAAAACCTATTCCATATATGTGAGTTAGAGCCACATATATTGACTTATTGGCAGGAATATCTACACCTAATAAACGTGGCATTTAACTTATTTTTGTCTTTGTTTGTGTTTAGCTATCTTACAAATTACTCAAACCCTGTCTTTTCTCTTAATAATTTTACAGTACTTACAGATCCTCTTGACCGATGCTCTTACTTTCATTATTTTTGTTCTGTACTCTCTTCTGGCTTAGGATCAAGTAACCTTTTAACTATTCTTCCTTTTGTCAAATCATAAGGGCTTATTTCAACTTCCACTGTATCCCCTAGTATGATATGAACATTGTATTTTTTTATTTTCCCAGACACATGACAGTCTATCATCGTACCATTCTGAAGTTCTACTATTATTAATCCTCCTCCCTTGATTTGCTTAACTATACCTAATATACATATTTTATTTTGTTTATCAGATAGAGACATTTAAACTAGATATTCTTTTATTTCTTCCGGAGTAGCTGTCAAGACTTCTATTCCGTCTTCTTTTATCAAAACCATATGCTCTCAATGGCATGTGAAAACACCGGGCACTTTAGATACGATATCGTAACTGTTTTTTCCTTTTGCAAACTCACCTGTTGTTTGTTTTAATAACATTGGCTCTATACAAATTACTCTATTAGGATACAAAATATCTCCTTCTCCTTTTTTTAAACCCTTATTAAATACATTTGGACGTTGATGTAGTGCTTTCCCAATGGTGTGACCTACGTAACCATCTATTAATGAAATCTTATTGTCATTTCAACTTCTTACTAATCCCTCTATCGCAGAAGCTATATCTCCATTTTTCAAAACTTGCTTATTTTCTTTAATGCTCTTAGCTATTTTTATTCCAGCTCATAAAGCCTTATGACATTTATTGACAAATTTTTGATATTCAGGATTTGATTCTGGCTCCACTATTACTGTTACAGCAGAATCAATATATACGGATTTATGTTTAAACCCTATATCTAGGGTTATTTTGTCTGTCTTTTGAAGAGGAGTATCATTTCCTACTCCATGGATAATGCAGTCGTTTACTGATACACAAATATGACCAGGGAAATCATGATAATTAAAGAAAGCTGGTTCTACTTCGTATTTCTTGAAAATTTCAACCGCTTTTCTATTTATATCTGCTCCAGATACTCCTTCTTTGACCTCTGCTACTAATTCCTGCTTTACTTTTTGTCATATCTTCCCTCCTTCTCTTATTTCATCTATTTCCTCTGGAGAGAGAGTTATTTCGTCTTTATTTTCCACTCTAATTTTTTATGTTATCAATCATTCTATTAGAGGAAAAAAGACAATACATTGAAGTTGGATAAGATATTCCTTTTAGATTTTATAGAATTGAAGAGCTTTTTATCATGAGTGATTATTCTATTTTTAAGCTTAATTTGAGATTTAAGATAGCTTCTATGACAGCTACTTTTCTTGGATTGTCTTCTACTATTTATTGGGGGTATGAGGTTGCGAGAATTTCTTATTTGAAGACTAGAGCTACGAAAGAAGGGGTGGGCGGAAGTAGTTCTTCCCCTTAATAACTTAACTACTCCAACTCAGACAATTTATCTGATACTTGTTTAACTATTTGATCTATAGATTTTCTTGCATCTATTTCAATAACATTGCTATTTGCTTTGTAGTAATCAATTAGAGGTTGAGTATGCTGCCTATATAGATCTAATCTCTTCTGTATTATTTCTCCAGTATCATCTGGCCTTTTATATAACTTAGAACCATCAAAATCACACACTCCTGGAACTTTAGGAGGATGATGTATTAAGTTGAAAGAATGATCTTCTTTTTCGCATAATAACCTATTCGATAGTCTTTCAATGATGTACTCATCTGTTAAGTTTGATAATTGAAAGATTACTTTTATAGGATAGTGCTTATTTAAAAATTCAGCTTGAACTTTGGTTCTTGGATAACCGTCAAGAATCACTTTCGAATCAGGTTTAAATTTAGAAAGTTCTTTAATTACTAAATCGTTCACCAAGTCATCACTTATTAAAGAACCTGAATTTGCATTTTTATCTTTAAGAGCTCTAAATATTTTTCCTGTAGAAAAATGTATGAAGCCCTTAGTTTGCACTAACTTCTGTGATATTGATCCCTTCCCTGTACCTGGAGCCCCTAAAAATAGAATAAGTATCATCTATAGGATCAAATTTTACCAGAGGTAAAAAGATTTGGCATTGTTATCTGAACTGCTTTCAGATAATGTGTTTTGCTTGATTTGACTATCCAATAATATATTCTTGCTTTTGTATTTGGATGCAATAGAGTTTGATTTAATAGATTCCATTATTTGTATAGCTCCAGATACCAAAATAATAATACCTGTACCTCCTAATGACATACTATTAGGTAAACCGGCGGTCATATTTAAGAAGCTAGGAAAGACAGCCACTATTGCTAAGAACGGAGCTCCGAAGCAGTTAATCCTATTTATGACTGATTTCAAATAATTATATGTACTTTGTCCTGATCTAACACCAGGGATAAATCTACCCATCTTACCAAAACCTCTAGCCAATTCTTCTACATTGATTTGTATGTGGCTATATAAGAAAGAAAATGCAATGATCAAGAAAGAGTAGATAGTTAAACCAACACCACTGTTTAAGGATAAATATTCATGTACGAAAGGAGAAATAGCAGGGTTTTTATTTTTAAGAAGTTCTCCAATAGCACTCGGGAAAACCATAATTGAACCTGCAAAAATAACTGGAATAATACCTGCTGGCATTAATTTGATAGGTAAGTAGGATATTTTCTTTCTGTCTGTAATCAAACCTTGTCCAGTTTGTTGCAGAGGTATTTTCCTTACAGAACCATTGATGAATACTATTAACAGCAATATTAGGAAGTAGAAGAATAGATAGATGATGAATTTAAATATTGAAATGAATTGTTGATGTTCCGGGTTTACTGTTTTGTCTGAAGCTAAATAGTTATAAGTAGATATAAAGTTCTCTGGAAGAGAAGCAACAATACCAGACATAATCAAAATTGTGATTCCATTTCCTAAACCTTTCTTAGAGATAATGTCAGCTAGGAATAAGGAAATATAGGTACCAGCAATAAACATCAATATAAGAAGAGTTCTTTCTCCTAAAGGAAGAGCGCTAAATGTATTTTTAATTTCTCCTGAAAATGTTTTGAAAGTGATTATTCCACTTCCGCTGACTAGAGAAATAGTTCCAAGAGATGTCATTATGGCAAAAGGGAAAGTTAGAAGTCTGGTATACAGCTCCATCTTTATTCTTCCTCTTTCTCCGCTTTTCCTTAACTCTGACAAATGCTTAATTACATCATTAGATAACATCTGAATGATGATCTGAGCTGTAATGTAAGGAGAAATACCTGTAGTAAATAGACTTACTTTTCTTAAACCACCACCACCAAGAAGATTTAATAGTTGAGAAAGACTACTTGTTTGCTCCGTTTTGTTGAGAACTATTCCGGGTACAGTTACGCATATACCTATTTGGAATATGCAAAGTATGAATAATGTAGAGAATACAGCAATTCAGGTATCTCTATTTCCCTTGAATATCAATGAAACTAACTATATTACCATTTGCCTTAAGAACCTCTGCGGCTTTTTTAGAGAATGCATGAGCCTTTATATTTATTCCTTTTAACTGAGTTTTATCTCCTATAAACTTAACAAGCTTGTCTTTCTTTTTAATTCAACCGATTTTTAATAGAATTTCTCTATCAATTTCTTTTATATCTTTTAAACTTTCTAGCTGTCTTATATTTATAGCTTTTATGGGAGTTCTAAATTCATAATTATTGAAACCATACTTACCTACTTTTCTATAAAGAGGCATTTGGCCGCCTTCAAAACCTAATCTAACCGTTCCAGATTTTCTTGCATTTTGACCCTTAGTTCCTCTTGTACAAGTTTTCCCTATTCCTGAAGAAAATCCTCTTCCAACTCTTTTTACCTTATGACCACGTGCACCTTTGTAAGGAGAAATCTTTAACATGTTTATTCTTTATTAGTTTGTTTTTCATTTTCTGATTCATTCAAATGAAATAACTCCTCAAATGTCTTGTCCCTCAACCTTGAAATGTATGATGGACTTCTTTGTTCTTGTAAAGCTTTTAGAGTTGCTCTAATCATGTTCATAGCCGTATTAGAACCTAGATTTTTTGAATAGATATCTGTGTATCCAGCTAATTCAAGGACAGTTTTAATTGCGCCACCTGCAATAATACCTGTACCTGGTTTAGCCGGTTTAACTAAAACTTTGGAAGCCCCATGTTTTCCCAAATATTCATGAAAGATAGTTCTTTTACTGTTCATTGAAACTTTTACTAAATCTTTCATTGCTCTCTTTACCGCTTTTTTTATTGCATCTTGAAATTCTTTTGATTTACCAATACCAAAACCCACTTTTCCTTTCTTGTTTCCTACAACTACTAATACTCAAGCCCTGCTTTGTCTACCACCTTTTGTTGTCTTAGAAATTCTTTTTGCTTTTATTACCTTTTCTTCAAATTCAGTTTTGTAAGCCTTCTTGAAACCTCCTTTCTTCTCTTTTCTTCTTGAACCAGGATGATGAGCGTCTCCTCCGTGTGTTGTTTTTCTTTTTTCCATGTTATTAAACTTTAAATCCTTCTTCTCTTAATATTCCAGTGATTATAGATATTCTTCCTGTATAGCTATGCCCCCCTCTATCGATAACTAAATTTTCAACTTTCAATTTTTTAAGTTTTTTACTTAGGACTTTAGCTAGTTTCACACAACTTTCTTTATTTCCATTTTTAAGTTTTAAAGACAGAGAACTAGAAGAAGCAATAGTTTTTTGTTCTAGATCTTTTATTGATTGAATGTAAACATGTGAATTTGTCTTTGTCACTCTCACCCTTATTCTGTCATTTCCTTCTCTTACTCTAGACAATATCCTTTTATGTCTTGCATCTCTAAGAGCTTTATTATTTTGATTAACTTTTTTCATTTCTATTTTTTAGTTCCTTCAGAGGTTTTTCCTACTTTCTTAATTATTATTTCATCCTTGTATTTGACCCCTTTTCCTTTGTAAGGTTCTGGAGGTCTAAACCCTCTTATTTGAGAAGCTAAAGAACCAAGAGATTCTTTATTGTATGAACTTAATTCTATCTCTAAGGAAGAAATTAATTTAAGAGTTACATCTGAAGGAATGTCTAGAAATATAGGGTGTGAGTATCCTAGATCTAGCCTTAATTTTTCTCCAGCCATAGTTGCCTTGTATCCAACACCTACGATCTCTAATTTCTTTACAAATGGATTTGTCAAGCCAGAAAAAGCATTATTTACTAAAGCATTAATAGTTCCGAATTGAGCTCTAGAGTGCTTAGAGTTGTTTACCTTTGAGGTAGTAAATACTCCATTCTCTAACTTTGGAGTTACAAAGAATTTGTTGTACTTAATTTCAAGCTTTTTATTTTGAGTATTCTCGACAACAATTAAGTTATCGCTAATCTCAACTTTTATACCATCCGGAACCCTTAATTCCCTATTACCAATTCGTGACATTATCAAATGTAAGCTATTATTTCTCCTCCGACATTTAATTTCTTAGATGTTTTCTCGCAAATAACTCCCTGACTAGAAGAAATTATTACTGTTCCCATTCCATTCATAATTATTGGAAGATTCTTGTTTTTGCAGTAAACCCTGTAGCCTGGTTTAGATACCCTTTTAAGACCTCTTATTGCTGATACTCCTGATTTGTACTTTAGATAAACAGTTACATAGGAAACTCCGTTTTCGAATGTCTTATTTATGTAATCAATTATGTAACCTTCATCTTTCATTATTTTTAGTATTGCAAGTAATAACTTAGAGGAATAGAAAGAAACAGTCTTCTTTCTTGACTTGATTGCATTACTTATTGCGCAAAGAGCGTTTGCAATTGGATCGGTTATCATGATGCTTTTTTAATTCCAGGCAGCATTCCTTTTGTTGCGCAATCTCTGAAACATAGTCTGCATAAGCAAAAATCTCTAAACACAGCTCTAGGTCTACCACATCTTTGACATCTATTGTACGCTCTTACCTTAAACTTAGGAACTCTTTTACTTTTTTCTATTAACGCTTTTCTTGCCATACTATTCTGCTATCTGTTGAGATCTTTTAGTTAATGGAACTCCTAATGAAGAAAGGAGAGCATAAGCTTCTTCATCTTTGTTAGTTGATGTTACAAATGTAACGTCCATACCTCTTGTTTTCTTAATGTTGTCGTAAACGATTTCCGTAAATATAATTTGTTCCTTTATTCCTACAGTTAAATTCCCTCTTCCGTCGAAAGAATTACTTTTAATTCCTTTGAAGTCTCTTACACGAGGAAGAGCTATGTTTATTAATTTATCCAGAAAGTTTCACATATTTTTATTTCTTAATGTAACCTTAAGACCTATAGATTGTCCTTCTCTTAATTTAAATTCAGCAACTGATTTTTTAGCTTTAGTTATATATGGTTTTTGGTTAGTTATTAGTTCTAATTCTGAGAAAGAAGACTCTAGATACCTTCTGTCTTGCGTAGCGTCTCCGCAACCAATATTGATAACTATTTTCTCAAGTCTTGGAACCTGCATTACTGAAGAAAAATTAAACTTTTCCTTTAGTTGAGGTGTAATCTCCTCCCTAAATTTCTTATGTAAACGATTCATCTAAAAGTTTCTAGGAATTTCTTCTTTTGTTTTTCTATTAACTCTAATTTTCTTTCCGTCCTTTATCATGTACCCTACTTTTATTGGTTTTTCTGTTTTTGCATCTATTAAAGCTACATTTGAAATATGTATAGGAGCTTCCTTTTCTTGATAATTCTCTGAACTTTTACTATTTTTTATACATTTTCTTACTTTGTTCACGCCCTCTACTAACACTCTATTCTCTTTGACTAATACTTCCAAAACGGTACCTACAGATCCTTTGTATCTACCGCTGATGACTTTCACTTTGTCTTTTTTTATTATTCTTCTCACTATAGTACTGCAGGGGCTAGGGAAAGAATTTTTGTATACCCTCCTTTTCTTAATTCTCTAGTTACAGGACCAAAAATTCTCGTTCCTATAGGATTTTTATCCTCCTTTATAAGTATGCACGCATTTTCGTCAAATGAGATCATTACTCCATTTTTTCTATTGATAGGTTTTTTAGTTCTTACAACCAAAGCTTTAAACATGTCACCTTTTTTGATATTCCCTGATGTTGAAAGACTTTTTACTGAAACTAAAACAACGTCACCAATAGATGCATATCTTCTTTTTGTTCCTCCGTAAACTTTTATAACACCTACCTCCCTTGCACCAGAATTGTCAGCCACTTGCAATCGGCTCATGAATTGAATCATACTTATTTAGCGGGTTTTGTTATTTCCAGCAATCTCCATCTTTTTTTCGCTGACAATGGTCTACAACTAATAATTTTTACTAAATCTCCATCCTTTCCCTCTTCTTTTTCATCATGGGCATGAAATTTTTTATGAGAAACTACGTGTTTTTTATATAGCGCATGCATAAATTTTCTTTCTACTGTAACTACTATAGTCTTTGCACTTTTTGTAGAAGTAATAACTCCTTGTAAAACCTTTTTTCCTCCTGTTTTATTGGTTGAGGGTCGTTTATCTGGGGTCATTATTTTTTATCGCTTTTCTCTTTTACAGAATCACTGTATGCTTTTCAATCTTTAAATGATATTTTCTCTCCTCTTTCTTGCAAGATAGTTAAAAGTTGAGCAATTACCTTTCTACTTTGTTTGAATATACCAGTATTGGTTATTTCTCCTTGAGCCAATTTAAATCTATTTTCAAGAATAGAAGCTTTTAATTGAATCACCATAGATTTAATCTTCTGTGTGTCATAACTTCTTAGTTCTTTTGTAATCATTGTTATTTTTTAATAGCGCCACACATTGTTTGTTTATTGCACTCTGCTCTAAAAACAGTTTTTGTTTTAATAGGTAACTTAGCTCCTGCTAAATAAAAAGCTCTTTTTGTTTCTTCTACTCCCAAACCTTCTATTTCAAAAAGAATAGTTCCTTTTTTTACAGGACACACAAACTTTTCAGGAGCACCCTTACCGGATCCCATCCTTACCTCTAGAGGTTTTTTAGTCAAAGACATGTGAGGGAAAATTCTTATCCACATTTTTCCAACTTTTCCTAATTTTTTTGAAATTGCAATCCTTGCAGATTCTATTTGTCTATCGGTTATTCAAGCACCTTCCTCTGCCATTATTCCTGCACTCCCAAAAGCAACATATCTATTTCCTTTTGCTGCTCCCATGTAACTAACTTTGTGAGGTTTTCTTCACTTAACCCTTTTTGGCTGTAGCATAGTTTATTAATAAGTCGCTGCAATATATTTATTATCTTTTGATTTATCTGATTTTCAATTTCCTTTTGAAGGCGCAGAAGGTAGAGGCATAAATCTTTTTCCGAAATACAATCCTCTGTTAACTCAAACCTTTACTCCTATTATTCCATATGAAGTTTTAGCTGTTTGGAATGAATAATCTATGTCAGCTCTAAAAGTAGATAGAGGAACTGAACCATCAGCATAGCTTTCACTTCTAGCAATTTCAACTCCATTTATTCTTCCAGATATTTTTACTTTTATTCCCTGAGCTCCTGCAAGCATAGATTTCTTCATCAATCTCTTAACTGATGATCTGTGCGGTAATCTATTCTGAATTACATCAACTATTTCCTGACCAATTAACTCAGCTGATACAGAAGGATTTGCTAATTCTCTTGGTTCTAGTTTGATATTTATATTTTTGCCCAGTATCTTTTTAAGTCCTCTGTGTACCATTTGTATTTCTTTTTCTCCTGAATAAAGCAATCCTATTTGAGATACATGTAAATAGATAACTATTGTTGTTGATTTGTTGGCGTTTGCAAATCTTTCTATTTCTATATATCCAACACCACAAGGTCTAAATTTTTCCTTTAGTAGCTTTCTTACTGCTTCATCTTCAAGAATTCACTTAGCTCTTGTTTTTCCGTCTTGAGCGTTTCACCTAGAAACCCAATTCTTGTTTAAACCGAACCTAAGACTATTAGGATTTACCTTCTGACCCATGATTAATTCCCTTCTGATTCTCTTTGCTTTTTAGCAATTAATTTAGGCATAATCTCAATAGATGTATTTTTATCAAGTGATTTTCTATATTTACTCTGATGTGCTCGTGGTTTCAGAAAGATAGCATTTCTTTTTTCTTTCTCTTGTGGATCATCTGAAACCCACACTTCTAAATGAGAAAATCTCTTTCTCATTAAATCAGCTCTACCTCTTGCTCTTGGCATTGTTCTTTTAAGAGTTCTACCTTGATTGGCAATACTACTAAATACATACAAATCTCTACCAGACATAGCATGATTATGAACAGCATTAGCGCAGGCAGCAATTAATAACTTACTTAAATACTTAGCTGTTTTGTGAGGTTGATTTTCTAGAATCTTCAAAGCTTGTTCTACGGATTTATTTCTTATTAATCTGCAACATAGATTAGCTTTTTTAGATGAAACATGAACGTTTCTTTGAATTGCTTTAGCCAGCATAATTATTTCTTACCTTTTGCAGCAGTATGTTGTTTAAATACCCTCGTCAATGCAAATTCCCCTAGTTTATGACCAAGCATATACTCTGTGCAATAAACGTTTACAAAATTCTTTCCATTGTGAACTGCAAAAGTTAAACCTACAAATTCAGGATATATTGTGCTTCTTCTTGATCAAGTTTTTATTATCTTTTTCTTCTCTTGATTTTGCATCGCAATAGCCTTTTTTAACAGCGATGGTTCTACGTATAAACCTTTCTTTGAACTACGTGACATACTTATAGATTTTATTTTTTATTTTTGAAATGTCTTGAAACAACTATCATTGAGTTAGATCTTTTTGTTTTCTTTCTAGTTTTAACACCCATACATTTTTTACCTCATGGTGTTCTAGGAGCGTCTCTACCGATTGGACTCCTACCTTCACCACCACCATGAATATGATCATTAGGGTTCATGGCTGATCCTCTAACAGTTGGCCTAATACCTAAATATCTACTTTTTCCTGCTTTTCCTAATCTAACTAAGCTATGATCTGCATTTGATACTGCTCCTATAGTCACTCTTGCAGCGTTTGGAATTTTCCTATTTTCTTTAGAGGTTAATTTAATTACTGTAAATTTACCGGTTGAGTCTTTACCTAATACTTGAGCATAAGCTCCAGCAGCTCTTGCTAATTTTCCGCCCCTACCAGGATCTAATTCAATATTGTGTATAAAGGTACCTTCCATTATTTTCCCTATAGGCATGCAATTTCCAACTTTTGCATCTATCCCTTCTTCTCCGGAAACAATCCTATCTCCTACCTTTATTCCTTCCGGAGTAAGAATATATCTTCTTTCTCCATCAAGATAAGCGACTAAGGAAATAAATCCTGATCTATTTGGGTCATATTCAATAGTCTTTATTATTCCTGGTATGTTGTCTTTATTTCTTTTGAAATCTATAATCCTGTATCTTCTTTTATGTCCTCCACCTCTGTGTCTTACTGTTAACCTACCAGTATTATTTCTTCCTCCTGTTTTGTTTAAGGGCGTAGTTAAAGACTTAAGTGGAGAGTCAGCACTCAAAGTTTTCTTGTAATTAACAAGAATTATTTTTCTTCTACCTGATGATCTAGTAACTACTTGTTTAATTGCCATCTCCTTCTTTATTTGTTTCTTCTGTCTCAACTATGGTTTCGCTCTCTTCTTTTGCTTTGTTCATTTCTTTCATGACTTTGTCTTGTAATTGCGCAAAATCATCTGCATTAACAGTGATGAAAGCTATTTTGAAACCTTTATGGTAATTCTTTCTATTCTTATTCATATACCTTGCTTTTGCTGGTTTTCTTTTTAAAACATTCACTGATTTTGGTTTAGTTTCAAACATTGAAAAGAAAGCATTGGCGATCTGATATTTGTTGGCTTTGCTATTGACAACGAAAGCCATCTTTGGATTTTTAAATCCTCTCATCAACTGAGTCTTTTCAGTTAATTTTGGTTTTATTATTACTGAGCTTATTTCCATGTTTCTAATTTTTTGTAGATTTCATCAATAGCTTTGTTAGTTACTAGTAAGTAGTCTTGATTTAGTAAATCTCTTACTGAGCAATTATTTGGACTTCTTAGAATCAAATTCCTTATGTTTCTTGTTGAACTTGAAAAGCTTTTTTCGTCCATATTAGTTATGAGTAGTATTTTTTTATTCAATAAATTTGCTTTTTTTAAGAACTGATTAAATTCTTTTGTTTTGTAAGAAATAGAACATACAGAGTCATTAAGTATACAAATGTTTTCTGATTCGATAATACTAAATCATGAAGTTATGTAAGCAATTTTTGATACTTTTTTATTTACTTTGACTGTGTAATTTTTTTCTGGAGTAGGGCCAAAAGCTATACCACCACCTGTGTAATGAGGGTTTCTTTTTGAACCTTGTCTTGCTCTACCTGTGTGCTTTTGTTTGTAAGGCTTTTTGCCTGTACCAGAAACTTCTGATTTATTTTTAGTGTCGTGAGTTCCTTGCCTTCTATTTTGATTTTCAGCATTAACTGTCTCAAAAATAGTGTGTCTATTTATTCTTTTTGGGGTTATTACAGTTTCAGGAACTACTTGTTCCTTTCCAAACTTTCCCTCCTTATCTATTACCTTTATTTTTTTCATAATTACTATTGTTGTACTGAAGCAGATTCGTCAATTGATTTATTTTTATAAATTTTGAAAGGAGCAGAAACCTGTTTCCTTTTTCTTGTCGTTGGTTTTAGCTTTACTATTCCCTCAGGTTTGCCAGGAACACAACCTCTTAAGAAAATTAATTTTTTTTCTTGATCTGTATGAACAATTTCCAAATTTACAGCAGTAACTAATTCAGAACCATATCTTCCGCCCATTTTTTTACCTTTCCAAACTTTTTGAGCTGCAGAACCACCCCTACCTGTTTCTAGGGAACCACCGAATCTATGTGGATAACCTGCACCGTGGGATTTAGGCCCACATCTGAAATTTCAAAGTTTTATTGCTCCTGTGAAACCATGACCTTTAGTTGTTCCTTGAACATCTATTAAATCACCGATTTTGAATAAATTTTCGAAGCTTATTAAATCACCAATTTGATATTTAGAACTGTCTAATCCTTTTAGTTCGTAAACATGTCTTCTAACTCCTTTTCCAGCTTTTTTGTATTGGCCAGTTAATGGCTTGTTAACTAATTTTTCTCTTATTTCTCCATATCCGACAACTAATGCGGAATATTTATTTCTTTCTTGAGTTTTTATATCTACGACTAGATTTGGAGCCACTTCAATAACAGTAACCGGCACCAATTCACCAGTTTCAGAAAATAATTGGGTCATGCCCACTTTTTTACCTATTAGGGAGAACAATTTAATTTTTTGGAGGGTTATTTGAACTTAACGTTCAAATCTAAGGAAGCAGGCAAGCTCATTTTTTGAATATCTGCAATTAAATCTTGATTGAAAGAAGTAAAGATTATCAATCTTCTATGTTCTTTTTTTTCAAATTGTTCCATGGAAGGTTTGTTAACGTGTGGAGATTTTTGGAATGTGTAAAGTTTTCTTTTTGTTGGAAGAGGCAAAGGGCCTTTAACTTTTACTTGGTGTAATAGAGCAAGTTCAACAATCTTTTTAACTCAAAGATCTAGGAGCCTGTAATCAAAGGACAATAACTTAACTTGAATTTCTGACATCATATTAAAAAAAGCATCATCTATAAATTATATTTGTGTACTAGCTCAAATTTAGTCAAACGAAGTAATGTTGGGTATATCGCAAAACTAACGAAAGGGAAGAACACAAGCCATCAATATCGAGATTTTTTGTCTCAATTGAAAGTTGAATGTTCCCTTTTATACTTCTTCATTTTTTTGTAAAGATTTACTCCTAAAATGATTCTTAATAGAACAGTAAGAATCATTGCGCATATATGTAAGGTGCCGTACCAAGTTGATCAATCACTTGAAGAAGGACTTCCTGTGAAAAGAGATCCAAATGTTGAGAAAATTTCCGATGCTTTATTTTTTCCTAGGATTAGCGCAAAATAAATGAAATTGATGATAAAGGGAGCTATTCATACAAGAAAAATACTAATGTCAGTGAGTCTTATTTTCTTTATTAGAAACAGCACCTTCATCTTTTTAAGGGCTGTTAAATTATCGTCTTCAGTAAAAAATGGAATATATGACATAAAATTTAATGTATGCCGAATTAGTTTAATGGCAAAACAAGACAATGGTAATGTCTAGCTCGGAGTTCGATTCTCCGATTCGGCACCGCTTTAATTTATTTGGAATTATTTGAATTCGACTGTTGCCCCAGCCTCTGTAAATTTCTTTTTAAGAGCTTCTACTTCTTCAGCAGGAACGACATCTTTTATTAAGGAGGGAGTAGAATCTACCATTTTTTTCGCTTCCATTAATCCGATACCAGTAATTTCACGAATTACTTTTATTACCGCAATTTTATTTGCGCCGGCATTAGTTAAGTGGAGAGCAAATTCTGACTGAGCATCTTCTTTTGCCCCAGAATCTGAAGTTGGAGCCGCTACTGAAAAATTAGCAGAAATATTGAACTCGGTTTCAATAGCTTTTACCAATTCATTTATTTCAAGAATGGTATATTGCTTTAATGTTTCTATTATTTCGCCTGCTGATAACTTGCTCATATTTTTTGTCTATTTAGATTTTATTTAATAAATTACTGTTTTTCAACATTCTTTATCAAGAAGGTCAATTTGTAAAGTGGAGAAAGCAGAGTTTGAGACAGTCTAACCAATAGGTCTTCTTTGCTTCCTAGGCTAGATAGAAGTTTTAAATTTTCTTTTTCGATGACTTCGTTATCGAAATAAGCAAGTTTGAGTTTCAGGAAATCTTTTTCTTTAGTTAGTTTGATTACATCCTGGAATGGTTTTATATCGTTGTTAGTTAATAGAATGGCACTAGATCCAGTCATTTCTTCACTGTTTCCGAGTTTCAATTCTTTAAAAGTTCTGTTCAAAATATTGTTTTTATGAACAATCAATTTAGATTTTGATTCTCTGACCTTCCTTCTTAATATCGATATCTCTTCCGAGTTAAGACCTAAATACTCAAAAACTAAGAATGAACCAAATTCCTTTATGTCCTTAGACAATAAAGAAACCTCATCCGCCTTTCTTTGAATTATTTCTTTCGTACGATTTCCCATTAATTAAATCTTATTACTATTTAAAATTCGGATAACAATTTCTTACAAAATTTATTTCATCTATAGTAGTTGTACTAATTCCTACAGTGTAGTTACTAGGAAATCAGTCGCACCAAGATTCTGAATTAATTTTATATTCGTTTGTTTCTTCTTGCTCGTCTGATTTATATGAAGATCTTATATTTTGTTTTTGATATGAATGATAAAAGCTATCTTCCATTATTTCCTTATAAAAATTGATTTTTTTGTAGGCAATTTTCTCTCTTATCTTCATAGGGAAAGCGCAAAATTCTGACACTATTTTGTATTTTCTTTTAATCTCGGATATTGATGTAGATGATATTGAGCTTTCTAACAGTTGTTGGCAATTTTTTATTAGTCTTTTTACTGTAATTCCGGCAAGAGTTTTTTTGTGAACTTCGATTACTGATCTTCATCCATATTCCTGATTTTGAGTATTTAATAGTTTGGGAATGTAGAATTCATTTCTTTCTCTGAATATTATCTCTCCATCTTCAGATGTTTGCTTAAATATTTTGTATTCTGATGAGAATACTTCTTCTAAGGAGTTCTCTGCTATTTTTCGTGTTCTATAATCCGATTCATTCATTAAAGAAAAATCCCTTTCTTTTTCTATTTTTTCTCCAGGAACTGCCTTTTCAAACATCATTGAATCGTTACTGATCAATCATTCAAGAGAATTGTTTTGATCTGCGCTCATCTTTGCAGCAATTATTCCTGATATCACTACACAGGGAATGAAAAAACAGATAATTGTTTTCCCGCTTAATAAACCTAACACCCTTTAAATTCAAAGGAGGATTTATTTTTTTTGGCACATTATACTTTCGAGCAATCTCTAAATACAAATTTCACAGAAGAACCAATTTTCGTAGTTATATCTGCTTGTTGTTTATGTATTTTTGATTATTCGAACTTAGAAAAGTAGTTTCAACTAGGTAACTCCAAGCTAATCTTTTCATCATCTGTATCTTTGATAACAAGTTTTTTATTCGCTAGATCTCCAACGCTGTTTAAAGCCACGTCTAATCTTTCTACAAATCTGGCTAGTCTGAATCTACATTGAACGAAGAAATCCATATAGGCTCTTATGTAATAATCAATGTCGTTTACAAATAAATCTTTTCTTAAGATTTCTTTAATTCTTTTCAATTCCTTTATTAGTTCATCTGCTTCTGCAATTCTTCTTTTTCTAAATAAATTAGCTTGAAAACCTATGTAATTCTCCTGCTTGCAAAGCTGTTTAAGACAGAAATTATCCTTAAGTTCATAAAAATATTTTTCCGCTCCAGAAATCAACATTCTGAAAACCTCTAGGTTTCTAAATCACTGTCTTTCATAGATGCTGCCTACTTCTTTAAGTGCTTTCTTAAACTCTTTATTTCTGCTGTATACCATTCAACTTTTCATTTTTTTAAATTCAATAAACCTTGCAAAACTAATAGGAGTATTGAATCTCCTTATTTTTAGGTGTCTTTCATCTTCTCCTAGATAAGGAGAAAACAGATTTTCTATTTGTCTAAGTCTTATCCGAATGTCGTGATCGCAGTACCTAATTGCGTCACTAACTAAATATCCGTAACTATTGTTGAATTTCTTAATTCTTTCTCTTATTTCTATCCCCTCCTGTATTTTTCTTTGTTCTTTGCGGTTTGACATACTTATTATTTAATTAAATCCTTTAACATTTTGAACTTGTTGTCATATATATTTAGTTTATAAGTATATTTCTTACCTAAACCTAATGATAAAGAGATACTCAGTTAAATCTATAGAAAATATCTTTTCTGATAGTAGCAAGCATAAAAAATGGTTGAAAATTGAAATTTTATTACTTAAGTATCTTGCAAAAAAAGACATTTTAAATGAGGCAGTTGTTAATGAATTTGAAGAGGAAGCGTTAATAGTTCCAAGCAAGATAAGGACTTTAGAGAAAAAAACGAATCATGATGTAGTCGCTTTCATTAATCACGTTTCTAATACAGCAAAACCTTCTATTAAAAAGTGATTGCATTACGGACTTACTTCATCTGATTTGGTTGATACGGGTAATTCCATGATGTTTAGAGAAGCAAATGCCGTTTTTATAAAAGCAGCATATGACTTATTGCTTAGATTAAGAAGATTGTCTAAATCTAATAAAGATGCATATTTATTGAGCAGAGATGATTTGTGAAGGGTAAACGGAATTACTTCTTTTGGATACAAAATAGCTTTGTGCTATGAGGACATGAGAGAGGCTGTAGCTGATATTGAGAGGCATAGAAAATATGTAGAGTGTGTTTCTATATCTGGGTCTATGGGTATTTGTTCTCATATAGATCCAGAATTACAAGATTTTGTTGCTGCTGAGTTAGATTTATATAGCGCTGATTGTTCTACTCAAGTATTAAGCAGGGATAGATACTACAAACATTTTTGATTGATGAATAGGTTGATCCAATCTATTCATAATTTGTGTCAAGAAATTAGATTGCTGGCTAGGACAGAAGTTGGCGAGGTTTATGAGTTTTTTTATGGTGAGCAAGTAGGTTCTTCTTCTATGCCTCACAAGAGAAATCCTATTACTTTAGAAAATATATGCGGGCTTTGCAGATTATTTAACTCTTACTGTTACGCTGCTTCTAGAAATACAGCTATTTGATTTGAAAGAGATATATCCCACTCTTCTTTGGATAGGGTTGTTTTCTTAGATGCATTTAGCACCGCAGTTCAGATTATTAAGCGTTTTTATAAGGTGATGGCTCATTTGTCTATAGATAAGAAGAGAATGATGAAGAATATTAGAGAGAATGATTATTTAGCTTTTAGAAATATTGCTTTTAAAGAATTGTTGAAGAGATCTAAATGTATTTCAGTTGGAGAGATAAATCAGCACATAGAGACAATAAGAAAAGATTCTGTTGATTCAAAAATTAGTTTTCAAGAAGCTATGATGAGGACAGATGTTGTTGATTATTTAGGAGAGGAAACAATAAAGAATATTTTTGATCCTGCTTATCAACTAAAGAGTCTGGATGTTTTCTATGAAAGAATCTTTTTAGAGTCTGAGAAGAGAAGTAGGTTTGATACTGTTTTTTACGAGAAGGAAGAGATTATTAATGCTATTGAGTCTGTAGCTTTGAGATTGAATTGCGAATATGGAAATAGAGATGTTCCTGTTAAGTTGATAGTTTTAAGAGAAGGAACGATAGTATTTCTTTCTCATTTGTTGACTAAATTGAATTTTCCTGTGGAGTTGAAGTCTATTAATTCTTCTCTTATTAAGCACTTATTGAAAAATAAAAAACCTGTTCATAACGATATGTTTGATTTGGTTCAAGCTGATGTTAAAGGTAGAGATGTTTTGATAATCGATGATGTTTTAGAGAATGGGGAGTTTATTAAGTCGCTGAAAAAACGAGTAGGCGATTTGGGAGCTAAGAAAATTAAAACACTTACTTTATTTGCGACAACTAAGAAAGAAGCACATAAGGATTTGGATATGTTTGGGCTTCTATTACCTACTACTGTTGGAGTTGCTGGATTTGGAATAGATAGTGTCTATGGAGAATTTAGGAATTATGCATTTATTGGTAAGCTTAAGCTTGAGCACTTGTAGTTAAAGAACATCATTTTTTGATGTCGTTTTCTTGATTGGTTTTATTGGTGTTAGTGTTAGCTGAAGGTTGAACATAAGTTTTTGCACAGGTATCTTTTATTTGGCTTCCGTTTAGTTCTCCGTCTTTTTTGGTTTTTAGTGTTTCTTTTAATGTTTTGAATTCTGTGCTACTTGGAGTTTCAGAACTATTTTTAAGATTTATTTCTTTTTGTTTTCAGGTTCTTCAATTTTCTTTTGGATTTATTCCTAATAAAACTGCTTTATTAGCGTGACATAGTTTGTCAGCGTAGTTAGAACCATCACATTCATGCGACTGCGCAAGAGTTTGAGGATGTTTTTCGTAATATGATGCTGCTCCAAAGTAACCAGCAGTACATCCTATTAGCATTAAAACCACTGTTATTGTTGTTTTTGCTGTGCCGTGTAGCATAAAATTTTTGGCTCTATATTTTGTTTATTTGTTTGTAGTTAGATGTTTTTTTGTAATTTTTGAAGTTTTCAAGTCTTTATCAAATTACTTTTTTATTCAATTTTCGATTATTAGCAAGTCTCTGTAGCATTCGTATTGCTTCTTAGCCATTTCTATTTCTTTAGCAATACCCGTTTCATATTCACATAATTTTCTGAATTTATCAAGAATATTTACTATTCTTTCTTGTACTTCTAGAGGAGGCAAAGGAATTTTTATTTGTTTCAGTTTGTCGGCAGTTATATTGGCCATTGTGCTGTTTGAAGCTAGCATTTGTTTTTGTTGTTGAACGTTAGATGTTGATAGAGCATAAGCTAAATATTTTGGGTTTTGGTTGTGTTTAAGTACAAATAGACCTCATCCTGCAATGCATTCGTCTTTTCCTAAATAAGCAGATGTTGTGGCTATTTCTTTAGGATTTTCTCCAGTTAAGGTAATTAGAAGATCTCCATATTCACAGTATTTTTTCTTTGAGATTAGATCTGGATTTATTGAGGAAATAGGTTTGTAAATACACATTCCATATTTGGTATAGAGTTCGCCATAGACTATGTATGGATAGTTTCCAGAACCAATAAATTCTTTTCTTACTCCATTTCCTCTGTAGATTTGAGTGGCTATTTCTTCTATTGTTTTTGTATTTTGAATTTGAGAAATTAGTTTTTCTTTGTAGTGTTCGTATTGTTGTTTTCTTAATTGAAGTTCACAAGTTAATTGACTTATTAATTCAAGATGTAGATTTAAAAAATTTGAGATCTTGTTTTGAATTTCTATTGATGGGACTGGGATCAATAGATTTTTTAGTTCTGATATTGAAATACCTTTAATTGCGCCACCTCTTACTAGTTGTTTTATTTTTGGTTCGAATTTATTTAAGGCGTGAAATAAATAATCAGAAGTTATTTGGTTGTTTACTTTTAAGGCGCAGACAGCTGAGCTTAAGTAGAAATCTTGATTGTGATTATTTATAGCTATTTTTCCGGAACTAGCTCCTGAGACTGTTATGCAGACTTCTTTTGGTTTGAGTATGAACTTGTCTAGGTTTTGGGAATAGTCTTCTTTTCTGAAGTAGATTAATTCATCAGTATTTATTTCTCCTTTTTGGATATTCAGTACTTTTAGTATTGGAAATCCAGAGTTATGGTATATTTTTTCAGAAAAATTAAATCCTCGTTGTATTCTTCTGAGAACCTCTGAAAGAGATTTTCATTCCCAACCCCCCCCTTATACACCTCTCTTTTAAAAAAGAATTTTTTTTGGACAAAAAAATTTTGATCTTGAAGATAACTGCATTGAAGTTTATGTGCGTGAGAATTAGGAAAGTTTATTAAACGCGAAAAGTCTTAAAAACGTTCATGTGTTGTTTTGAATATGCAAAATATACCTTTAATTTTTTGTTTGGGGAATTAATAGGTCTCTGAAACATTTGTATTGTTTTTCTGTTACTTCAATTTCTGCTTTAATTCCTATTTCTCCTTCGCATAACTCTCTTAAATACTCTAGTTTTTGAACTATTTTTTCTTGGATTTCTAAACTAGGAATAGGTATTTTTATTTTTTTGAATTTGTTTGTTGATATGTTGACTATTGTGCTTTTTGTGGCCATAGTTTGTTTTTGTTGTTCGGCATATGCGGTAGACAAGGCATAGGCTAAATATTTTGGATTTTGATTATGTTTGAGTACGAATAAACCTCATCCAGCTATACATTTTTCTTTACTGAGATATGTACAAGTTTTTGCGATTTCTTCTGGCTTTTCGCCTGTTGAAGTAATTAGTAAATCTCCGTATTGGCAGTATCTTTTCTTCTTTATTAGATCTGGATTTATGGTTGAGTCTGGTTTATATATAAATGTTCTATATTTTGTGTATAGCTCTCCGTAGACAATGTATGGGAATTTGCCAGAACCTATGTGTTCTTTTCTTACTCCGTTTCCTCTATAAATATCTGTTGAAATTTCTTGTATGGTTTTTATATTTTTGTTGACTGAAATTAACTTATCTAAGTAGTGTTTAAATTGATGTTTACGTAGCGTTAGTTCTTGTTCTAAGTTTTCTTTTAGTTGGATTAGTGAATCTAGTAGTTTGGAAATTTTGTTTTGAGTTTCTATAGGCGGAACAGGTATTTCTACTTTTTTCAGTTGTTCTAGTGAAATTCCTTTTACTGCTCCTCCTCTAACTAAATTTTTTATTTGTGGTTGTATCTGGTTTAGGGCGTGAAATAAGTAATTGGAGGTTATTTGATTTCTTATTTTCAGTTTACAAACTGTTGAACTGATGTAGAAATTTTGGTTGTGATTATTTATGGCTATTTTTCCTGAACTGGCACCTGAAATAGTTATGCAGACTTCTTGGGGTTCGAGTATGAATTTATCTAGATTTTGTTTGTAGTCAGTTAAGTGGAAATAAACTAGTTGATCTGTGTCTATCTTTCCATTTTGGATATTTAGTACCTTTACTATTGGGTAACCTGAACTTGTGTATTTTTTATCGTCAAAACTAAAGCCTCTGATGAATTGAACGACTTCATCCAGTCTTTTCCATATTCAACCCCCCCCTTATACACC